>NZ_CP084473.1 GCF_020405225.1 Natrinema sp. DC36
AGCACAGCCAGTAACACTGGCCTGTCTGCCGAGTATTTATGTAGGCATAGGCCGACACTCTGCCTGTATGATACCCTACACGGTGTGGTCGGAGGCCGGCGGCGTCGGCAAGACGACGCTCGTCGCGAACCTCTCTCGCGCACACGTCAACCGCGGCCAGAAGGTGCTGGTAATCGACATGGACCCACAAGACGGCGGATTGACCCATCACTTCGGACTCGACGACGACAAGGGAAGCGCCGACGCGGACAATCTCGTGATGCACATGATCGGTCGGCCACGGGGAGACTTCGGCGATCTCGTGCGATCGAGCGAAGGCGTCGATGTAATCCCGAGCCACAATATGCTCGGGACGCTCGACGACCTCCTATCCAAAGCCCAGGAACTCGAGGAAGACACGAACCCGGACCCGGAATACGAGTTTGAAAAGGAACGCCAACTTCGGCGCGTGCTCGTCGACGCTGGCGTCCCCTCGGAGTACGACGTTATCATGATCGACCCGCCCGCATCGGAGGGCCAGCACTTGTACAACGCCGTCTACGCGACGGGCAACCTCCTAATCCCGTTCGAACCGTCCCCGAAAGGCGAGCGGAGCGTTCAGGGATTGCGAGACGTAATCAACGGGTTCGAGGACGAACTCGGCGATATCGACGTGGGCGTAATCGGAACTGTCCCGAATAAGCTCAGTGGGACGAACATCAACCAGAAGTATCTCGATGCGCTCAAGGATGAAGGACTCCCGATCGCGCCGGTATCGATCGGTGAACGTGGGTCCATGCTCGGCGAAGCGTGGGACAACCAGGTATCGATCTACGAGCTGGCAGAGAACGATTCGTACCGCGACCTCCGCGACTACGAGCAACCGACGATCGAGAAATTCGACGAACTAGCGGAGTACATCACCGAACAGTTCGCCGCAACCGAGGCTACAGCATGAAATCAGGCACAACCGATCCGTTCGCGAATGACGACGAGGACGAACAGACAGCAGAGTCAGACAGTACCGACAGTCAGACTGACGAGTCAGACTCGCCCGAACAGTCCGACAGTCAGATGGATCGCACCGACGAAAATCAATCGCCCTCTGGCGGTAATACCAGACAGTTTGACCGGTCAGACTTACCGCGAATACTCGGCCGCGAGAAGGTCAAAGACGACCGCGACGACGTGCATCAACTGTTCGTCTACGAGGACACCGACGAGTTAGAAAAACAGTCTCGCCGCGATCTCGAAGACCGATTCGACGACGACATCTACAAGCTGGACGCTCGAGAGGCGATCTACCGCGCGGGGATGGAGAACTTAGACGACGCCGAGAAGATCCTCCGCGAATGGGGCGCGGATTTCTGACTATCGGTTACTTTTGAACCTGCTGCTTGGGGCCGGCAGCAAAACACCTCTGCGAAGTAAGTCAACGAACAGGAAGAAAAGGAACCACAGGCAAAACAGCTGTGGAGCTAGGTCAAGAGAGACGAAATTACCGATTCCGTCTAGCAGGGCCGTTCCTGTATACATATCTGTACCAACTGGATCATTTGCATTAACTGTATAGGGTGGATGTGGTACGAACAGTCACTCGCCGTCGATTTCTCGTCGAACGAACTCCGGCGCATCCTCGAGACACACGACCCGCGACCGGTGGATCTGACACTCCAGTTCGCGGTCGTCCTCGCCGTAGACGTTCTCGAGGTTCGCATCCATCATCCCGCGGGTGTTCGCAACATGGTCCCACGACCCGCTCGGATAGGTCGACCACAGGTGATACGGCCCGTCGTAACCGTCGTACTCGCCGTCGCGATCGTAGGCGAGCCACCACTCGTGGTCGGTCGACGTTGCGAAGTAGACGGCCACCGCCGCGGCCTCGAGAGCGAGTCGCCACGCTGTCGGTTCGATCTCGTCGTTCCGATTGCGGCCGTCGATTACGCCGACGACCGGACGGACGTCTGCCGACGGCACGAACGGTGTACCAGACGATTCGACGAGCCGCTGGCGGGCCGTGGCGGGCTGGCGGTGGAGACTCATTCCGAATCACCGTCCTCGAGCACTTGCCGTTCCTCCCACTGTCGGGCGACCTCGCCCGCCGACGGGAGATACCACCCGGCGAGCACGGAAACGAAGACGATCAATGCGCCACCGATGGCGGCGGTGAAATACGGGTTGGGAACGTCGTAGACGCCAAGCCCGACAAGGGCCGCACCAACGGCCGACCCGCCGAAGGCCGACCCGACGATTCCGAAGGCAAAGGCCGTCCCGGTCCGATCATGGAGTGGGTCGTTACTTCCCATCCGAATCACCTGCTTGCACGATCTCGAGTTCGAACTCATCGACAGTGCCCGCATCGTCTTTCGAGACGACGCGATACGGCCCACCGTCTTTGACCATGTCGGGTGAGAGTTCGAACGTCACGAGGTCCGGGTACTCTTCTTCCATGAATCGGTCGTCGGATTCTCCCTCGGCGATTTGGTCGTGACCATCGAGTAACAACACCTCATACTTGAGCGGGTCGTAGTCGGCGTCCGTATCGAATCGAATGCCTAGTTGTAGGCCCTGATAGGTCTGGAGTATAATTGACCAGAGCATCTGTGCCTCGAATAGCTCGAAGCCGTGGTACACCTCGCTGTTGCCAACGCCCGCCACGGTGTAGTCGGTGATATCTATCTCGTCGCCACCCTCGTCCCCGCTGGCCGTACACCCCGCGAGTGCGACCGTGCCCGCGGTCGCGAGCAACGCACGTCTACGCATCGGAATCACCCCGCGTTTCCTCAGACACGAGCTGTGCCAGCGCCGCGCGGATCGCTTCGCTTCGATTCGGGAACTCGCCCGAGTCGACCAGGGCGTCGACGCGCTCGAGTTGGGACTCGGTCTCGCGGAAGGTCACCCGGTCCATCGGCTCGCCGGTCGTCTCACGGTCGCGGTGGGTGGTCGTGTGTTGGGTGGACATCTTAGGCGTCACCTCCGTAGAACCCGATGGCCTCGCGGAATGCTTCGACCGTCGCTTCGGGGTCGCAGGTATCCATTTCGAGATAGCACACCCATTCACCGTCGCGGAGTTCGTAGAAGCGCCAGCCTTCCCGATCGACGCGGACCCACACCTCCGCACAGACGGACTCGCCGTAGCGCTTGACTTTCGCTGCGTACTTGCGCTTCTTCGCCGCCGGGAACCGATTCGTTTTCACCTGAACGAATCGAACCGGCCACGGATCTTTCGCGGCGAGTACGTCGATGAACCCGAGCGGGTCGGTATTCGAGTAGGCGTCGACCTTATCGACGTTACCTTTCCCGTAGACGCGACCGAGGATATTGGCCGCCTCGCGTTCGTTCCGTGCGCCCTTTTCGTTCGTGGATTCGGTTGACGACATGATTAGGCCTCACCCTGCCCCACCCAGGCACCGATGAACGACCGGCGTCGGTGTTCGACCGTCTTCAACGGCTCGCCACACTCGAGACAGATATCGTACTGTTTCGTCGTGACGAGTTCGGCACGCACGCGCCGGAGTGGCGTGGCGTCGGTCGCGAGTAACTGGAGTTCGCCGTTTGGACCGGGTGCATGCAGGAGGTATTGACCGTCGCCCTCGAGCGCTTCGATTCGCAGTTTCGGGCCGTAGTATGTCGGAATCCGCTGGAGAACCTCGCAGGCCCCAAGCGTCTCGACGCGGATCTCGTCGGTTTGCTCTGCTCGCATCATGACTGTCTTCGATCCGTGGCTCGTCTCGCCGTCGCTCATGCTGTCACCTCATGCCGAGCGCGGACGTGCTCTGGTAGCTCCGGGTGCCGGGTCATATGCCAGCGCGGGAAGTACCGCCACTTCCGGTAGGTGCCGACGCCGACACTTCGCCCGTCGCCCCACCGATCCGGGCTCGCATCCGCCGCACACGAGCGACAGGTTTTGAACGCCCAGAACAGGTAACTCTCGTCTTCGACGGATTTCCCACAGCGGGTACAGCGGCGATCGTCGCTCATACCGAACCACCGGGGAGCACCGGATTCTCACGTTCGGCGGCGTTCGGTTCGACCTCCCGCCAGACCGTCTCGTGACTCTCGTCCTCGAAGGTCTCCAGTCTCGTTTCGTGGCTGTTCTTTTCCTGTTGGACGCGCTGTTTCACCGAGTAGCGATCCGACGAGCGGCCGGACTTGCGGTATGACCACTCGCAGTCGAGACACTCACCGACGAATACGACGGGCTCGCCGGTACAGTCGATACAGAGGAACCGGCCGCCGGAGACGCCCGCGGTCTCGCCGTCGGCTTCGTGATACTCCCCACACTCGGCACAGTGGCTGCCGCGTTCGTTACTCATCGTTTCCCCCGGAGCGTTCAGTACCCGTATGAAGTGAACGAACAGAGCGTTCAGAGAATTGGTCTGAGATTTCATGCTGGTTGCTTATCTTGAGCAGAAGCGTGCATCCCGCTATGGGTGAATACAGTGACCGCTTAGTGATACTGTTAATCGCAGCTACTGCCCTCATTGGCCTCTTGGTAGGATTGATAGGCAGCTTCGTGGAAGCCTCAATAGGCGGACAAACAGAAGACGCGATATTCGTAGCTCTTGGCGTCTTGCTTCTGATTATATTAGCAGGGATCTGGTTCGAATTCAGAACAACTGAAGACAAAAACGGCTGAACAGTACCGCTCGAGGAGTGTGCGCTGTCACCCATCGATCTCACCCCGCTCCCGCTCGAGTTCCCACTTACCAACCACGTCCACTTCAACGCACGAGTGCGAGCAAATCAGACCGACCTGCCCGCGCAGCACCACGCTGCACTCGAAGTCGAACAGTTCGTGGTATCTGACCGTCTGCCCGTCGGAGTCCTCGAAATACCACTCGAGGCCCGACTCACTATCTCGACACCAGAGGACCTCGCCGTCCCCACAGTCGGCCAGCATCGGGCCGTCGGTGTGTTGCTGTACGCCGCCGGTTCGCTTCGATTCCGTGCTCATGTCTGAATCTCCGATTCCGGCCGTCTCGTGTGTGCGAGCGGCCCGAATCCTATGTATATTCTATGTGAATCTTATGTAAAAGTGTATCCCCGACAGGCGGCACGCTCGGATGGTCGAGACTAGCGAAAACGCTGTCTGTCGGGGGAAGTATTTTCTAGTAGCCTCTCGGACTGGTTTCTATGGCAGACTTATCGGCCGACGAGACGAAGCGACGACTCCCGACGCTGGAACTTATCGACGATAGTGCCACCAAGATGGTCACGACTGCGATCTCGAGTCAAGCGCCGGATTATTTTTGGACGGTCCCCGCAAGCTCATCCGGGTACCATCATCCCGCCTGTCGCGGCGAGCGCGGGCTGTGGGCGCACACGCTCATGCTCTCGACTGTCGTGGACCGACTCGCGGATACCTACGTCGAACAGGGACTCATCGAAAAATCGGAGGTCCCGCTGGCACACGCGGCCGTCGTGCTCCACGACCAGCGAAAGAACGGCGACCCGGCAAATCCCGAACCGAAATCGACGCAAGACCACGAACTCCGAATGGCGCGCGTGATTCGCAACTCGGAACTCGACGTTCGGGTGGCCGACGCCGTCGAGAGCCACATGGGCGCGTGGTACGCGGATACGCAACCCGAAACGCCGCTCGACCAGCTCGTACACACCGCTGATATGGTGGCGAGTACCGAGTCGATCACTCCCGGCGTTCAGGGGCCGATTCCCGAGGAACTCGAGCACTGCAATCTCGAGGCTGTGGATCTGCGATAGTCTGACGGCAGCAGTATTTTGGTACGCGGTTGTGACCCTTTAGTATGGCCGACGACTCAACGACCGTCAACCCCGGCGCGGAGGATATGATTGAGTTCTCAGTCGCTGAGACCGAGTACGAATTTCCGAAATCTCATATCCCAGCGCTGAAAGCGCTGTTCGAATCGATCGAAATTGAGGGTGCTGATGAACCCGATATTGAGTGGTCGGCCAACGGCGTCCGGGCAACGACTGTGGACGAAGAATAGCTACTCTCACCCACTGAATCACGCCCGAAGCGATATTACACATGGCATTGCGTCCCCACACGGCCGGCCGTGGCGACCGGCCGAAAAGGGACATCCAGGGACACCACGGCATCCGCCGTTCCCCCTTTCGGCGATGGAACTACGACCACAGAGCCCCGACTATCGCGTATGTCCGAGATCCCCGACACCGACGACCTCGAGTTGCTGGATACCACCGAGGGAATTGAGTTCTACAAAGACGGCGAGAACGTCGTCGTTTCGAGTGAGTCCATCCGCGCGGGAGAGGACGGCGTCCAAATCACTTACAACTCGCTCGTGAACGCCGTCGTGGAACTGCGAGACCAGTATCGAGAGAGCGAGTGAGTATCTCTCTCACCCACTGAGTTTCACCCAAACCGATATCCCACGGGACATGAACACTCTGCATGGCCGGACGGTCGGCCAAACAGGGAGACGACGCAACCACGGTCCCCGCCCGCTTTCGGCGATGGAACTACGCCCTTCGAGTCCCGACTCTCTCGTATGTCCACGCTCCGAACCCAACAGTTCCGCGGTCGCTCGCCACCCGATCGCGATGGCTGGCAGGTCCCAACAGTGGCTCGTCGAACGACCAACCACGACGGGTCGGCCGTCTGTGCCGTCACGGGCGAGACCGTCCCACTGACCGAGACGCACTTCTACGTGACGCTGCGACGGCAGACGTCGTCACTGACCCGTTCCGACGAGTACGAGTCACTGATTGTCGTCGACGGCGCGCTCGGCGAGCTGGATGAATGGCTCGAGGATGGCGAGGAGTAGGAGTGGATGGTTGAGCTATCGATTCAACTACTCCAGTTCCTCGGAGTACTAATTCCAGTGATGTTTGCGTCGATCCGCTTTGTCCACAATCAGACAGGGGACCAGAGAGTTCTGAAGGGTGAAACTCTCTCAACTACCGAGTCTGAGGACGGCATAACCTCCAAGACGATCCTTCCGTATTCGTCGATTCAGTTAGGTGCCACATTTGTTCTGTTACTACTCTCGCTATTGTTGTTGCTGGCAAATATTGGACGCTACGTGCTTTTAGGGCGGACCTCGGATATTGTCTTACTCCTCGCAATTGGAACTCTTTTTCTCGGCGTGGTTGCACTTGGCATATTCATTCTAAACTCACTTCCCCGGAGCAAAATCGGGTTCATGTAGTTTTTATCGGAAGCCGAGCCCAACCCCGCCGATGCGAACTCCACAAGAAGACTTGCTCGTCGTCGAGGCGTTCGTCGAATACCACGCGGATCGAATGGACGTCCAACCCGAACGGGCGGCTCGAGCGTGGGTGCTGGCCGGCGATCTCGCCGGCCAGATACTGCAGATATTCTAGCGGAGAACGTCTTGATTCAGGGTTTTACCACACGCATCAGCGAAGAACTTCGGACCACCGATCTCCATGACAATCCCGAGCACGATGATGTACCGTTTCCGGGCCATGAATACTATCGTAAGTAAATGAACGCACTCGATTACTGCACAAACGACGCAGTTTACGTCCTCCGGCGCCTTCGTCATCATTTAATAACAACTGTTTTTTAACTGATGGTATGAAAAGAAAAACATAAATACTATTAGTTATGTCTGTAAGTCATGGCTAAGGACCATATCCCCGCCGGTGGCAGTGCTGGACGAAGAAAATTTCTCCAACTGGCTGGAACAGGAATAGCCGGTACAGTTGCTTTTAGTGGTATAACAGCAGGACAAGTTAGTGATGGTGATCAGCCACAAAAAAATGGTTTGTTCGTGACGCAACTGGTGATCCAACGGCGTCACATCAATTCGTTCTTAATCAGTCAACTAGTTTAATGTGGTATGGTGCCGCCCTTCATCCAGTCGGTGATCGGTATGTTCATGACTTTGCACTAACTACCACCCAAGTTGGTACTACTAGCGGTGGAGATGTCATGAATGACCATATTAGTGGCACTTCATGGGAAATGACAACCCTTCAAGGTGGTGATTGGCGTATTTCTCCAAAAATAAGTCAGGATTATTCCGGAGTCGGCCCAAAAAATAACGGCGATTTTGTTCCTGACTGGTTTGAAATACCCTTTGATCTCACTCTAGGAGCGTTACATCCTGCTGTTGCTACCCTCCTTGTCCTTGACGATGTTATGGAAATGACAAAGGTAAGCAATAATCTCCAAGAGAAAAGCGATGGATGGACAATGAACCACACATCGGCAATCATCGGAAACTGGAAAAAGGCTAGCCATTGTCAACGCTTTACAGTTGAAGTTCCGATGGATTATGATCCATATGCAGATCATCTGGAGGTCATATCTAGAGGAAAAGAAAGTGGTATTAATGGTTCTAGTGCTGAGGTAGCTTTCGAAGTATCATTTGGTTCTGATGAATTGAGTGGGCCTATAGTGGGACTACAGAGTACAAGTAGAACGAACCTGAGTGCTGATGGGTCGAGTACTACCCTAGCTCCTGATAAAATTGAACAGTCAGATAAATTCAAGACAAAGATGGTTGATCCCTCTACTCTTCCTTCAAATCTACAGCAGGAGGTTGTTGGGGATCAATCTGAATTAAGTACTCAAGGTACTGTAGATGAAGTGATGTTTATCTCTGAATGGCCAATTGGAATATCGGCCTTCACCAAGAACTGAATAGACTATTAGTGACTTTTTTATTGAGCGGTTTCAGATGTAGGTCTATCTTCAACCCAGTTTCAACTCAACTGACTAGAGAAAAAGTGATGATTATAACACCAATTAGAACCTGCAAATAACCAAATAATTGATACATTCGAACACCTCCACTTTTCATTTCCATTTCCTTAGATACTCCTGGCCAATTTCTAATACGGAATACAATCTGAGGATGTTTTATCCAAATGTAACCCAATGAAATGAACACAACTCCTGCTAATATATGCCAAATCATTTCGGTTACACTACGTCTTTCTTTCTATTAGCATTTTCCATTTCAACGTGTATAACTATTTAATATTTCCCTCTAAGCAGTAGGCGTATTCCTGTTCCCCACTTACAGAGGTAATCGTAAGTGGCGACTGTGGCGTTCTGTTTGTCTGAATACCAATTAAATTCGACGTTGTACCGCTTCGGCCACGAATCCACGGTCGACATGATCGATTTGATTTATGTGTTACAGTAGTAGGAGTCAGCGTTTGGCTCTAGCGTCGACGTAGTGTTGGACCAGGTGCCGGGGCAGCTCAATGACGACTATGAAGTCCATGAGGCTACCTGCCCGTTGAACCTCAACTTCGAAGTTCTTGCGCCCCAATCCCAGCGATCCAGCCAGGTCCTCGAACGACTTGCGCTCAACGGCGGCGAGCCCGACCGATCGACGCCAGGGATGTGCGGCTCGAGTGGCGGGTACTCGACCATCCTCATTTGGAAAGACGCCGCGCCGGTTCCGCAGGGTTACGCCGGACGGAAATATCACGCCCTCCGGTGTGCCTGCCGTCGACAGCGTGAGGACTGGGGTTGAGGGACGGTGAAACCGCTCGCACCGGCGCTCGGCTAGATTCAAGCGTATACTGAACCCGGCGACCGCGTACTCGTCCCGTGTGCCGGCACCGCGCTGGTCGCGATCGACTGTGGTGTTGCTCATTCCCTCAGAGGGATGGAGGAAGCGTGTACAAGCAATACACGCTCTCCAAGACTGATCATTATGCCACTCCTAGACGTATACGAACACACGTTTGACGAAGACGTCCCCCTCTCTCGACAGCCGCCTGTCGGAGACGGGGACAGCGACGAACAGATACTGCCCTACGACCGCCACAACGCAGACAGCAACGCCGAGGAGGATTGATCCTCACCATGACGATTGAAATCCAGAACAGGATGGCGTGGGTGGCGGCGAGCGTGGGGTCGAAGATGGTTGGGGTGCACGGGGAGTGACTTTGAGCGATATATTTTGCCCAGAGGAAGAAATAGGTGTTCCAATTTCGTTGATAGGAGTATGACAGACGATGTCCGTCGCGACGTCCCACCCCCGTTCGATAAAGCATTCGAAGGCGAGGACACGAAGCAGCGCGTGTACGGTGCGGTGTTACACGCTCGAGAGCCGATGACGGCCGCCGAGATCGCCGAGCGGGCAGACTGCTCGGGGGAGTCGGCACGGACAGACCTGTCCTTCTATGCCGACCTCAGCATCGTCATTCGGCATGAGGGCCGGCCAGTCAGATACGAGCGCAACGACGACTATTTCGAGTGGCGGCGGGTCAACAAGCTGGCGCGGGAGAACACTGTCGACGAGTTGCAGGCCCGCCTGTCGGAGTTGACCGACCGGATTGAGGAGTACTGCGGGGAATGATGGATTTTGTACAGAAAAAATGTTCTCCGAGAACTTATAATATGCCGGACCAATGTCGAAATATGCGTTCGAATATGGGAAAGCGACGGCACGTGTCCGACGCAACGTGGCTCAAGCTGAGTAGTGAAACTCTGAACGGGATGATGGTCGCTGCACTCCTTGCTACAGCAGCGTCCTTCTTCCTCATTTCCTCTGGGATGCCCGAAACAGCGATCATACCGATCGTCTCAGTCATCGTCGTGATGGCGGTTGGATTTGCTTTGGTCAAGGTTTTCGAGCATTTCAGAGTTGAAGGAGCACCGCTGACTGCATAAGCCTGGCTTTCAATATGTCCAGAATACCGTTTTCTCGCAGGTAGTTGTAAGCTCGTTTGGCCTTCGGTTTTTCAAAAAACTTGCGCTGATACCCACACGTCGAACAGGAGTAGATAGCTCTCGAGCCCATAGTCATCCCCCGAACGCCCCCGCAAGCCGCTCGCGCATGTACTCACCTGTGACGGTTATGGGCTCGTCGTCGACACGATTGCGGCGTCGCCGGCGTTTCACGCCGGCTTCCAGTGGGACCTGCAGTTCCGTCCGGCTCACGCGGTTCCGAGTCGAACTCGACCATCTCGAGGGCTCGCTACAGCTGTGTGCGAGGTGTAGTCCCGGTTGGCCAGCTACTACTGGACACGTGACCTCAGGAGCACGTCGTGAAGACTGACTAAGTACTGGATGCGGACGTGAGAACATGCTGGAGATTCCTGTTGAGAAAGAAAATACGTCGATAGTTCTGAATAGAGAACGACGTGACTCGCTGAACGAAACAGAAATAATTCAGCATGCGGTAGATATATGGCCGATCATATCGTAGTTGGATGTAGGTGAGCACTGATGGACTTAACTGATACTCCCGGCGACATTCGCGATTCAACTGAGAGTCCGCCTGATTTTACCGAATGGGACTCACCTGAGGAGGTCTTGAAGGGAGGCCCAACACGAGAACGATTGCTCAGTGTTATTTTACAGCTACGGACTCCGACGAAAGTGTCCGAAATCGCAGAGCAAGCAGACTGCGATACTGAGACTGCAAGGGACTACCTTGACTGGTTCACCTCGATGGGAATGACCCGTGAGATTTCGGGGCGACCTGTGAGATACGAACGCAACGAATCGTATCTACAGTGGCGCAGAGTTGAGCAAATCCGAGACCAATATTCTGAGGCAGAGATCGTCAAAGAACTCAAAGAGACGATGAAACAAATCGAGGAATATCGTGCCCAGTTCGATGCCGACAGTCCGGAAGACGTGTCTTTCATGGAGAGCACCAAGGAAGCGTCGGTCGAAGAAGTGTGGGAAACACTGAGTGAGTGGAAAACGCTCAAGCAACGTGCAGAGCTGTTAGATACAGCGCGTCAGAACGGCCATCCCTCGAGTGGCGGTGCCAAAGTCGATGCCTGAACGCCGGCCAGCTGACGACGATACTGCCCCAGAGGTCGGTGGCATCGATACCGACATTCTCGAGCAAATCGGGCTGCATCTTGAACGAACCAACCGCTTTGCAGAGACCGTCTTTCAGCCGGAGTACGCACCGAGTTCAGTCGTCGCAGAATACGACATGGGGTACTTTCCAACTGCTATCGAACGTGCGTATCTTCAGGTCCGATGGTATGAGACAGACGATTTTAACATCCACTACTCCGAACAATACGACACTGAAGACCACTGGGAGTGTCGGTGGGACCGCCATCCAAACGATCACAACACCCGCTCGCATTTTCATCCACCTCCAGATGCAGCGACACCTGGGGACGATGTAGAGTACGCAGAAGACTGGCGAGATATACTCTCGGACGTACTCGGCGACTTAGACGATCGAATCGAAGCGTTTTGGGAATGATAATCGCTAAGACCATTGTCGAGGCACAATTCGCCGACTCAACGGTAACGGGTTTGCTTCCGATAACCATCTTAGATCTTTTTCACTAAGCTCTGAGCTCAAGCAAGCCGCTCTAATTTCGATGTGAGAGGGATCTATCTGATCGACTGGCGCTGTTTATCGCCCCAAAAGCGGTGAAGGGGCTGATCAGTTGTCCTCTTCGGAGTTATCGATGGCAACGAGAGACATCTACACGACGACGTTTGGCGACGGCGTTCAGACGACTGCCCGGACTGTGGCGGCAGCGTACGAACAACTAACTACGAGACGATACGCGAGTAGTTGGGAGAATACTGTTTGGAATTGGAAGGCTTACGATCCAAGATTCTCACGGGTTAACAACAATAGTTGCTGCTATCGGACTTGCGTTGCTTGTTGCTGGAACTACGTATACTGCTGCTGCTGACGGTTCCATGCTGTTACGGATGCTACTTGCCTTTGGAGCGCTTGTCGCTGTTCAACTCCTATTTTTCAGCAGCATCCTCTTCTGGGTGGGTGTCACCGCGCTCGCGTTGATACTATTCAGCATTATCTATAGCAGAGTCAACTAACATATATTTGTCGCTATTGTCAAAATTTATCAAACCGATTTGGTCAACGTTACGGTTATAGAAACACAATGCTAATCAGGTGATCGCCACGTCATGGCGACGGCCAGGCCACGTTGATAGTAGCGTCCTCTTCGCGAAGTACGGCTTGAACTGATCACACAGGTCTCGAACTGTATGAATCGAGCAAGCGGGTGCGACGGATACTCGAGGCTGCACCTGCTTCGAACACCGATGCCAGCTCCGGATCAAATCCGTTATCATCGATACCCATTATACTGGTTCTGGCCGTTCAATATAATAAACAAAGTGTCTCATCAGTCGTACACATATTGTCATACGTCCAATTATCAAGCCAAGTTGTGTTGAATTAGTCTTCAAATATGGATTTAGCCGCAAGGACTATTACATTCGGAAATAGAGGACGGATTGCCCAACAGGGTTTGCACACACCCCTTCGCGTCGCTCTCGATCCGGCGCGCCAGTGAGGACGATCACACGTCCTTATTTCCATTTACTATCCACTACTTAGTAGATTCCAGATCGATCAGTACTTAACAGTAGAAAGTATCACAGTTCCTTTATTCAGAATGTTCCGTGAAGTTCGCGGTAAGTACAGGTCAGACAGGTAACGGAGAAGCGATCAGTCTTACTGCCATCTATTTTCATACTCTTGTAATTTGAACACACCGGTCGACAAGCGAGAGAGCGGCTCAATTTGTCATTCCTCGTCGTCCCTGAGGGCCATCGCCTCCTCAAAGTCGACGCGCGGTACGAACGGGCCGAAGTCGGCGGTTCGTGACGCGATTGAGGCTATTCGGAACGTGTAGACCACCAGGACGGTAAACGGGAGGAAGACGAAGGTGACGACGCCGCTGACGATGAGGACGAGCATCGACGGTGTCCCGGCAGTCTCGATAATCGTCGGATACGTCATCATGAAAATCCCACCCCCTAGCAGCGTCGGGAAGCCGACGACCAGCAGCACCTTCGAGAGGTGCGCGAGTTCGTACTGCATGTACAGCGTCTTGAACGTCTGGCGGGCGATCGCGAGCTGCCCGAGCAACTCGACGAGCGAGTCGAGAGTTTCGAGGTTGTCGGCCGAGAGGTCGTCGGCGTAGTGTGCACGGATCTTCCGGGCCGCGTACAGGTGAGCTCCGTTGAAGTGGCCGAGCACCGCCGACAGCGTATCGAAGGTCCCGAAGTCCGCCCCCTCGAGCGACGCCGAGACGAGTTCGCCCTCGGACTCAACCGCTTTGACGAACTCCCTGACGACGGTACGGTCCGGATCAGCCAGCCGACCGGTGGCCGGGTCTAGTTGCCCGGTTCGATCAATGACGGTGTCGACGAGTAGCTGGAGGAAGTCAGCGGGGGCTGCCGGACTGACCGGCGTCTCCGTTAGCGATTCGACCTTCCGCCGGTAGGTCGCCATCTGCTCGAACCTGTCGGAGAGGTCGCCGGGCCAGCCCAATTCCTGGGAGAGCACCAGCTGGTTGATCGCGAGCACGATCGTGATGAAGGGAAGGGTCCCGCCGACGATCACCGCGACAAGTGTAGTCGCGGTGGCGGGATCGGTGACCGGGATGTACCCGGCGAAACCGATGCTCGCACACGTGGTGAAGACGAACAGCGAGAACAGCGCGGTGATGACGTATCGGTTTCCGTCGAGCAGGAACCACCGTTTGACCGGCGACTCGCGGAGCCGTTCGTGGACGAGGTCGCTCCGGCTTACCACCGCGTCGATCCGTTCGCCCTCGTCAGGATCGGTCGCGTTCGCGTCCGTGGTCATGGTATCGACATCAATACAGTGGCGGAAAAGTGTGAGCGCGGCCGCTGCTCGCTCCGGGATCACCGCGTACCGACGAGGCAGATCGACCGATCGAGGACCGAGAAGGAGTCGGAACGTCAACGGAGGTTCCGGGCGACGACTGAAGGCCCCCTCGGTCGTAGGGTCTAGTATGGACAGTCCCGATCACGTACTTGTTCCGATGGACGACTCCGAGCCGGCGCGAGCGGCCCTCGAGTACACGCTGGCGGTATTTTCGGCCGAGGTGACCGTCGTCCACGCGGTCGACGACCTCGAGGCGGCCTACGCCGGCCGCGCGCAGGTGACGAGCGACGGGGATGACGCTGACAAGCCCGACTTCTTCGCCGACGTGAGCGAAATCGCTGCCAAGCACGACCGGTCCGTTGGGACGGTCGTCATCGAGGGCACGTCGGCGGACGCGATCCTTGAGTACGCCGACGCCAACGACATCGATCAGATCGTGATGGGCAGCGAGGGTCGATCCGGCGTCTCCCGGATGTTGTTGGGCAGCGTCGCGGAGGCAGTCACCCGTCGGGCGACGGTGCCGGTGACGATCGTCCCGTAGGCGACGGCGTCCGATTTCGGTCGCGTCGCCCGGCACGCCGAATCATCGATATTTTGGCCTCGAGCCCTCACTGTCTGCTATGGACGATCAGTTGGGGACGACACTCCATACCGGCCTTCTCATCTCGACAACGGCACTGATGGCGTGGCTCTCCGGCTTGCCGATGCTGTTCCCGAGTCTCGGGCCCTCGGCGTTCGTGCTCGCTCTGTTTCAGGACAGCGACGCGACTGCGCCGCGGCGGGTGATCGGCGGCCACGCCATCGGCGTCGCCGCTGGCCTGCTGGCCTATCACTCGCTCGGCGTCACGACCTCGATCACGGCTGCGGCTGAGCCCGGATCGCTCGAGGCTCTCGCGCTCGGCGCAAGTGGCGTCGTCGCAACGACGCTGACCGCGGGCGGGATGCTCGTGACCGACACCCGCCACCCGCCGGCCTGTGCGACGACGCTGATCGTCTCGCTGGGCCTGCTCTCGGGTCCGTTCGAGGGGGCGCTGATCGTCCTCACCGTTGGCGTGCTCGTCGTCGCCCACCAGCTCCTGCTGGCGACCGAACGCGCCGGCGCGCGCTATGAGCAGAGGCTCCGGTCGTAGTCCGCTGTCTTCCCATTTTCGTCTCCAATTCCCTACCAGTGGTTGGTAATTCGGTTTCTGTATTTAGAGTGGTTTGTGAAACCCATGTTCAGTACAGATGCGTACTGGTCGCGAATCATCCTATCTGGTAGCCGTGATGTCTGTAGCTCCGTGCTATCAGTGAGCAGTGGAACAAGGGACGGAACGCCAGTAATTCTACCATGATTATTTCCAATGACACCCTGTAGCAGTCACTGTGTCTGAATCAGAGAATATCTCGCCAGTGGATTCGGTGACCGACCGCCTGATGCGGTGGATATTACTTACCGGTGATCGATTCCGAATCACCGTCGCTATCACTGGGTTGGTTTTCGCCATTTTTCTTCTGTTCGGGTTCACCGGATTCATTTCGCTATCCGTCTCGGAACGGGCTGTCTGGTTTCTCAGCGGGACGATGAGCGGTCTCCTCACGCTCATCGCCATCGCCGTTGGTCTCAATCAGATCGTTCTCTCGCAGGAATTGGGCTCGCTCGATGATCTGTACGACCGGACGAAGGGAACGTTCGATGTCCATCAGCAAATCGGGGATACCACGAACGTCTCCGTGAGTTCACCACAGGCGTCAGAATTTTTCCTGCAATTTTCAAACGCCATCAACGACCGAGCGGGGGAGCTCGAAGCGGCGGGTGAGAAAGCCACCAACGAACAACTGCAAGAGGAGATCAGAGACTATACCGAAACACTCACCGAACAGACCGACAACATCAGCGCCGATCTCGAAGACCTCGGTTTCGAGCTGACCGATACACTGATCGTCCTGCTTGATTATCACGATTCGTGGCAACTCCACACGGCGCGTCGTCTCGATGCCACGTACCAGAATGAGCTTTCGGAGACCGCGATCGAGGCGCTCGACGAATTAGGGGATCTCTTCTTGGAGCTCGACGCCGCACGCGATTATATCAAATCGTTGTGGATACAGCGAGAACTCGCAGAGCTGTCGCGAATGATGCTGTACACCGGACTTCCGGCGGTCATCGTCACCACACTCGGCATCTTTATCGCCCCAGAAATACCCGGTTTCACGATTGCACGCCCGATCATTGTCGTCTTCCTCAGCGCGACCGTCGCTGTCTCTCTCGTACCGCTTTCGGTCCTTCTCGCGTACGTGGTGCGTATTGCGCTCATCGCCCAGCGAACGGCAGCGTTCGGCCCCTTCATCCCGGAAGACGAACAGCAGCGAATCAGTGGTCAGGTCACGACGGAATCACAGAAATTGGACGAGTAATACCGTGAGGTGTGGACAGCGATTATTGACTGAAGTGGGATCTCCCGCTGCTCCGTTGGCACGGTGGCGGCGATCACCGTGGGACTAAACAAGCGAAGATCTCGATTAGCTCTGTATTTTATCAGTAGATAGTAGCAGGTTCCTTTATTCAGAACATTCCGTGAAGCTCGCGGTGAGAAATGGATTTGTTGGTTATTCTCGGGCTTCTCAGCTAACTCCATAAACACCCAACTTCAAGCCCGTCCCACTGAAATCAATTTAAACAGAAAATGGACGCAGAGTCTGATGAGCCGGAGGGCGCTTCACTCTCGTATAGAAAGATCCTTGAACGGGAGATGGAAAGTGCACTTAAGGAGATTAATCGCCCTCCCAAAGGCGTGTTTCTCTCCGCCTTGTCGGCAGGGCTCAACCTGAGCTTCGGTGCCTTACTCATGGCGATGGCACTGACCTTTTCCGGGGGATTCGAATCAAAATTGGTACAGCAAGTCACGTTAGGGGGTGTGTCTTCGATTGCGTTCTTGTTCGTCGTCATCGGGCAAACGGAACTGTTCACCGCCCATTCAACGATGGCCATTCTACCGGTACTCGATGGACGAGCGACAATCGGCGAACTATGTCGCGTCTGGAGCGTCACATTCGTCGCAAATCTCGTCGGCTGCGCGCTATTTGCTGGTCTAATCACTCTTGTTGGCCCACCATTGGGAATCATCAACGCAGACGCCTTCGGAACATTAGCGTCTGCATTGCTCCCATACTCGTGGTGGGTAATCTTCCTGAGTGGGATGATTGCTGGCTGGCTAATGGGGTTAGTGACGTGGCTGTCTGCGGCTAGCCGGGACACGGTCAGTCGAATTTTCTTCGTAATTATCGTCACAGCGGTCATCGGCTCGGGACCCTTCCATCACAGCATTCTCGGAACGACGGAAGTCCTCTCCGCGATATTCTTAGGACAGGATGTCACTCTCGGTGAGTACAGCCACTTTCTCCTCTGGACGACATCCGGCAACATCGTAGGCGGAGTCGTCTTTGTCGGGCTACTCAACTATGGACATGTAGCGCTAGCCGGTGAGAAACAGGATATTGAATTCGAAGCAACAGAAGAGTAACCCCCAACTATCGCTCTGTATTCAACAGGCCGATTTTGACGGCATCCAGAGAAGCAGAGTCCTGTACCGGTAACTGTACTATCTGTACTAAGCGATTAGGCTGCCCTCTGAGTGGGCGTCATTCCATGCTACATTCGCGCGCTGCATGCAGCAACGCCTTCACCAACTACTCAACCACTGTCAGGATTGACGTGACCGATACAGAGGATGGATGCAGCAATCCGACTCCATTAGTTCCAACCAGTCTGCGATGAATCAGCCGTGAGAACAAACCTGCTTGGCTCTGTTGAAATCCTCTTCTTTAGGGACTTATCCACGTAAATCTACTGTACACTACGCGTACGTATTGACCACGGAAATTTTTATCAGGTCAAAGACGAGTTTACAGAGCCTCGTAAGATACAGCGCGCTTATCGCTCAGATTCTAAGAGGCCGAATCGGTACTCATCGACATATCTGTCGTAGCCTAACCAATGCTCTCGAAGTACGCCTTCCTGCTGGAAACCCAACTTCTCCAAGACTCGTTTGGATCCCTCATTGTCTTCGACCGTCCGCGCCCAGACCTTGTGCAGGCCTAGTTCATCGAAGGCGTGTGCCAGACAGAGTTCGGCGGCTTCCGTTGCATACCCGTTCCCCTGCTCGTCCGGCGTAATCCAATACCCGAGTTCAGCATTCCGTCCCTCCAAATCGACGTCAATGAGGTACGCGCTCCCGACGGGCGTTTCCTCCCGATAGGCAAGAAACGCATGAAAATCGTCGGCTTCTTCAATTCTTTGTTTGATGTCCTTTGGTGTGATGGGGTTGCGAATATCCTCGAACCCGCCGTGTCGCATGGACGGGTTCGTGAAATGGCGCGCTACGAACTCATAGTCCTCCGGTTCCAATGTGCGTAGCGTCAACCTTCGCCCTTCGAGGAAGACCGGTCCCGGCATACGTCAGATATCAAATGAAGACTATATAACTCATGGGGCTGGGAGACTCACCCTCTGTACTGGTCATTAGATGGCTCGGTCAAGATTGTGGACGATACACGCAAGGGCGAGTTCACGAAACTGCTTCCACCAGCGTCGTGAACGGACGAATGCACCGTATTTTCGCTTGAGACGGGAGTTCACCGTTTCGCTCTGGCTCCGTTGGCCGTAGAGTTCAGTATCCAGTCGGGCGTTCCATGCTTTCTGCAGTGATGAGAACTCACGGTGTTTGATTAGCGGACGAATCGAATTTTCGCGGGCCATCCCCCGAATCTGCTGATCATCGTATCCCTTGTCTCCAAGTAGAACTTCGACTTCAGATGCGTTGCGGTTGATGAGTGATGGTGCGATCTGCGTATCGTGTTTTCGGGTCGTTGTAATGTGGAAATTGAGGATAGCGTTCGCTCTGGTATCGACTAAGAGCGTGACTTTCAGCTGCTGAATCGTCAACTTCGCCCGTTACGTGTAGTGCTTCGAGGCGTGATTGCGGTCAAACCCCGAGGCGTCAATCCCCACAATACCGTTAGTCGGGAGCAGTGAAACAGAGAGATTGAGTAGCACTCGCCAGACTGCCATATCAAGCCTATCGAACGCTTTGCACAGCGTTGATTGGGCAGGAAGTTCAGTGAGGTTGATCGCGTTTCGAATACGAGGCATCTCGATGAGTTCGTCGAGGAGTGTACGATACGTTGTGTTCTTCCGAACTTTGAGACAGAGGAGAACGATATGCTGATGGAGCGTGTAGCGTTGTTTCGAGAACTTCGAGGAGTATCGAGCCACGGCACGTTGAGCTAACTGAAATGCTTCCTCGACAAACCGGAGCAGCCGTGACTTCGGGGGAGTCTGCATTCGGTCACACTACTGGCTAAACGTGTATCTTCTCAATGATTCCAACAGATCCTAGAAGGAACAAAAACGAATTCGGTTGGATTACAGTGGAAGAGACCAATCGTGGCCACAATCTGTGCACTCGAAGTCTGCTATTGTCCTCCCCCAGAGACGTATTTGTCCATTTGTTCTCCAAGCCCGTCATCGCATTTGGGACAACGAGCACTGATCACTCTTTAAAGACTGAAAAATTTCCTACCTTGTTATTTCTTTGGTGATCATTTTGGGTAGTACATCTCTCAGAACTCTCAGACTACTCTACGATAACTGTCTCACTTGAACTGAGCGATCTCCATCTTCACAAATTGAGGCGAATCTCGTGCTACAATCGCCGGCTGTATCCAACAGACGACTTTTGGTAGATTTTAGAGAAGTCAATAGCTGATCCGGCAGCTGGCTCGCCTGCACTGATCAGCGTAATCTCTCCAAGATGGGGTAAAGCGAAACGCAGCGACCTGCTCACTACAGGTATGAGCAGAGCCAAGCCCACGAGGTGCAGAGTTAGATAGGAAAATTATTTTCCCAACCAACTTTCTTAGTTATATGGCGTAAAAGCTACACGACTGAATATACTGCCTCTCCTGTGAGAACGCGAATATCAGCCTCCTCGCGTATAACACCATATTTAGTCTCCAGTGCTACGCTTGTTGAGTCACGGGCGAGTTCGAGTTAGGTAATTCTCCACTTCACGAACTCAGTACGGAATGAAGCCACCTTATCGAACTACAGTTACCGACAGCGGGGCTTTGCTGACAACTGTAGTTGCAACGGTACCAAGCAGCCTGTGTAGTGGACCGGGTTTTGGCCCCCCATGACCACCCATTACGACATGATCAATGTTACTTGTATCAATATAGGTGAGAATCGAGTCTGCCGGTTCACCAGTTTCGACTGCTGTTTCGATTGATCGATTCACAGCCTCACTCTGACTACGAGCGCGCTCAATCAGTCGATCAGCTCGGGTATAGGCTTCATCGAGCCGGGAATCCTCTACTTCTAAAACGCCTCCTTCACTCATGTGTGTATCAAGTGGTGTCACGACATTCAAGACGGTAATCTTACAGTCGAATACCTCAAGGGCATGTTCGAGAGCATCCTCAGCCAAGGGCGAACCATCCAGTGGAACAAGAACATGTGACGGGGCCATAGCTCCTGTTCAACGACGAGTGTATTGTATCTCACCCGGTAGTCTACTCTCGATTATTCCTATGACTGTCAATATATGCACTACCTGTACTGAACGATACCTATGTATGTTCTCTGAACTGTATACTAATCAATTTCAGTACATGAAAGAGGATAATCGATTTTCCGATAACAGGGTTAACACATATGGATGTACTATCCCGGAAAGCAGAGGATACTCAAAGTTATCCGTGAATGCGTGGAGGGAGGATAGCCATCGCTTGTGACAGGAGCTGTTGATCGAGACATTTCGGACTTGAATGAAGAACGAGGACGTTAGCTGCGTCTCAATTCTCAAACGTTGGTGACCTAGTAAGGAACGATAGTCACTTCTTTGCTGCCAAGTGAGTGAAATACGACCGAATATTTGATAGTATGAGGAACAACGACCACTTTGGGAACGACGCTTCTGAATCCGCTTCGTCGGCCACGAGCAGTCCCGCGACGACGCTCCGTGAACTCGATCCGGCGTACTTCGGGCTCGTTATGTCAACGGGAATCATCTCCATCGCGTTCCACGAGCTAGGGATCGAGACGATCTCATGGCCGTTCGCGGTGTTCAATCTCGTCTGCTACATACTCCTGATCGGCCTATTTGCATTCAAAGTAGCACTATTTCCAGGGCGTATCGTTGCTGAACTCCGCGATCGTGAGCGCCACTGGGGGGCACTCACGTTTATCGTTGGGACCAATACTGTCGGTGTACAGCTCATCCTGTTCTTCGAGGCGATTGGAATTGCGACTATCCTGTGGCTGACGACTGTCGTCGCAACACCGCTTCTGCTCTATTACTTGTTCACGACGGAGTTCATCGGCACCCGGAAATCGGCCGTGAGTGAACGCATTGACGGTGCCTTCCTCCTGGTTATCGTCTGCATGCAGTCGCTTGCGGTTCTGGGTGGGTTACTCTCGACCGAGCTCCCGTCGTACGCGGCTGATATCGTCCTGTTGAGTATGGGCTACTTCGGCGCAGGGTATGTGCTCTATTTCGTTATCGTCACGGTTGTGACCTACCGGCTTCTCGAGGGGAGTGTCCGTCCGGCGGACTGGACGGGTCCGTACTGGATCACGATGGGGGCAGCGGCAATCACGACGCTGGCTGGGTCGACGCTCGGGCCACGCCTCGAGTCGGTCGCCGCTTGGGAACCGTATGTGCCGGTGATTCTCGGCGTTACGTTCCTCGCGTGGGCGATTGCGTCGTGGTGGATTCCGTTGTTGCTCGTCATTGACATCTGGAAGTTCCTCACCGGTGACATCGAGGACAGTCCACCGGTATGGGTTGTCCTCGTTCCTTGGTCGCGGCTGGCGTTCGGTCAACGCCTGCACGTGTACGATCCGGCGGCGTGGGGACGAGTCTTCCCGATGGGGATGTATACTGCTTGTACGTTGAATCTCGCCGGGATCCAGACGTTCAGTGCGCTCCGAATCGTGCCCGAGTTCTGGGGATGGTTTGCGCTGGTTGTCTGGGCGCTTACGCTCCTCGGTGCGATCAGAGCGTCGGGACGCGCGCTGTTGCGGACGACGTTCGGTGCGATCGAGACCACTGGTTCACCATAGTTTCGGTCAAATGGTGAGTGTCAACAGCAAAACAAGGGTGTAGATTTCAGATGTCCGCGCTGCTGGGATAATAGTGGAGGACGTCGTCGCTCCAGTAGAATTTCGGGTGGCTCATGAGGATCTTGTACCCACTTCGGAACAACAGGATGGTGAAAAAGAAGTTGAACCAATGCGTGATCCGGAGCCACCAAGGGTACTCGAGACCAGTCGCCATAGTCATATTGTCGGCCGGCTGTACAATAAGACTGGTCTCTGCAGTTAACCTTCTCGGAAACGTTATGAATTCGTATAGTGTGACTCGCCCTCGAGCAGCCCGACGAGGTTATCCGTCAGATCCATGGGCTACACACTCCATTATTATGATCTTGTGTTGGTCTGTCGTACTTGGTACCGTTTCCACTCCTAAAAGATTGAAACATCCTACCAGACGAGCCACTCGGTTAACAACACGATGACCATAAGGAATACATGTTCGCCGTCGACGACAAACCCGTAGTATAATGGGCCGCGGTCCGACGTTGCGAAAGGGATATACATACTGACGTATGCGTTCATCGCGAGTACAACTAGGTACCGTCGCGGGAGCATGCCAGCTGCTATGAGGAGGACGACTGCAGCGGCGATAACGCCTGTGGCAACCAAAGAACTGATACGGGCCCACCCCGGACCGAAGCGGTTGGGGACTGTCAAAATTCCCTCTGCGTGGTCCCCCTCAATGTCTTTTATGTCGAAGATCACTGCAGCGATCGTGATCATAGTCGTGATATAGACGAACAGAAACAGAACCTCGAGTGAGCGGAGTTGGCCGTAATAGTAACCGACGCCCAATGGGATCGTGCCCCAGGCGAGACCGACAACGAGATTTTTCACGAAAAATAGTCGTTTGACGCCGCCGACAGAATACAGTAGGACGACCACCAGCGGTAGGAATAGGTATGCAGCCCCAGACAGGCCGAGCGTAATCGCAACGCCGACAGCGGCGATGTAGAGCGCAATACCGGTGACCAGCCAGTACCGACCGTACCGCTTCGTAAACGCTGCACGCTGGGGGACATTCTGCTTGTCCTCCTCGATGTCAGTGAACCGATTGACTGTATAGACGAACATCGTAGCCGCGAAAACGATAAACAGTGGCAGCGGCTCAAGCGGAAGATTCGCAAGAAAGATCGTCGTGACGGCGACACTGACCGTCGCCAGTGAGATGAAAAGGTTGCTATGAACCAGGAAGCGAAGGACGGAAATTATCAATGACGTCAAGCCCCTCCTCCACTGTATTCTGGTTGGATTATGCACGGAAAGCCTCGTATACCCTATGGAGAGGCTGACTTTGAATGCTGTGCCGGCCTCGCACGAAGTTGGGCGACACCACCGTGTAGCTGGAGCCGGTCGTGAGCATTGTTCGACTTAGGGCTGATCGGGTTCTCGTATGATCATTACGCTTCGTTTTTGAATACGCGGATAGTCGACTCGTGTAATCATATGGTGGATCCAGATAACCACCCGAAACATGGTACCCACTTCAATTGGACTAACATCGGTGCGACCAATGCCGGCGACGTCGTCTCGCCGATCCACCTTTCAACGACCCACGATATGCACAGTCCTAATGACTCGAATCACGGCTACAAGTACACCCACTTCGGAAACCCCACGCGTGACGTCCTTGAGGACCGGCTCGCCGAGGTGTGTGGCTGAACATGCAATTGCATGTGCGTCCGGAACCGCTGCGATGGCAGCGACCTGCCTGTCAGTCGTCGAGGCCGAAGATCACGTCGTCGCCTTCGACGGAATCTACGGCGGGCGGCGGTTGCTCTTCGAGGATCTGCTCGTCGATTCACTCGACGTTACACTCGACTACGTGGATGCGACGGATACGGATGCCGTCGCCGCGGCAGTTACCGAAGATACGCGTTGGTTTGGATGGAATTACCGACCAATCCGTTACTACAGCTTTGCGACCTCGAAGCCGTAGGCGTGATCGCAGCGGACGTCGGTGCGACGTACGTTGTCGATAACACGTTTGCAACACCATACTTCCAGCGACCGCTCGAGCACGGGGCTGACGTCGTCATCCACAGTACAACGAAGTATCTGAACGGCCATAGCGATTCGATGGGGGTGCTATCCTGACTGACGACGATGAAATAGCAGATTCGGTGCGGCACACACAGGCTTACAACCTCGGTGGAACGCTTGCTCCGTTCGACTGTTATCTCACCCTCCGTGGTCTCCGGACGTTCCCACTTCGAATGGATCATCACGAAACCAACGCCGCCGAACTCGCGCGGTACCTCAACGATCATTCCGCAACGGTACAGATCAATTATCCCTGAAGCGCGTTTTCTTTCACCAGTTCTCGGAACGCTTATAGCACTATACTCAATAATTTCGATATGTACGATTTGACTGCCTTTCAGCGTGATGTCTTGTATGCGATCGCCGGCCAAGACGAGCCCCACGGGCTTGCGATCAAAGACGAACTCGAGAAGTACTACGAGACAGAGATTCATCACGGTCGGCTGTATCCCAATCTCGACGAGGTCGTCGACAAGGGCCTCGTCGAGAAAGGTGAACTCGATAAGCGAACGAACTACTACACGATCACTGCCCGCGGCCAGCGCGAGCTTAGGGCCCGACGCGAGTGGAAAGACCAGTACGTCGATGGATTCGACTCAATCACGAAGCTAAACCGCTGAAACAGCATCTGACGCGTGAAAATTTGGCCGTTCAACGGTTCGTTCGGGTATCGGGGTTGTCGAGTACCCCTACGGTAGGTGCCCCTAAGGGGGCAGGGCAATTGCGCGGCGCGCAGAACGCACGCCGCGCTAGCGGAAAGTAAGACTGGCCGATTTGGGACAGTACAACGGTGCTGCTCCACTAGTAGGAGAGGATGGAACCTCGATAATGATTGTTGTCAAGTCTGCTTAGGAGGGAAGAGATTGGACTATGACCGAACGGCAAGTACAGGTAACCTACCTACCAGTAAATTCGAAATCAGTGCCGCCACAGTCTGGGCAAGAATCCACTCTCATAGGTTCTGGCTCAGGAGAATCTTCAGCAAGAAGAACAAACCTGCAGCCACGGCACTCTATAAACTCCGTAAGAGCGGCCATTTTTCGTAGTGTGATTTATCAGGACTTTCCTGATAAGGCTTCACCTTGCCTCTGAATTTTCCGTTTATAAATTTCAGATTCTAACCAGGAATTGCCGACCCGAAGTAGGGATTTTGGAGTGATATCGGCCTCGTACTGGTGAAAGTAGTAAGTACAGGTGATTTATGTTCTGTAACAGCATATAATGCATTGGCGGCCTCCACAAGTGGTTGGAGTCTTGGGAGCGTCTGAGGCCATCGCTCCCACTAATTTCTAATAGCGGGTGAATAGCTTCTCCGTGTTCTGATACCAGTCTACCGTTGAGTTCGCAGCTGAAGTTACCGAAAGCGCTGCGTCTGAGAACACAGACAGAGCCGGACAGTCAATTGTGATTAGCGGTCAGTACAGACGAAGCGCATATCGATCAGTACAGACCAAGGTCTTAACGGAACTGAAGCCGATATATTCTCGTACGAGTATGTTCGGAGGTGACCGTGGTCTCGGGCTGGCCGAGGTGCTTCACGAGTCAGCGTCAGAACCCGTTCTTATAGTCTTCGCTCTACTAACCCAGCTCGGCGACGTTTGGTTTCTCTTCCTGTTGGGGGGTCTTCTGTACGTCGCCGGCGATCAGTTTCCGCGGTGGGGGATCGATCGGCGGCGTGGCCTGTTTGTGCTCGGTCTCCTACTCACGTACGTGGCTCTCATCGGGGTGCTCAAGCATTTCTTTCTGCTCCCTCGGCCCCCGGGAGCGGGTGAGCCACCCGTCATTGCGTGGCTTCCAGCCGTCTTCCAGGGCGTGTTAGCTTCGATCGCGACTGGGTCGGGCCCCGGATTTCCGAGTGGCCACGCCTTCGGGAGTACGATCGTCTGGGGTGGGTTCGCACTCGTCGTCTTCGAAGACAAATTTTCGCCGGGGTGGCTCGGAGTCGCAGCCGTCGTCGGTCTCGTCTCGCTCTCACGACTTATCTTGGGCGTCCACTATCTCGTTGATGTCGTAGTCGGGGTCGGTTTCGGAGTGGTGGTGCTGGGTGTGCTCTACGTGATCGCCGATCGAGGTACTGCCCCTGCTCGAGTACTCCTCATCGCGGTCGGTGCTGGCGCCCTGGGACTAATCCAGGGAGCCACCTTCGAGAGCGTGGCCGCGCTCGGAAGTGGCGTCGGCGGGTGGCTCGTCTGGCGTGGCATCGCCGATTCAACGCCCGCTCACCCGTCAAACCGCCGAGAGGCAGCTGCTGGATTCGTTGTGTTCGGATTGGCAGGCGGTTTCTTCGCGCTGATGTATGCTGTCGAACCGCCACTACTGGCCACGTTTTTCGGCTCCGCGATCGCCGTCGGTGGGGCCGTTATCGCCCCTTTGGCCGGTGAGAAACTCCTTGATTGGTGAGGTGCGTGACTACGCGGCTAAGAGGAAGCCAGGGCGGTCGTATCCATGGACGAACAATACGCATCTGTAGTTACCGAATTGTACGTATCAGTTTCACGTCCGATTCTACGGGACCGCAAGGGCCGCCCCGATACCGGTGGGGCGTCTGGATGGTTCCAGGACCTCAAGCAGGCCCGCGACGAACTACTCAAGGATGACTGACTCAGACTGCCATTCCAGCATTCGGATCTACGAGCGTTCATCGCCCGACGACTACGACTTTACGGCTGGTGGCGCAGCTGCGCTCCTCGAGCACGTCAACACCGAACACGCCGGGGAGTATCAACGGGAGGACTGGCCGGCTACCGACATCGCCCAGGAAGAACGGCACTTGGACGAGGACGACAACGACGGATCGACCGATAAGTAAACGAGGCTTCTCTTCCGTTCATCCGCTGGTAACATCGTTGTTACCAACATATCCAGCCAATAGAGTTATTCGAGAACGGACCCGAGATGATGATGACGAGGGGGAATGGGTTCTAGTCGTTGCCCGACAGAATCCGCCCGACCCGAGACATACGGTCCCTCGTCTTCCGAGATCGGATCACGTTCCGACGTGAAGCCAATAGCCAAATTGTCAAACCTGATCTCGGACCCACCCAAGTCGATACCCATTGACGTTGGATGGGGGCTCAACGCTGACATCCCCTGTCGGCGTTTCTGCGACGCGAGAATTTATATACGGAGCCGCGGCCAACGCCGGCGATGTCCCCCACCAATCGTCGCGAAGGTCTCTTGATCGCCGTCGAACTGACCGAGTTCAGCGTTCACGACGAGGATGCCGATTCCGAACTCGCCGAGCACGCCTAGCAGCTGGCCGCCGATCGCCTCGTCGATCACGATGTTGGACCTGCCGAAGCCGTCGACGCGCTCGAGATCGGGTAACTATCGCTAAGCGTATAATCGCCTCGAGAAACCTCAAAAGGCCGCCCGGATGGGCGCAGGGGGATGGCCGCCGGACGGAATAAGGACAAGGTCCAGGGTTGGGTGCTGTTTGGATCGTGTCGCGCGGTGGGAACGCGACAGTGAATATGTTCGTCCGGTCCTATATCAATCCCGCTCCGATTCCAAGTGTGTTGGAACTGTCCTCCTGATCCATTCAGATCCCGCCGAGTTCGGGAAGCTACTCTTCTGTAAGTTCGAGTTCGACACACCAGCGTTCGCCCTGGTAGCCGGTGAACGACAACTGTCAGTTCTGGATGAGATACGCCCCTGCTTCGAAGCCGGCCGCTTCCGGCGCATCGATCGTCATCGTCTGGGTGCCCCCACTCGAGTCCTCGACGAAGGACTTGCCGTCCGGAACTGATCGCTTGAGGAGCGAATCTGAAGGAACGGAGACCGCTCGTTCCAGTCAGAAACTGCTCTCCTCCACCAACAACTCGCTCTCGATAATCGTTTTTTCGCGCCTGATGGGTGAGGCGCGACAATGTGTGCCTCGAGAGTACCCATGAGTACAGATCGACCGATCCATCGCGAGCAACACCAGGACCACCACCATGATTGCAACGACACCAGTGACCGAGAGCGACGCTATTCCGGCGACGTCGCTCAACTGAAAAGGCACGAACTCGTCGCCATCGACGAGTGGCTGCCAGGTACAGATCCAACACCGTACGAGATCGACCTCACCGATGGTTGTGAGTACCGCACACGGTACTGGCGCTGCCGGAACTGCGGCCAGGAGCGAAATCGTCGTAGCCAGTTCATCGACCACTGTGAAACACCAGATCCACCGACCCCACTCGAGGCCGGTGGCTACTCGATCGAGGATTCGCGAACCCGGCGTGCATTGAGCGAGGAGATGGACGTCCGGTTCGCTAGGGTGGGCTCGATCTACGAGGTTGTCAGCGAGAGCGGGAACACCTACGAAGTCGACGTTGAGACGGAGACGTGTACCTGTCCTGATTGTGAACAACGCCAGCCCACTGGTGGGTGCAAGCATCTCAGACGTGTCGACCTCGAGATCCGAACTGGGATCACCCCCGCTCCGGATGGAACGTTCAATCGATAACAGTAGTTGGTAATACGATTTCTTAATTCAGAGGTGGGCAGGAAACCCGCGTTCAGTACAGGTGAAGGAGTTACCAGAGTGATTACCAACCTCTCAGAAGGATGCCAGAAATGGTGTACTGAATACAGAGAATGGGCCTTGTTTAGACGCTCAAACTTCAGCTGTGTAGAGCCGATCGTATTAGTATCGTCGTGCTAGTAGATCCAGGGAAATGCCAAATCTACTAGGAAATGAAGCGGGACGAGTTGGGTGTGCAAACCAAGACCGCCCGCTTCACGAAAACCGTTGTATCGCTTGCTCAAAAAGCCGTCGCTGGAGATCCTGAACCGGCCTATCGTCCGGGCAAGGACGGATACGCTGATTGGGTAATTCTCGCCGTTCAGGGGTTGAAAGAGTATCTCGGACATCCCTACAGGAAACTGCTCGATGTCCTTAAAGAGATGCCGCGAGTTGCGAAAATGCTTGAGCTGACGGCTGAGACGTTGCCGCACTTCTCGACTGTTTGTACACGAAAACAAGAAATCCCGATGAAGCGGTGGCGAGCAATTCTTGATTCTTCGGTTGACTTGTACGAACTCGGTGATATCCAAGCAATCGACGCAACCGGCGTCGATCGCGTTCAGGCCAGCCAGCACTACGCAAAACGGACGGACTATACGTTCGAGGCAGTGAAGACGACGCTGCTCATCGATTGTGAAACCAGTGCGATTATCGACATACATTGTTCGATGAAACAACCGCATGATACACAGGTCGGCTGGCAGGTGTTAGTGCGGAATTTAGACGAATTGACGACTGTCGCTGCCGATAAGGGCTACGACTGGGAGGAGCTTCGTACGAGGTTGCGTGCGGAAAGTATCATACCACTGATTCCGAAACGAGATCCTGGGTTGCGGGGTTGGGCGAGAAATTCACTCATCAAGGATCGGGCGTATCACCAGCGTTCGAACGCTGAATCGGTGTTTTTCGGGCTCCGACGCAGATACGGTGATACGCTCTGGTCGAGAACCTGGTTCGGCCAATTCCGTGAACTTGTCATGAAATCAGCCGTCCGCAACATCGAACGCGCCATCGAGGACTCACACCTGTGAAATTACGCGTTCAAACAAGGCCCAGAGAATGAGTTTAGCTCAGTGGCTCCGACAACGGTGCCCTCAGGAGACCCGCTCACCAAGCGCAAGACTGATGCCTGAAACCCAAAACGAGAGAGCAACCCGTCATCTCACGGTATCTAATCCAAGAGCGGTTCCAAACTCGATCAGTACACGACGAACTTATCCAATCTGGGATTCACCATAGTTCATATGAGCGATCAAGCAGGGTCTCCAGGGGGCGGATTTTGGGCGGACGCTGCCGGCGAACGTGCACTCGATCACTATGCCACGCTCGTTAATATGATCGACGATGGCATCTATCAGCTTGACGCCGAGGGGCGGTTCATCGCGGTTAACGACACCATTGTTGAATTAACCGGCTACTCTCGAGAGGATCTCCTCGGCGAGCACGCGTCACTCGTGCTAATCGACGAGGAGGTCAGTCGTATCCAGCACGAGATTGACCGGCAGCTCACTGACGACCGCCAGAACGAGGCTATCGAGTTCACAGCCTTGACGGTTGACGGCGACACGATCCCGTGCGAGTTGGAGATGCACCTCCTCGTTGAGGACAGAACGTTGCAGGGGTCCATAGGGATTGTGCGCGACATCACCGAGCGCAAGCAGGCGGAACGCGAACTCCGACAGGAACGCGATCTCGTCAAAGGAATCGTCGAGACCAGTCCCGTTGGAATCGCAGTCGTCGACGCCGATGGCGAGGTGACCTTCGCCAATGAGCACGCCGAGGAGATATACGGTCGCTCCCGCGACGAGCTCGGTGGTTTCTCTCACGACGACCCTCGTTGGGATCTCGTCAACGAGAACGGTGAGCCGCTTGAGACCGGGGAAGCACCGTTCGACCGCGTGGTCACGAAGGAAGAGGCGATCTATGATCAGGTCCTCGGCCTTCGCAAGCCCTCCGGTGAGCGCGTGTGGGTGTCAGTCAACGGCGCCCCGCAACGGAACGAAGACGATGAACTGGAACAGGCCGTATTCGCGTTCGAGGATGTGACTGAGCAACGCGAAAACGAGCGCAAACTCGAGAAGAGCGAGCGTCGGTACCGGACGCTCGTCGAGAACTTCCCGAATGGATCGGTGGGAATGTTCGACGAGGACATGCAGTACACCGCCGTTGGTGGACAACTTTTGAATACGCTCGATATGGAGCCGGAGAACCGAATCGGGAGCACCATCCACGAACTCCATCCGGACAGCCTCGTCGAACAAATCGAGCCATACTTTCAGGGCGCACTCGAGGGAGAGACCGATACCTTCGAGATCGAATTCGAGAGCCGACACCTCCACGCACACGCTCTCCCGGTTAGGGACGCCACAGACGAGGTGTTCGCCGGTATGCTCGTCGTCTGGGATGCCACCGAGCGCAAGGATCGCGAACGCGAACTCAATCGAAATAAGGAACAGTTCGAGACTCTGTTCGAAGTGCTCCCGGTCGGTGTCGTCGTCGCGGAGGCTAACGGGGAGATAATCAAGGCCAACGATACCGCACACACTATCTGGGGCGGGGACGTGTTCGACGCCGACTCCATCGAGGAGTACGACCAGTACCCAGTTCGATGGGCTGATTCGGGCGAGCCGGTCCCCCCGGAGGAGATGACGCTGGCCCGCGTAGTCGATGGTGAGGAGGTGACCGAGCCAGACATCTTCGAGATCGATACTACTGACGGCAAACGACGGATCATCCGAGCGGAGGGCATGCCGATCCGGGACGAGACTGGCGAGGTGATTCGCGGAGTCGTCACCCTGAGCGACATTACCGAGCGCAAGAAGGCCCAGCGTCAACTCGCAGAATCTGAGCGACTCTACCGCACATTGGCCGAGAACTTTCCGAACGGGACGGTCGGCGTCTACGACCACGACCTCCGGTACATGCTGGCGGCAGGGGAGAAAGTGGGAGGTCCCGCACCCAGCGCAGAGGAAATCGAAGGGACACGAATGCCAGAGCTATACCCCGACGATGCCGTGGCGGATCTCGAGCCGTTGTTCCGGACTGCCATCGAAGACGGCGAGACCGGAACTATCGAAACCGAGGTCGTCGGTCGTGACTGGCGGGTGTGGGCCACGCCGTTACGGGATGCGGACGGCGAGATATACGCCGGATTGAGCTTCGCCCAAGATATCACCGAGCGCAAGGAGCACAAACGCGAACTTGAACGGGCGCTCGACTTGCTCGAGCGGACTGAGCGCATCGCGGACGTTGGCGGTTGGGAGATCGATCCGCAGACCCAGGACGTGTTCTGGACTGACCACATCTTCGAACTCCTGGAGGTGCACACCGATGAGGAACCGCCCCTGGACGAGGCGCTCGACATGTACCACGAAGCGGACAAGCCGATTGTCGAGGAGGCCATTGAGGACGCGCTCGCCTCCGGAAACCCCTTTGATATCGAGGTGCGGCTACGGACAGCAGCTACCGATGAGATACGCTGGCTTCGACTTCAGGGGGCTCCGGAGACCGTCGACGATAAGGTTGTCTCGTTCCGCGGGGCGGCTCAAGACATCACCGAACGTAAACAGCGCGAGCAGCGACTCGAAGAACTGATCGCCAAGCTCGAGGAATCCAACGAACGCCTCGAACAATTCGCCTACGCCGCCTCCCACGACCTCCAAGAACCCCTACGGATGGTCTCGAGCTACCTCCAGCTGTTAGAAAATCGCTATGCTGACGACCTCGACGAGGACGCGCAAGACTTCATCGAGTTCGCGGTCGACGGTGCTGACCGAATGCGCAACATGGTCGAGGGGCTCCTTCAGTACTCACGAGTCGAGACACGGGGTGACAACTTCGAGCCAGTCGATCTGGACGCCGTCATCGCGGACGTCTGCGATGATCTTCAAGTTCGGATCAAGGAGGCCGATGCTGAGATCACCGCTGACTCGCTGCCCCATGTCGACGGAGACGAGGAGCAGTTGCGTCAAGTGTTCCAGAACCTGCTGGACAACGCCATTGAGTACAGCGGCGATGAACCGCCCAAGGTGGACATCTCAGCCGAACGAAACGGGTCTAAATGGGTTGTCTCGGTCAGCGACGAGGGGATCGGTATCGAGCCGAAAGACACCGACCGCGTCTTCGAGGTATTTCAGAGCCTCCACCCCCTAGACGAACACTCCGGTACCGGGGTCGGGCTCGCGTTGTGCGAGCGCATCGTCGAACGTCACGGCGGCGACATCTGGATTGACTCCGTACCTGGAGAGGGGACGACATTCTCGTTCACACTACCTGTGGCGAGTGACCACGAAGGGTAGACTATCTATAATAACCGGTTTCTTAAATTCGGTTTATACCGTGCAGAATGATGAATACATACTCACTATTCAGCAGGGCTCGTCAGACATCACCTGAAACTGGTAGGAACCCCAGCAGTCACTTCGCACACGTAGTTACCGTTCAGTACTGGGCAAACAGTTACCGGAACGCTCTTCGATCTCCGCAAGAACTGTCAAAATTGACCTGCTGAATACAGAGGATGAGTTCAGCGGGGCGGCTTCGTTTGTTTCACTCGGTAGCCAATGAACCAGCAACCCAGTATGATTTTCGGACATACCTCTGGGTTACTTGTCAACAATACCCACATCCGAGTGTTTATACTGTGCTAAACGCGCATAGCACACATGACCGGGAATGGCACTGTCGAACGAATTTTTATCGCACCTGAAGCCGAAGCGGAGATGGAAGAACAGACCGACGTTGAAGCAGTTGCCGGAAAGGGACTCCGAGGTGATCGCTACTTTAGCGAGATTGAGACGGGAACCTTTGTCGAGTGGGAGCCAGATGAGGAACGCCATGATGGGTACGACCTCACGTTGATCGAGCAAGAGGCTGTAACAGCAATCGAACGTGAAGCGGAAATCGAACTCGCACCGGGAGAACACCGACGAAACATCGAAACCCGTGATGTCGCACTCAACCATCTCGTTGGACAACGATTCCGAGTCGGTGACGTCATCTGCCGAGGAGATCGACTGTGTGAACCCTGTAATCATCTTCAGCGCATCACTCAGGACGGCGTATTGCAGGCACTCACTCACCGAGGTGGACTCCGAACGGACATTCTCGAAGATGGGATGATTCGCCCCGGAGACGTAATCGAACCGCTCGAATAATCTGCACTCTCTCGTTTAGATACAATTCATATTCCCGCTGTCGGCTGCCATATCTGGTGGACAATCGACGCGCTTGCGGATCGGGACAGTCGGGAGGAAAGGGGAACATGTACCTATGGTAGCGCCTTCTGGAAGTCTTCGCAGAGGTCATCGGCGTCTTCGAGGCCAACGGATACCCGGACCAACGTCTCGGGAATCTCCGCTGAATCCTCACTACGACTGAACTCGTCGGGGATCATTAGTGACGGTACCTCAACAAGGCTCTCGGCCCCACCAAGACTAGCCCCCGGCGTGAATACCTCAAGTCCCCCGACGAACGCCTCAAGTTCGATGAGTGTACCATCAAACTCGAAGGACAGCATCCCGCTGTACCCCGACATCTGCTCACTCGCAAGATCGTGTTGCGGGTGGCTCTCAAGACCCGGATAGTGGACACGAGCGACCCGGCCGTGGCTTTCGAGGAACCGGGCAACTACCATCGCGTTCTTCTCGTGATGTTCCATCCGCGCGGGAAGCGTCTTGATGCCTCGCGCAACGAGGTAGCAGTCGAACGGCGAAAGCATATTCCCAAGCCCAACCCGCTGCGTGAACGCTAATTGCTCGAAAACCCCACTGTCGTCGGTGATAACGGCACCACCGATCGAGTCGGAGTGCCCGTTGAGATACTTGGTGGTGCTGTGAACGACGACGTCAGCACCCAGTTCGAGTGGGGCTTGGTAGTACGGACTCGCAAAGGTACTGTCCACACCGAACAGAGCATCATGGTCATCAGCGATGTCGGCTATCGTTTGGATATCGCACAACCTAATCAAGGGATTCGACGGTGTTTCTGCCCAGATCAAGTCAGTGTCCGCGTCGACTGCATCGGCGACGTTGTCGGGGTCACAGGCGTCAACAAAATCGATGTCAACGCCGAGATGTCCGGCCATGTGTTCCGTGAGCAGTTTTTCGGTTCCGCTATAGATGGTATCCGAAGAGACGACGTGGCCTCCCGGGGGGACCAGTGACAGCATTGTCGTCGATGTGGCAGCCATTCCGGAGGCGAACGCCAACCCATGTTCGCCGCCTTCGAGGCGGGCTAACTGCTCTTCAAGAGCTGCCCGCGTCGGATTGCTCTCGCGCGAATAGTCGTGTTCATTGGCGTCCTCCCCGCTGGCCCACTCGAACGTAGTCGAAAGGTGGATCGGCGGGACGATGTCGTTCGTTCCATCTCTGTGAAGATGCGTTTCGGTTTCAGCTGCGCCGACTGCGATGGTTGCGAATCGATTCCTGTCGGACTGGCTATTGTGTCGTGTCATCAGATACTCACCACGGGACCCGCTCGGACCCGATTTAGAGGGGGGTTCATAGGAATGTTCTCAGTTGCAAAGGATAGGCGTGAAGTTCCCGGCGAGGGTGGCCAGAACCCAAACCCGACTTGGGCGTGGGTCAGCGAGTCATTGGTTGCTAACCGTTGTATGCTCCGAGTGGAAGCGTCTTGTTCGTGGGCGAGTGAAACACTACTGGGAGTCGTTGGACGCAATCGAGTCGTTTGGAGCGGATGCGGACCACAAACGCGCGAAACAGCGGTGGATGGAGTGGTACGATGCATATGAGGTCACCGTTACGAAAGTCATTGAGACATATGGAAGTAGGTTCGGTGACGATGCGACCCCACTCGTGTAGGGGATCACCGACTGGTTTGATTAGTGAAGTCCGCAAGCGGACAACGAGTTCTTCCCTGTACCGGCCAATTCAATAGCCCCGATCGAAACCTCCTGTTTCTGCAAGATACGCGCCCTGTATGCAGCACAACTCGCCAGACATCATTTGAAAAGGGTAGGATCCTCAGCGGTCACTCTACATCTGGAATTACCGAATTAGGCGATCCGGTTTCAGGAATCTTTCTGAATAAAGAAACCGTGCCACTATCTACTGATACACTGCGAGTTGAACTGGTCGTTCGCTCGATACGGTTTGTCGCCCCGAAAAGGGGTGTGGGGGTTCAACTGAAGCCCACCGCAGCAATCCATGCGAACACCTGATGTAGCAACAGCGTCGCCAAACGCAGAGACGACTCAGTTCCTGAAGCGAGGTGTCGCCAGATGACCGACGGCAACGCGTGCCGAATGCCGAGGTGTTCGGCACCCACTCGCGATCAGGCAGGATACACTGGCTGGTTCTGCTCAGATAGCTGTGAGGTCCGGTACGAACACCTGCAGGCGGACGCTCGAGATATGGCTCAGGAGGCTGCACCCTGATGCTCAAGCAGATCGACCACCGTGGCAAGCGCTTCACGATCGATGACAACGATGTCGTCGATGGCGAGAGAATCGACCGCTGTCGTCGGGCAGACGCCCTCGAACGGCAGGCCCAGCAAGAGCTTCGCGGACTCGAGCGTGCGAAAGCGGTCGCTGGGCCAGCTGGTGCGAATCCCGACGTCGAGGTACTCGATCGATGACGCCAGACGAGCCCGATCTACAGGACGTCCCTGAGTTTGACCGAGCTCATGGTGTCGACGATCCGGTTCCCGACTCGGCGTACAGTGATCAGGGGTCTCACCCAGAGCGTGGCGCCGTGGATAGTGGTCAGATTCCCGTCGACGATCTGCATGAGGCACTCCTCGCGGGCGTGAGTGAGGATACGCTACAGCGGAGGGGTGCGGGAGCTAATTCACAAAATCATAGATGTTTATCCGATATCACTGATACTATCACTCAATGCGCCGACTTACTGCGGTCGCGATCGCGGCACTCGTTCTCGTTTCAGTTCTAGCTGCTGGTTCAAGCGTGGCGGCTACCACCGCGACAACGCAACTCAGAGACACTACAACGGGAATTTCGTATGGGCCGGTCACTGACAGCAATATCGAGAATTTCGGCTCTGTTGAAATCCTATTAGTTAGACACTATTTATGGTAAAACGGGTGTTAGGTAGATCGCCGAACACAGCTTTCGAAGGACACTATGCGAGTCGCGTCAGACCGTTTCTCCCTAGTAAGACCGCCTCCACCTTGTGAAGGTGTTCGTGGAGCGTTGATGTGGTAATTTCCAATTCATCCGCCAATTCGCCAGCTGTCGTTTCCTTCGGGTACTCGTAATACCCCTGCTCACGAGCGAACTGGAATACCTCTAACTGGCGCTTCGTGAACTGATCCACCGGAAGTGTGGTCGGCGCAGTTCCAGGGCTCTGCTGCTTCATACTCCGCACATTAATCTCCGCACTCATCTGCTCACGAACCTCATCAAGCTTGACCTGAACCGTCTCCCGGTCATGGTTCGTTGCGAGACTCCAATACTCCCGCCCACCCCGAATGTCGATCGGTCCTGTACACACGAACCCACGAGAGGTGAGCGGCTGGCTGATCTGCTTTCGCCCATCGTGAACGACAAGGAGCTCGCGCGTTGCATTTCCTGGCTTCGGAATCGAGGTCTGCCGGAAGCCAGACGCCATCTGGGAGACAGAATGAACATTTTCAGACGCGCGAATGGCCTCAATTCCCTCTGTAACCGATTCGTGATCGTCCGCGTAGATTGTGAAGAGCGTCGTAACCTCGCTGCCAGTCATATAGATTCCATAGCCGAGAATCCCGACATCGAGACGCTCCGTAATTTCGATCTCCCAGCAATCAGGGTACCAGAGGTCGATAGATACATGAAGCGCTTCGTCAGATCGCTCAGGAGATGTCATCGTAATCGATTGTAGTTTAGAACTCTATTGACAACTGGATAACGGTTCCGTGAACAGTGAGACACAGCTGCTCGATTGCCTCAGTCGTCGTGTTGCTCGAAGGCTGCCTCAGCGAGCGTGTTCTTGTGACCTTCGTTCGGGCCGCCGGCAATCGTGAGGAGTTTCGCATCACGCAGATACCGCTCGACATCGTGTTCCGTAGTGTAACCGATACCACCGTGGAGTTGCATTGCCTCGTTAGCGTTGTCCACGGCGGCTTGTGTCGCATTGATTTTCGCCATACTGAACTCGCGTGTGACGTCGTGTCCGCGATCTGCACGGTCGGCTGCGCGGAGGGTGAGCAACCGGGCGGTATCGACTCGTTCGGCCATCTTGCCGACTTCCCAGCCGACTCCTTGGAAGTCGCTGATGTGCTGGCCGTACTGCTCACGACTGCTCGTATAGGCCACCGTGTCTTCGAGGGCAGCGCGGGCGATACCGACGCCGCGAGCGGGGACATTCACGCCAGTATGTAGCTCTCCACGCTGGACGTAGCCTTCGCCCTGTTCGCCGATGAGTCGATCATCGGGAACACGAACATCCGAGAGAGAGACGCGCGGGGACTTCACACTGTTCGCGCCCAGCGTCTCCCACACCGTCTCGACTTCGAAGTCGTCGGTCGGGACGAGAAACGTACTGATGTTGTGTGGCGTGTCCTCATCGGGACCGGTCTTCGCGTACGTGAGGACGTAGTCCGTATCGAAGAAGTTCGTCACCCACTGCTTATGGCCGTTGAGAACCCACTCATCGCCGTCACGTTCGGCGGTAGTCTCCATCTCCAGTTTATTACTCCCTGCGTTCGCCTCACTCAAGCCGAGAGCGCCGACAGTGTCGAAGGACGCCATCTCGGGGAGGAAGTCCTCGCGCTGCGCCTCGGTTCCGAAGCGCTCGACGACTTCCGCAACTCCGAGATGGAGTCCGATGGTGCTCGCCACGGACATCAGCCCAGCCGATAGCTCTTCGATCACTAACGCGAGCTCGACGAAGCCTTCGCCCCGTCCCCCGTACTCTTCCGGGATCGTCACGCCCGTCAAACGGCGTTCGCCGAGTTCGTCCAAGATCGTGCTCGGATACTCCTCCTCCCGGTCAAGGTCTCTCGCCTTTGGTTCGATCTCTTCTTTTGTGAACACCCGAACCTCATCTCGAAGAGCCCGTTGATCCTCGGTCAGGTCAAACCTCATATGTCATGGGGGGTGTCCATCGCCGAGTAAACCTAGGACCTGCTATAGCAGGCTATCTGGGGAACATCCGTGACGGGGACAATCTGTATCTACCGATTAGAGTGATCGGTCGAGGTTGTGCGTGAGGCAGGTGATGGCGAGTTCTCGAAACTGTTTCCACCAGTGGCGTGAGCGGATGAACGCACCGTACTTCCGCTTGAGGCGAGAGTTAACTGTCTCCTTCTGACTTCTCTGTCCGTAGAGGTCAGCGTCAAGTCGAGCGTTCCACGCTTTGTGGAGCGACGAAAACTCGCGGTGCTTGATAAGCGGGCGTAGATTCTCCTCGTGGGCTAACGCTCGAATCTTCTGGTCGTCATAGCCCTTGTCACCGAGGAGAATCGCCACCTCACCGGTGTTCCACTTGATGAGTGACGGTGCGATCTTCGAGTCATGTTTTCTGGTCGTCGTCACGTGAAGATCAAGGATGGCATTCGCTCTCGTGTCCACGAGAAGTGTGACTTTTACAGAGCCGTCCAGTCGGGCCGCACCCACAGTAGCAGAGAAGGCAGAGACGAGACCACTCGAGTGGCTGCTCAGTTCGACGCGATTGTGGCGTTGTTCGTCCCTCACGAGAGGTCGAAGGACAATATCTCAGGAATAACTCTTCATTCTTGCACCTAAGCCAGGTAGGTACGCTATCCACAGTTGGTAAACGAACCACCCTCCGCTACAATTTTCACTATTTGATTGAGCGTAAAACATATCCACCAGGGCACAACATTCTACCTTCACAGTGCGAAGACATACAATACTCCGTTGAAAGAAGTCAAATGCAGCATCGTTGAATACTCTCGTAATATGGATGACCTCACCGGCTTCCAACGAGACCTCCTGTACGTGATCGCAGGCGCCGACCGCCCGTCCGGCCAAGGTGTCAAGGAGAATATAGATGAGTATTATGAGAGCGAGATCAATCACGGCCGGCTGTACCCAAACCTCGACACGCTTGTCAACAAGGAGTTGGTCGAGAAGGGCGAACTCGATCGACGGACGAACTATTACGCGATCAGCGACGCAGGAGAGCAAGCAATCCAGAGTAGACGAGAGTGGGAAGATCAGTACGTCGAGTTGTAGTCCAACCCATATTCGTTCGTTCGAGAGCGTTGGAAATTCCGACCGTTTTGCCAATGATAAGGCTTATACTGGCAAAATTGAGTCTACCACTGTATGCCAAGTGAGAGAACGATGACAAATATCGTTACAGTAATCGGTCGTGGAGTGCCATCCAACTACGAAATTAGCGTCGATGGTGATATCGAACCAGTTGAGGCTGACCCGCTCGAGAAAACCATAGTAGTCTCGGAACATGCTGTCGAGGGGACGATCGAAACCGGAGTCCAACGGTTCCGGTTTTCTGGAGAACTGGCGAACGTGCATGTTCTCGATTGGAACGGAACCACTGCAGCCGAATCACCGAGCACACCGGAAGTCCACATCGATTACGGCGTCCCCGTCCGGAAGAACAACAGCTAGTAAATCCTACGGAGTTGTCTGAGAAAGCGCTTGCTGCTCGAGCGGTGGCCCATCTGCACGGCCTGGTTGTTTCCGGTAGATCCTGTTGCTATGAGCGCAGCTGCTAGTCGCAGCCACGGGCCAACTCGGTGGCGACCTTCGACGTTCCACGCGAGAGCGTACTTGAGAACCGAGGAAACGTGCAACCTGAATATCCCCTTCGGGGAATCCTCGCCCTTTAGGGCGGGGAGGATGTCAACTACAGAAACACAGGACCGGATCATCACGAAACTCGATGATGTCGTGTCCTCGGAGTGGCGCGAGCCAGCTGACTTCCTTAAGCCATTGACTAATTCGCCGTACAAGAAGTTACGAGTTGGGACCTATCGACTGGGGTGTCGACTCCAATCGGAAGAACGCATCGTACGCGTAGAGAGTGTTCGGAAGCGAGATGGAGCGTATTCAGCGGATTATTAATAAATAGATGACACTAATAGTGTGGAGACTTCAACGATAATACCGGAGTGAAACGTTCTAATGGTTACTATAGTCCTCGCTTCTTGGATCGATAGCTGAGCTGGGCACTCGTAGTATGGAGTAGCAGCCTCTCGAAACACACTCGTTACTGGCATATTCAGGAATTGCCAGTCAACTCAAATCGGCCACGCCAGACGAGGACACACTAATGACGCTGCCGCTCGAGTACACACCTATAACCCGTGACAACTGATCATTGCAGCCCCCATATCGACCACACTGAGGAGTTCGCCACTACTATCGGGTTCTACGTTCTCGGTGAAATTTTCCTTGGGAAGGCTGCAGAGCGGGCTGGCGTTACCCGCTGGGAGATGACAGAGATTCTCACTGAGGCCGGTGTTGAGGTTCGCTTTGGCCCACAGACCATGGACAACCTCGAGGATGAGGTCGAGACAGCACTCGACAGTGAATGAGCGAGTCGTCCGCTGTGATTTTGTCAGAATCTGAGACTCGTTTCTCACGCACATGCTGTCCCTGAAGCGCGCGTTTTCCTTTCACCAGTTCTCGGAACCCTTATAACACCATATCCAATAATTTCGATATGTACGATTTAACTGGCTTTCAGCGTGATGTCTTATATGTGATCGCCGGCCAAGATGAGCCCCATGGTCTTGCGATCAAAGACGAACTCGAGAACTACTACGAGACGGAGATCCATCACGGCCGGCTGTATCCCAACCTCGACGAAGTCGTCGACAAGGGTCTCGTCGAGAAAGGTGAACTCGATAAGCGAACGAACTACTACACGATCACTGCCCGCGGCCAGCGCGAGCTCGAGGCCCGGCGCGAGTGGGAAGATCAATATGTCGATGGATTCGACTCGAGCGACGAGTAGCTAGTTCGGCCAGCTATCGGAGGACGGCCCCTTCCTCGTGCGAATACGCCGTTTTCTCGGAGGATACGCTGGCCAGTTCTGCTCGGAAGTTATGAAGTCCGATATGACTATCTGCAGGCGGACGCTCGAGACGCGGCTCAGGAAGATAGGTACTGATGCTCGAGCAGATCGACCACCGTGGCAAGCGCTTCACGATCGATGACAACGACATCGTCGATGACGGGAGAATCGATCGCTGTCGTCGGGCAAACGCTCTCGAACGGCAGGCCCAGCGAGAGCTCCGCGAACTCGAGTCGTTTACAGAGGTGTCACCGTCGGGAACAGGCTATCACGTTATCGTCCGGGGGTCTCTCCCTGGAGACCGGAGTCGACGTGGATCCGTCGAGATGTATGAGACAGCACGGTTCTTCACTGTGACTGGTGACCATGTCGAGACAACACCACTGCAGGTAACAGAGCGACCTGCTGCACTCGAGAGCGTGTATACCGAGTATATCGCCGAGACAGAGCCGTCTCACAACGAGACTCAAGTAGGAATACAGCAGGCTTCTACGCATGAGACCAGCCAGAGCGTGACGCTTGAGGATGAAGAACTGCTTGAGCGAGCGCGGAACGCATCGAACGGCGAGAAGTTCGAGCGGTTGTGGCGTGGCTCGATTGCCGGCTACGAGAGTCAGTCGGAAGCAGATATGGCGCTGTGTTGTTTGCTGGCGTTCTGGACCGGTGGTGACGCTGCTCGAGTCGACCAACTTTTCCGGCAGTCAGGACTGCTTCGAGACAAATGGGATGAGGTCCATTACGCGGATGGATCAACATACGGCGAGAAGACCATCGACCGAGCAATCGCGAACACAGACGATGCTATGATCCTTCGAGCAGCAAGGCGTCGCGTGTGAAGCAGACGGGGAAGCAAGGGCAGACGACTATACAGGAACCCGCTCAAGATGGACAGTCATCGGCAACTGAGCAGACCATTGGTGGGACTGAAGGGACGCGAGCAGCGTATCTAGCCGAGAAAAACCAGTTATTGAGTGAGCGTGTGTCTGAGCTCGAGGCGACGCTCGAGCAAAAGAACGAGCGTATCGATGAACTCGAAGCGACCAATCGAACGCTTCGCGATCGATTGGCAACTTGTGAGGAACGACTTGAGCAGCACGATCAGCGTTCAGAGCGCGAGACAGACATTGATTCGTCTCTCGATCACGGTTCGCTCTGGACTCGTGCAAAGCGGTTCGTCGTCAGAAGAAAGAAGTAGCTCTGATGGACACTCTGTTCGGCTTCCTCCTCACAGAGTGAGCTGACTTCCAAAAGTGGACTGAAAACAAGCTAATGTACCAACCGAGCGAGATTTGGTCTGTTGCGGTGTTCCTTCTTGCAAGGATGGTCGCGATGTCGGGAACCTTCTTTCGGACCCATGTCGCAACACAACCCTTGAACGAGCGAGAACGCACTGCATGTGAGATAGGTGCCGACCGAGATATTGCATTTCGAGTAGTTACTGGTGAGTTCGGACAGACGATCAACGGAATTGCTGCCGGCGTCTTTCCGGCTTACAAAGTCATTCTAATCAATGAGCACTCGTTTGAAGCACTTGACGACGAATACATCGCAATGATTGCAGCTCATGAGCTAGGGCACGTCAACGAAAACCATGCAGTTGTCTCCCTGGTTGGGACGGTAGTGCTAACAGCTCTGTCTCTCTTCTCTTTTCGGTATTTTGTGCGGCACCACTGGATGCTGTTTCTGATTGTCGGTAGCGCAGTGCTCGTTGGACGAGTTGTCTTTGCGTGGGCTCGTCGACAGTTAGAGTATCGGGCAGATAGATACGCAGCCAAGCTTCTCGAGGGTCCACACCAAATTGCCAATGGTTACGCGCACTCAGAGACATCCGGATGACAGAGATGGCTGATGAACAATCCCCAGGAAGGCTATACGAGAGAGCTATACGCCGAATCCGCCACTGCTGGACACGCATATTGTCTACACACCCCCGATAGACGACCGAATTACACATATTGAGCGACTGGAGCCGGAACGCTGACTGACTAGTGCAAGGACGGCTCTCAGAGAGATTCGTAGCGTTCGGTACAGTCAGGGCTGCGCACATCCTAAACCGTCTCATCGGAGTGTTTTCTCGCCCCGGGATGGGGGCGGGGCGATCGAACCTGAGTGACAGCACCCACGAGACCGTGGTATCGATCGAGCACCAGTCCACCGACAGCCCACTGAACCACCCTGGTCCGGCCTCAAGTTGCGCGTTCCGAACGATCGGAGTCGAGAGTCACTCATTTCGTTCGTCGAGTGTGTTCTCGTCGAACTCACGCATGCAGACGTCGGTGCTGAGTATCGGTCGTCGAACGTCTGGGGAATTAAACTGACGCAGTACATCGCTGCCGATACGGTTGGCGAGAGCTTCAAGAAGCGCCATTACGACGAACCAACGCGGGAACTACGAACAGGTCGACGGACCAGCAAGAGGTAGTCACCAGCTGTCGGTACTCCAGCCTGTTGTTGGACGTAGGTCACTGACTCCAGTACGCATCACCTAGTATCTTCGACTTGACTGTGCTTCCAGCATCAGGGTGCAAAATAATTCTGACCGATACTAAACTATTAGTTCACAGAGGTCATAAAGCGAGCAATGAGCGACCGATCACAGGTGTGGCCAGAAGAGATGGATAGTGCAGACCGTGTCAGGCATGTCGCCTTAACGCGAACGGCACCACGGAATGCTGGCTGGATCGCTGAAGAGGCGGATGTCTCGAGAGATACGGCTGTTAAATACCTTGATCGGATGGCTGATCAAGGAGAGCTCGAGGCCATTGAAACAGCCGACGGCACATGCTACAAGCCCGACGAGATCACGCAATTCCTCCGTGAAGTTCGGTCCCTTGCTGAAAAGCAGTCAGTAGACGAACTCACTAATGAACTGCATGCGATTGGTGAGGAAATCGACTCGTGGAAGTCAACGTATAATGTTGAATCTCTCGAAAAACTTCGACAGAGCATTGGACATGAAGATCTGTCAGCTGCCGATCGACGCGAGCGCCTCGAAATGATCGAAGAATGGGAATACAACATTCAGGTGCGTGAAGCACTTCAGCTCGCGATCAGCCTTCAGAGTTCACTAACGCGACTTGATGCAGATCCGCGTCTCGCAAATCGTGGTTCAGACACGCTTCCCCAAGAGGGCTAAGAGGAGACGATGGTACTCTTTCTTGCTGGAGGCCGAGGATTCACTCGGCGCGAAGGACTTCGTCGCCTTAAAGAACGACTCGAAAAAGAACCGGGGTTTTCTGATGTTCGGTATCGACCATCTCGACTCCGTCCTCGATCTGTCGTTGCTGACGTCGAGACTGAGATATTCTTAGGCGAAGAATTCCCACGGCAGCAGGCCACCTTCGAGGTCACATGGCGGCCACGTGCCGACATTGATGTTCAGCGTGTTCAGTGGGCTGATGACGTAGTCAGCTTGGGATGGCACAAAGACGATGATCACGAAGAACTTGGGACAACCCATTTCCAGATCGAGACCGATGAGGAATTAGCCCACGAACCAGGGCATCTCGAAGCAGAAGCGCCGATAAGCTTTCTGGAAACCTGCCTTCAGCGACTTCCTCCAAAACTCGAGGAAACGATTCCAGAGTGAACTCGGTTACTCCCGATCGAATGGTTGCCTCATATCTGTATGCACCTTCTGCTTCTGATACGGTCCCTCTGACCGTACTTCCAGCAGCGAGTTCTTGGCGCCATGAGGCACATTCAGATATTTGGGTGAGACGGATTGGATGATTCGGTAACTATATGTGCGAATGTAGCGCGGAGAAACACGATCACAACTAGCGGCCATGAACGAACAGTCGATGCGGTTGGCCGAAAAGCTCGATGGCTGGTCTCGAGCAGCAATCAGTCGGCGGCTGGCCGAGGCGGTCGTCGACGGTCAGGATCTCACGGGTGCAGTCGTCAGTGTATTCGAGGAGTTGCAGACAGCGCCACGACAGATCATACCGATCGGGAAACTCAAAGAGGTGAGCCGACAGAAGGTGAGCATTGAGGGACGTGTCGAGACACTCTGGGATCCATCGCATCCAAGCATCGCACAGGTCGGGCTCATAGCCGACGACAGTGGCCAGGCTCAAGTGACGATCTGGGAAAAATCAGGAGCGCCGTGGATCGAGGAAGGCGAACAAGTACGCATTCATGGGGCTGCACGGAACTGGTACGAGGGACGTGTCTCCGTGGCCGTTACCGGATGGAGCACGATTCAATTCCCCGTGCGCGGTCGATGGTGGGATGCGTAAGTGGGTGACCTGGTTTTCTTTTTGCTTCTGCCAGACCGACCCAAACCCCTCCTCCCCACCCTCCGCTCCGTGCTCGCTCGAGAAGACTCACTGTGTTCGTCTTCCCAGTTCTCGTTCGCTCTGCTCACGAGAACTTCGCTGCGCGCGCAGCCGCAACCTCGAGAGTTTTCAAATCCCGCAAGGGTAAAGCGACGCTCGAGTCAGTCAATAGCGTGAGAGTCGGTGTTTCAAACGGCCCTTTGCCGGGTTGAAGTACACAGTTTGGCGAGGCGGACAAGATTGAACTCAAGTTCTGAATAGCCCCTCGTTCAGCATTAATCACGATCACACTCTCACAGATTGCTGACTGCGATTTGATTGATCAGAACGCCAAAAAGAAAGGATGGATATACGAATTAGCCGTTGAGAAATTGGGCTCTGTTGAAACCCTCTTCTTTAGATACCTAATCCCGTGAAACTACTGCTCACTCTACGTGCGAATATACTATTTGGAAACATAATTCCTATATCGAAGGTTCTCTCCCCTCACAGCCACGGTAGCCTTTTTACATCAAGGTATCGCCTATGTATTACATTTCCAGTACTATGGAATGTCATTTAGAGTACGTTGTGCGATTTATTCAATTATTTGATATTTCATACTGTAGCGCCTGATGAATAGGACCTCAACAAAGCCTAATGCGACTATTCTGAAGGTACGTACACGTACATTATAATCGCGCCTATCGAAGATCCGATACCGATTGCAATACTGTTTACCAGTGCTTCTATTAAGCCCCGCCCCAATAGCATCTGGATCGGTGTTGCTATGAGCAGGGCGAGTAATAAGAGCCCAATAGCGACGGTTACAATCTTCATGAGTGAGTCATGTTAGAATTGGAACGCCCTATAGTATAAATTTAACAGTAACCCTCATATTCACAGGCAAACGTTATGTTCTGAACAGGGGTACAAGCAGTTCCCGATACCATACTATTAATAGTCGGTATGATTGCGCAGAAGCTCGTCGCGATCGCTCCACAGATGAGGGAACTCTGAGGGCCGGTGAATCCCGCCACTGCGCAAGCCGCTAGTGATCCTAGACCACACCCCAGACTACAGAGAATGTCTCCAATGCCTGTGCAAATGTCGCACTCCAGCGATTGGGTCGTGACAGTTCCTCCAACATCGCTTGGCCCATTAGCTAGTGAAGTTTTGTCCTTCTTCGGCTCGATCAGACGACTTTCGCTTTCGATAACGCCCTGCTCGTTGGATTCGAAGACGGTAAGATGTATATTGTCACCGGACGGTTGATGATCAAGCACCTGTATTAAGCCTCGAACCTCCTGCGATTTGTTGTCCTGAGCCAACGCGAACTTAATTGTCTCGTGAGGGCTCTTGCCACCAGTCTTGTTCACGTTATATTTGACAACAGTCACCGGCGAGCCCGATTCCAACTCAACGACTGCCGCCTCTACGTCATCACTAACCGGGACAGCAGACAACTTGTCACGGAGGACCTCCTTGAATTTCTCAAATTTGTCTGTTGCACGAAGCTTCCCGGCCATCTTGCGAGCTTCACCGCTTGACAGTTTTTCTGCTCTCTCAGAGGACGAGCTAGACTTCGCTTTAGCGTTGCTTGACATCCCCAAGCCGGCGATACTGGCTCCTGCAGTTGCTCCCAAACTATTCAATACCGCGCGGCGGTTGATTGTCTTCGAAACTTCCGTAGGTCGCTTATCTTCTTTCTTCATCTAATTTGATATTTGTATACTTGGCTATAAATGTTCCCAATATTACATTTATTTACCTTCCCGCTAGTAATTACCTGTAGTTTTAGGTAGATCCGCATAGTAGCTAGTATATATTGAATTATAGCTGAGAATAGTGTATTTATAATCTGCTGGCTCTGTTAAAACCCTCTTCACGCCTTGTAGTTTCGTATAGCAATTTCAGCCATCAGTAACCTGGAAGTTGAGGCCGCGGATGTCGAATATTGGGATGAAATTTTGGAAGAGATTGGTCAAATACCGACTGAACAATATTTGGATGCGGAATCACTGTAGGAGGCAGTCAAACAAACAGAGGTCAGTACGTGTGTCTTGTTATCAGCCTCTTCGAAATCGTCTACCTGGATGAAAGAGGGGAGACCGCTTCAAATGCCCCTAAGGAGGCAGGGCAATTGCGCGGCACGCAGAGCGCGCGCCGCGCTGCTGGTAAGACGAACTGGCCGATACAGAACGGTACAGAGACGTTACAGCGGTGATAGCCGTGGATGGGACCGTGCTAACCAGAACTAGCGGGAGATCGCTCGAGCGGACTTCCTGTCTCAGCGGGCCGTGTCCCCAAGGGGACTGAGCCAAAAAATTACAGTGCTCCACCCCTCCTCCGCGCGAAAAATCTCCAGTTGATCCAAACGAAACGGGGGTGCGGTTATATCGCAATTTGGCAGCTTAGTCAGTGTTCAATGCTGGTAAAGTAGTGGCAGAGCGACAATCGATTTATCTGGGAGATAGCAGAAACCGCGTGCTGAATACAGAGGATAGGCCTTGTTTAGACGCTCAAACTTCAGCTGTGTAGAGCCGATCGTATTAGTATCGTCGTGCTAGTAGATCCAGGGAAATGCCAAATCTACTAGGAAATGAAGCGGGACGAGTTGGGTGTGCAAACCAAGACCGCCCGCTTCACGAAAACCGTTGTATCGCTTGCTCAAAAAGCCGTCGCTGGAGATCCTGAACCGGCCTATCGTCCGGGCAAGGACGGATACGCTGATTGGGTAATTCTCGCCGTTCAGGGGTTGAAAGAGTATCTCGGACATCCCTACAGGAAACTGCTCGATGTCCTTAAAGAGATGCCGCGAGTTGCGAAAATGCTTGAGCTGACGGCTGAGACGTTGCCGCACTTCTCGACTGTTTGTACACGAAAACAAGAAATCCCGATGAAGCGGTGGCGAGCAATTCTTGATTCTTCGGTTGACTTGTACGAACTCGGTGATATCCAAGCAATCGACGCAACCGGCGTCGATCGCGTTCAGGCCAGCCAGCACTACGCAAAACGGACGGACTATACGTTCGAGGCAGTGAAGACGACGCTGCTCATCGATTGTGAAACCAGTGCGATTATCGACATACATTGTTCGATGAAACAACCGCATGATACACAGGTCGGCTGGCAGGTGTTAGTGCGGAATTTAGACGAATTGACGACTGTCGCTGCCGATAAGGGCTACGACTGGGAGGAGCTTCGTACGAGGTTGCGTGCGGAAAGTATCATACCACTGATTCCGAAACGAGATCCTGGGTTGCGGGGTTGGGCGAGAAATTCACTCATCAAGGATCGGGCGTATCACCAGCGTTCGAACGCTGAATCGGTGTTTTTCGGGCTCCGACGCAGATACGGTGATACGCTCTGGTCGAGAACCTGGTTCGGCCAATTCCGTGAACTTGTCATGAAATCAGCCGTCCGCAACATCGAACGCGCCATCGAGGACTCACACCTGTGAAATTACGCGTTCAAACAAGGCCCAGAGGATATATTCAGCAAACGGGAGTCGCTCGTTTCACGTCCTCTGTGGTAGAACAACGGTGGTAGCGAAGCGAAGTCGTCGTTAGTCTGTGATACACTTAGTCCATCAGTGCACCACAGGAGATGTTGACCTCCGTTGCAGTCATAGAACGGGCTTTGTCCGAGGCGACGAAGGCCGCAACACTTTGCACGTCTTCCAGTGTCGCGGCTCGACACAGCAAGGTTCCGCTCTCGATGTCAGCCACGATTTTGTCACGTCCTGAAACCTCCTCGGGAATGGTTTCGGGAATGCCTCCGGTTTTCAGGGTGACAACTCGAACGCCGTGTTCTCCGAGTTCGACTGCCCATTGTCGGCGAAGGCTCTCTAGAGCGTCAAGAGCGACCTTGAAGCCGCCCAACCCGGACGGCGTCTGGGAACCCCCGCCGCCGAACGTCAGGATCACGCCGGATTCTCGCTCGATCATGTGCCGTGCGGCCGCCCTCGTCGTCAGGAACTGCGTTCGCGTCGCAGTCGTGATCGGCTGGGTGAAGTCCTCGACCGAGATGTCAAGCAACGGTTCCTGGACGTCCCCGTACGTGACGAGGTTGAACGAGACGTCCAAGCGGCCGGTCTCTTCGACCACCCCGTCGACGAACTCGTCGACGGCCTGCTCGTCCAGGGCATCGACGATGGCAGTGTCCACGTCACCACCGTGTGAACGAATCTCGTCGGCGACGGCGTCGAGCGTCGCCTCGGTTCGACCGGCGAGGAAGACCCGGGCCCCTTCACGAGCGAAGGTGCGGGCGACGGCGCCGCCGATCGACCCGCCAGCGCCGTAGATCACTGCGACCTTGTCTTCCAGCATCACTTCGATCCCCTGCTGGTGGCCGATGAGGCGTCGAGTACGGGCGGGAGTGCCGGTTCCGGGGCAACCGGTTCGAGCGTCACGATGTCCCCTCCACCAGTTCTGCGAGGTTCGACAGCGAGTCGGTCCACCCTTCGTTAGCGTCACTCGGTGGGATGGCCTCGGGGATTCCCTCCTGGCGGGCGGTGACCTCGGTTCCCTCGGGGACAGCCTCGAAGGTGACCGTCACCGTCATCTCGCCGGCCATCTCAGGGTCGTCGGTCTCGAATTCGTCCGTGTAGACGATGCGTTCGCCGGGATCGAGCTCCAGGTAGGTGCCGCCGAAGGTCGAGCCGTACTCGGCGAGCTCCTCGGTCTCGCCCGTGAACGTCATGCGGTACGTCCCGCCCACCTCAGGTTCGAGGTGGTGGACCTCGGCGGAGAAGCCGGTTGGCGGGAGCCACTGGGCGAGCTCGTCGGGATTAACGAAGGCCTCGTAGACCCGCTCGGGAGACGCCTTGATGACGCGGCTCACAGTCATGCTCTGCTTGTCGGTCTGCTGTCCGTCATCGCCGTTGCCGTTGCTTGTCATTGATCTTCTTCCTCCAAGTGGATGGCCAGCGCGTCGAACCGGTCCTCCCAGAAGACGCGGTACCGGGTGAGCCATCCAAACGCGGCGCTCAGGGGCGCAGCGTTGAGGTGGCAGCGGCGAACGCGGCCGTCCTTCTCAATGTCGATCAGGCCGGCGTCCTCCAGTACATGGAGGTGCTTCGAGACGGCGGCGAGGGAGACGTCGTGCGGTTCGGCCAGGGCACTGACGCTCTCTGGTCCGTCGGCTACCCGTTCGAGGATGTCCCGACGGATGGAGTGAGCTAGCGCCTGGAAGACGGCGTCGAGATCGAGATCATCCGGCAGTCGTTCTACCATCCGGTTGAATGGATGGCGGGTGAATACTTAACCCTTTGGTTAAAAACCGTTGTCGGACAGCCTACCGGTTGTTCGCGGGATTGTTAGCAGTTTCACGATGATCACTACGGTGCCATCGACGGTAGTACACGTCAGTAACGTGTGAAGAATAAAGGCACATCGACCTGCTCTACGAGAACGTCTAGAACGGGGCAACCCTGAAACGACCGACAAACTCGTCCACGGTACTTACCGACTTGATTAGCTCACATCAAGAGGCCAGTAACCGATACGCGCGCTGTATTCAGCACGACTCTGGCAACATCACCGATAGCTGGTAAAAGTGCCAGCGTTAGATACGCATGTCTTGGTATTAGCCTACTCAAAATCGTCTACCTGAACGAAAGAGGAGAGATTGCCGTAAATGCCCCTAAGGGTGCAGGGCAATTGCGCGGCACGCGCTCTGCGCGCCGCGCAAGTGAAAAATTGAACCGGCCGATTCGAGACAGTACAACAGCTCTCACCCTCTGGTAGGAGAGGGTGGGACTTCGATAAGAAGTGTTGTCGAGTCTGCTTAGGAGGGTGAGAATTAGACATAACCGAGCGGTAAGTACAGGTGCTTATTGAACGCTGGACGGTCTATCAGGACTGAAAGATATCCGGGATCGCGTGCTGAATACAAGACGCGAATGTGGCACGTGCTGAGAGGCAATCAATGTGGAAGAGTGAATGCCCAGTGCATAGCGTGTACTGCTCACTAATTGGCCAACCAGCGGTACGTTGATCCCCTGTTTAGACCAGACATTATCCTACTAAATGAACATACGCGTTTTTCTCTCGTATGCAGTCCATATCTTCTATTATCCGCCACGTAATATTTGAAGGGTAACAATCTGCCGACATTTTTCAACTTGCTGGTGCTGGCCGAAGTATACTGTCTGTGGGGGCCAACGATATTAATTGATGTCAAGTAAGCCAGATATGATCGCTCCATACGGGGAGACGGCCAGACACGAAGAGAGTAGGAGGGGCGAGGAGGAAATGGCGACCAGCGATGAGGAGAGAATGACTACTGAGAAGGGGGAATCTCGTTCCCGTCTAATTGAGGTAGTCACTCTCATCGGCCTTGGTTACGTACTCCGAGATTGGTTTGATTCAGTAAGCAAAAAGGTCCGTTCTGAGGGGGACAGCTCCTCAAAGCAGGGTCATGGAGTCACTGACACGATCAAAAGTCGTACGTGGGGAATGACCCACGGTGCGGCTGATCAAGCCCAGAAGGGTGGTCAAAAAGTAGCAGAAAAGACGGAGGGGACGACGGAGAACGTCGCCAACCAAATTAGAAAGTCCAGCGAGGGAGTCAGCGATCAGATCGAAGGGGGAAGCAAACAGATCGGTGAGATGGTCGAAGAAGGTGGTGAGGAGGCAGGTGAGATGCTCAAAGGGGCGGGTAAGATTCTCGAAGAGGCGGGCAAAAAGCTCGAAGAGGGTGGTGAGGAGACCGACGAGATGGTCGAAGAAAGTGGCGAAGAGACAGCTGAGATGGTCGAAGAAGGTGGTGAGGAGACAGCTGAGATGGTCGAAGAAAGTGGCGATGAAGTAGGCGGGACGCTCCGAGAAGGCAGTGAGAAGACTGGAGAAATGCCCGAAGAAGGGGAAGACGATGGTGGGGACACGAGAGAAAGATGGAGGGACGGCGGGGAAAAAAAGTCGAAATGAGTGATGAGGAAAGAATAGTAGAATTTATCCGTCAGACTATATTAAAATAGGAAACTCCCGAGATGTCGATATATCGGAGTTGATTCACCCGAAAAATCACATTCGGACAGACGTAAGATCGAGTAGTAACACCGGAACAAGCTGGTAATACACGCATCCCTGTACTTGCCGCGAGGTCCATACAGATTTTATCTGAATAGAACTCTGAGAACCAGACTTCGATGTAACTGCCTGTCCTCGCCTGTTGAGAGAACCGATTTTCCGAATATGAATACGAGCGATAATCGACTGTGTTCATATTGTGGCAGCTGTTGTTGAGATCGGGACTTCAACTGCGACAATCGGGACGGTCCCCGGTGCCTTCTTAATAGACAATCGGAGTTCCCGTTACCGGAAAATTCCACAATTCCCGATTCATGTTCACGAGTATGCCCCTAAGGGGGCAGGGCAATTGCGCGGCGCGCAGAGCGCGCGCCACGCTCGCGAAAAGCCAAACTGACCGATTCGGGACAGTACAACGGTGCTGCGCCATCAGGAGGGGAGGATGGGACCTTGATAACGAGTCTTGTCAAGTCCGCTTACGAGGGAAGAGATCAGGCTATGACCGAGCGGTAAGTACAGTAAATTGATGTAACGCTGCGAAGCCAACAACTCCACCAGAACCATTCGAGATGCAGAGACAGCACGATTCTCAAGCGGCACTCCCAGTTCATCGCCATGCATGGGCAGAGTACCCGTGATTTGGAAAGATCTACATTCGGCTTCTTCACGTGGTGGTATTGGAACCCTCTGACGATCCCAATAAAGCTAGCATTTCGGTCTTTGCCCCACAAAGGATCAACTTCAATATGTGTATCCGGCGATAAGGAAGAACTGATGACGGAAGATACGACCCAAGACTTCCCCGCAAGCAAAGCAGCACAAGCGCTCTCAAAGATTGAGGGATATGACGAAACTCTGACCGCACGCGTGTTTGGATTGAACCTCATGGTGTTTGCGCTGGCGATCGCAGCGATTCCGATCTCCTATACGGCGGCCGACCCGTGGCTCTCCACACTCGAAAACGGCTCACTGGCACTTTCGATCCTCTGGCTCCCATGGATCGCTGGCGCAGTCGTCATCACGACAATGCTCTGGTCCACCCACTCGATCACACTCGGTCAGGACCACAATTCACTCGGCGGAGGCGCCCTCGGAATCGGATTCACCATCCTGTTCTTCGCGATCGCAGCTGGCGTCTCCCTCATCCTTGGCTCTGGGGCAAGCATCTACATCGTCATGGGAATCTCTGGTGGCATTTTCACAGTCATCATCGGCGTCGTCTACTCTCTCCTGCACAACACGAGATGGATGCTGACACCGATGGTATTGGCTGGCATCGTGATCCTCCTCGCAAGCATCGTGATTCACCAGGCAGATGTCTCTGTCACCGGAGAAGGCTTTTCCCTCGGATTTATTCAGGGAGCCGCGTATTTTGTCACCGGCTGGATCATCACGTATCGAGGATAACAATGGATCTCCCATCGGATCTCAAACTCATCCATCAACCAACTCGACTCCGAATCATGGGGGTTCTATACAAACACAGAGACGTCTCGTACACTCGCGTCCGAGATCATCTGGATCTCACGGATGGGAATCTCGCCTCACATGCAGAGAAACTTGAGCAGGCAGGATATGTCGAGGATCGACGCGCGTGGGCTCAAAATGGCTTCGAAACGCGCTACCATATCACGAAAGCCGGAGTGACTGCATTCAAAACATACCTCCAAGAACTAAGCGGATTCGTAGATGAACACGAAACAGCGTATCGACCAAACGATGACACGAAGTAACCCTTACTGATTCTCCACGGGGATTCAACATTATCCCATTGGACGGTTCGCTTATTGTTGGTGGATAGAGAGGATGAATGCAGCAGACAGCCATAGTAACCCGCGACTGGAAAGTGATTGATTCGCACTGTGTATTCAGCACGGCTTTACTGACATCCTCGCTGGCTGATAGAAGTGCCAGCGTGAGATTTGCACACGTAGTTATCGCGACGTTCAGTCAACCTCCGAGTGAATAGAAGATGGAAACCACTATTCCGATTCAATTGCCTGGGGTCGCACGTCGACAAATCCCATTCCCCGAACATGCACACGTGACGCGAACCCTCGTGTGCATATCTCGAGTCGTTCGGTCGTTTGAGACCGCGTTTGTCTCTGGATGACCGACACGTTCCACCTGTTTTGGGCCGAAATGGGCCGTCCAGTGAGCCGAAAAAACGAGGATTTCGGGGGTCGTGTGTGCGAGTATGCGAATTAGAACCGACAGCGACTATGCGTACCGACGTGACGCGATCGAACGCGCAGCCGACTTCTACGACTGTAACAAGACGAAAGCCGTGGTGAGCGCTTGCGATGACGTACCGAAGTTCGTCCAGGCGTCACGCCAGGTCCTCGAGCGCGACGACCTTTCGCTCGAGCAGCGCCGGGAGATCGCCGAAACGCTCTCGACTCGAGCAGTGGCTTTCGAGATCACTACTGAGATTGTTACTGAAACGGAATAGTAAGGATCGACTCTGGTGAAACCCTCAATCAGTGATAGATTTCAACATGAGTGCTGAATAGAGGGCGCAGGCCGTGTTTAGACGACGGTCAATTGGTATCTCGACCGGGATTATGTGGAATTGAGTGAGGAAGCGACGAGTATGACGTCACAACTCGCCCGTTTTACCGACCGATGCGTCGATTTGTCCCAGAACGCGGTCATAGGCGAGCCAGCACCGGCGATCGAGAAGGGTGACGGCGGTTACGCTGACTGGGTGATCGTCTCGATTCACTGTCTCAGAGAGTATTTGAACCAGCCCTACCGCCGGTTGCTCGATATTCTGTACGAAATGCCCGGAATCGTCGCTAAACTCGGTCTTGCGGTGGATCAGCTGCCGGATTTCACGACCGTCTGTACGCGGAAACAAGATCTCAAAATGCGGATCTGGCGGGTGTTGCTTCGGTTGTCTGTCTCACTCCACGAACTCGGCGACGTTCAGGCAATCGACGCAACTGGGTTCAAACGCCATCAAGCCAGTCGTCACTACGTCCTCCGTGTCGGATACAATTTTGACGATATCAAGACGACGGCGCTCGTCGATTGCGATACGAGCGTTATCCTCGACATTCATTGCTCGATGAAACAACCCCATGACACCCACGTTGGACGGCAGGTACTCACGAGAAATTTGGCACAGTTAACCACAATCACAGCCGACAAAAGCTACGACTGGGACGCGCTCCGGCACGAACTCAGGGATGCTGGCATCCGCCCAGTAATCAAACATCGTGAGTTCTATGGACTTGACAAAGCGCACAACGCTCGCCACGACGAGAACGTCTATCACCGCCGCTCGATCGTCGAAGCGATCTTCTTCGCATTGAAACATCGGTTTGGCGAGACGTTGCGGGCGAGAACGTGATTTGGACAGTTCAGAGAACTCGTCCTAAAGGCCGCCGTCAGAAACATCGAGCAAGCCGTGAGGTTCTAACACCACTAATCTCACGCGTCTAAACAAGCCCGATCGCCCACGTTCACCACTCGGACGTAATCAAACTGGTATCGACACCAAGTGAAGAGACAGGTCAAAGTATTAACAGCAATCGGAGCCGCACACTGCCGCATAGAGATGCTCAGCGATTACCGCCGAATCGGAATCAGCGAGACACTTCACGGGTTGGCACAGGACCCGGTTCTCGTCCGTTTTGCGCTGTTGACCCAGCTCGGCGATGTCTGGTTTCTCTTTTTGTTGGGCGGCGTACACTATGTCGTCGGCGACAAGTTCCTGCAGTGGGGGATCGACCGGCGACGTGGTCTGTTCGTTCTCGGACTCTTACTGACCTACGTTACTCTCGTCGGAGTGCTAAGCAGACTTTCATGGTCCCGCGACCGTCGGGAGCGGGTACCCCGCCGGACATTCAATGGATTCCGTCTGCCCTTCAAGGGATGTTCGCTAGCATTTCGACGGGAGGGGGGTATGGGTTTCCAAGCGGCCACGCCCTCGGGAGTACGCTGGTGTGGGGTGGATTCGCGCTCGTTATCGGAAAAATAAACTTTCGCATGCGTGGCTCGCCCTTGCGGGCGTCGTAATTGTCTCGCTTTCGAGAGTCATCTTGGGGTTCACTACCTCGTTGACGTCATAGTCGGAGCCGTCATCGGGATAGTAGTTCTGGGAGCACTCTACAAGGTCACTGATCACGGTACTGCCCCTGGCCGGGTACTCGTGTTCGCCGTGGGTATCGGAATGCTAGGATTGATTCACGGAGTTACCTTCGATAGCGTAGCTGCAGTCGGGAGCGCTGTTGGTGCGTGGCTCGCTTGGCGTGCTGTCGGTGATTTGATGCCAGCTCACCCATCGAATCGCCCAGAGGTTGTTGCAGGTCTCGCCGTTTTCGGACTCGCAGGGGCTTCTTCGCGCTCTTGTATTCCCTCAAACCGTCGTTGCTGGTCACGTTTTTCGGCGCTACTATTGCCGTCAGCGGTGTTGTTGGTGCACCGCTGGTTGGTAATCGACTCGTCGAGCAGTCGAGAGAACAGTAGACTTATTCGACGCTTCGTGATCCCGTCAGTTCACCCCGAGTAAAACGTTCGTGCTGATCTCATACTCTGTAGTGAGCGTGTGTTTCACGCAAAAACACATCTGAAAGATGTGATCCCAACAGAGCCGTCTTTTTGGCTCTGGTGGATCACTAGACAGCGTCGACTTTCAGTGCGAGATCACACGGCTCAGAGCATTTCGTTGGAAAGATTCTCGCTATAAACTCGAGCGATCCGTGGAATTAGAGCGATTGGAGGCTATAGTAGCCACTGAAAGTCAATGCGCACCTGATCGCACGACAGCTGTACCATCAGCGTGTAAATCGTTTCAGTGGCTACTATAGTTGAGGGTGCATAAAATACCGAATTCTCTCGCAGTATGGCGATTCACCAAGCCGTCTTTTTTGAAATTGAGAGGCCAGAGAACTGTTCAGAAGACCCTTCTAGCGCTGTCATTACTACTCGCAGAGGTTATCATGGTTGTCAATTTGTTCGTTGTGGGTCACCCGATGGACAGGCATCGACTCGGTCTCAACCCGTCGGCTGTCGACGGACCAGATTCTCCCTCCTGGTGTAGCCGCCAATAGCTCACGTCTTCCGGTCGTGACGATTCGCGCAAATACCCGTCTTAGAAGAGGGTAATAACCCCGCCAAAGAAGCCGATCGTGACGACGAGTCGACCAATACTACCGACGAACGTCGCGACTGCGAACTTCAGATAATCTTCTTCGAGGATCGAAAATGTGTAGATCGACAGGGTATCTGGAAAGAAGGGCACACACAGTGCGAGCGCTAAGCCACCGTATCCATACTGCCGAGCGAGCGTCATCGTCCGCCGTTCCGACCACTTGAGAATATCGAACCGAGAGCGACGTAACCACTGAACGACGGGTCCCGCTTGTTTCACCTCCTGACCGAGATGGAACGCAACGAGACTGCCAACGACCTTCCCCGTCGCGCTCACGACCATGATGACTCCCAGCTGAGTCCAGAGAGGCAGCCCGAGATCGAGCGGTGCCGCAAGCACAACCTCACTCGGGCCGGGAAGCGCGAACGCAATCAAAAACGAGTAGACAAAAATGATCCCTAATCCTGGCCAGCCCGTCGCACTATCAATGGCAGCGTGACCGTACTCCATTAGTACTGCTGTAACCTCACTCAATGAGATGTAGAGGGGGCGTGGGTTCGAAGAAAATCGGTTCACAACGGTGAGTGCCGGATACATCTGGTTACTCATCGGTCGAAAGCTCGTCGGACATCTCTTCTCGGAATTCGGTCCCGTCACGCGACTGGTTATCCGCCATTCCAGTTTGAATCCGAACCTGCGTTATGCGGGTCTCATCGACTGATTCGACCCGCAGTCGAACCACGTCACAGTCGAACGTTTCTCCCTGCTCGACTAACCGACCTGCTCGATTGAACAGGAGCCCTGCTATCGTCTCGAACTCTTCACCATCTGGCAGATCAAGTTCAAGTGTTTCGTTGACCTCCGCAATGGCGACATCTCCGCGAACGAGCGCTGTCGAGTCATCAAGTTCCGTAATCGGTGCCTGTTCCCGCCCTTCGAGGATTTCTCCGACGATTTCCTCCGTGAGGTCCTCGACCGTTACGAGTCCTTCCGTCGTCCCGAATTCGTCGATGATCACCGCCATCTGCGTTCGCGATATCTGCATCTCTTCGAGGAGTTCGTCAACGGACTTGCTCTCTGGCACATGCTGGGGCGGGTCAAGGAATTCAAGATCGCCAACGAGAGTGTCGCCGGGTGTGCCACGTTGTTGGGCACGGGCGAGTTCGTGTATATCTGCAGTTCCGACGATATTATCGAGCGTTTCTGTGTAGACGGGGAGTCGACGGTGGCCGCTTTCGAGACATCTGGTGATCGCATCGTGGAGTGTATCTGTCTTCTCGATTCCAACGATGTCCAACCGTGGGGTCATGACTTCCTTGGCGATCGTACTTCGAAACCGGAAGATGCGCTGGAACATCTCTCGTTCGTCTTCGTCGATGACACCCTCGCGTTCACCGGACCGGATCATCTCCTGAATCTCGTCGCGGGTTACGTACGAGTCCTCGATCGCTGCACGTCCGCCCGTCACGCGATTGACGAGCCGTGTGAGATGGTCGAACACGATGACTAGTGGGAATAAGACGTGTTCGGCGAGTTTGAGCGGGCGTGCAATCCGGAGCGCCCACGTCTCCGTGTTCTCGACAGCGTACGATTTCGGTGCACTTTCGCCGAATAGCAGGACGATAGCAGTGATCCCGAAGGTAGAGATGAGCACCGCTGGACCAAGGTCGAAGTAGAAGCCGACGATGGCGGTCGATATCGAGGACATCGCGATGTTGACGAGGTTATTGCCTACGAGAATCGTCACGAGTAGCCGGTGGGGGTTCGACTTGAGGGCTGCAACCGTGTCCGCACCGGGCGTTCCCTGCTCAACGAGGGCGTCGATACGATGCTTGGCGAGCGAGAACAACGCAATTTCAGACGACGAGAAGAACGCAGACAGACCGAGGAGAACAAGGAGAACCGCAGCGCCGATAAGTGTGATCGACGTTTCCGAGTAGAGTCCGTCAACGCTGATTGCAAGAAGGGAGCGCAAAGAAGTGGTCTCAAGCGGAGCGGCGGACAGAATCATTTACTACTATATGTCCTTGTTTAAGAAGCTGCTATAGGCTTTTTGATGGGTCTCGTTGGTTCCGTGTGAAGCATCCAAGTGGGCGATGATCATTCGGTGTTAGTACGAAAGGTAACTCGACAGGACTCGTCGTGGAAACACCTTAGAAAGTACTCTCTGTATAACCCCATACTGAGAGTATGTACGAGAACATCCTGGTCCCGGTCGACGACAGTGAGGACTCGAGCGAGATTCTACACCACGTCGGTGAACTTGCGAACTGGGAAAACGCAACGATTCGTCTCCTGTTTGTCGCAGATACGACGCGCGACAGCGTCACCGTCGTGGAAAACAGGGTGGTCGACGCACTCGTTGAGGAAGGTGAAGACATCGTCGAGGAGGCAAGCAAGACACTGTGCACGCTCGGTGTTGAGTACGAGACTGATGTCGTGCAGGGGAATCCAGCGCCCACGATTGTCGAGTACGCCGACCAGTACGAGCATGATTTGATCGTGATGTCCACCCATGGGCGAAAGGGGGTATCACGGTATCTCCAAGGCAGCGTCAGCGAGAAAGTCGTCCGTCTCTCCACGGTCCCCGTCCTCACCGCGAGAATGCAGCCCGACGAGCAGTTGACGTTCCCCTACGAGAATGTGCTCATCCCAACGGATGGCAGTGCTGTCGCAACCCGGGCAGCGCAACATGGATTGGCACTCGCGGAGTCGCTCGAAGCAACCGTGCACGTCCTCTCCGTCGTTGATGACGCGTCGCTCGGCCTCGATATTCGGTCTGTCTCCGGGAAGGATCACGAACAGGCAGCAACGGAAGCCGTCAAGGAAATCATCACAGATGCAGAGACACATGGTGTCACCGAAACAGTACAACATATCGAACATGGGGATCCTACAGAGGGAATTCGCGACTGTATCGACGCCAACGACATCCACGTTGTCGTGATGGGGACGACAGGAAGACGCGGCACGGATCGAATCCTCCTCGGAAGCGTCGCCGAAAAGACGGTCCGCTCTGCACCAGTGCCCGTGCTCACGATCGGTGGAACAGAGTAGGACGTCGACGCGACCCCCGAAACCAGCGGAGACGATTATCAGTGAGAGGTGCTCGAGGAACGGCGCCAGTCCAATATCAGGACAGGCACTGTTTCTTTGCCGAGCGATTTACGACGCGTATGCATTGAGAAGGGCGGTCTCAACTTCCACCCGCTCACTTCTGCTATATATGAATTGGCGGCTCCGTTGAAATTCCCAGAGGTTTACAAGTTCGCCCGATAGTCTGACCGGATGCAAGCCTCCCAAAATCGCGGTTGCTCCGGTTTGTTGAGCAGGCATTTCACTTGGCTCGGCGAGTTGTCGCTCGTTACTCCTCGAAGTTCTCGAAACGACGGTACACACTCCATCAGCACATCGTCTTGCTCTGCCTCAAGGTACGGAAAACAACCAGAAAACACGACTCGCAGATCGCGCCGTCATTCATCAAGCGGAACACCAGTGAAGTAGCGATTCTTCTCGGTGACAAAGGCTATGACGATCAGAAGGTTCGTGTGTTAGCCCGTGAAGAAGGTGTTCGTCCGCTTATCAAGCACTAAGAGTTCTCATCACTTCACAAGGCGTGGAATGCTCGAATAGATGCTGATCTCTACGGTCAGCGCAGTCAGAACGAGACAGTAAACTCCCGCCTCAAACGGAAGTACGGCGAATTCGTCCGCTCACAGTGCTGGTGGAAGCAGTTCCATGAACTCGCTATTGGCTGTCTCACTCACAACATCGACAAGACGCTCTAAATGTTAGAAATAAAATTTTTATCCATCGATTCACTCCATTGGATGGCATATGAGGGAGGCTCTATACTGCCCAAACCTCATTACACGGTGGCCTCTGCTCTGTCCTCCCGACATCTAGTAAACGAGAATCCAACGATGACTGCGAGGACAAGCGCAATCAGAGCAGGAACGGCCTCACCTGAAAGAAATGAAAGCGTGCCTCCGGTCAAAAGCAATCCTACTCCTGCCAAATGAAAGGTGCTGATTGTATCCATACATCATGGTTTCTGATCGACAATAATAAAACCCCGCAACACAGGTTCTACTCAAAAGTCATCCCCATTCGCGTACTGTCTGCTCATTCCGTAGGCACTATTCAGTTGAGGGGTGTGAAGTAAGCACACCTACCTAACAGCTTTTTCAACGGGAAAGGTGTCGAGACAATAGGGTTTCACCAGAGTCGCCTATTACTAAATGTCGAATAATTCAGGCACCGGAGTACACTGAGCGGCGAGATTCGATCAGTAGTTTCTGATTAACAGATGAATAAGGAAGGGGAAATAGTTTGTCACCACGACTGATGACAGATCGGAATCGACGATCGTTCGTGACGACTGTTGCAGCAGCTGGAACACTTAGCCTCTCTGGCTGTCTCTCACAGTTACGACAATGGCGGGGAAACGGTAACACGTCAAACCAATCACCATCGAACGAAGACTCTTCTGGACCTGGTGGCACTGACGGACTATCGAAGCTGCCCGGGGAATCAATCGAGAACTTTGAAACTCTCGACGAATGGAACGCAATGATCGACGCTGGTACTCTCAAGACTGGGACGGATGATCCGTATGGCGGCTCGCAGTCGGCACACCTCACAGCGAGCGAGGACACGGAATATGCAGCTATATATAAATTATTTGATAGCAAAGATCTGAGTGGGAAAAACCTCTCTCTCGCAGTGAAATTTACCGGACGTCAGCAACTCCGCCTCACGATCGAACTGTTCGCACCGAACTCACGTAACGTACACGTGTTACATCGGACGCTTGTCGGGCCGGCCGATCGGTGGGTACGCGTCGACTTCGGTACCCATCGGATTGAAACACAGCCCGACTTGGAAAACGTCCGGCAGATTCGGGTGACTGCTCGCCGCCGTGGTAATACGTCCGGTTCGCTCGACTGCCAAGTCGACGACCTCCGGACTGTCGACCGTCCGAAGACGGGAAAAGTTATGCTCTTGTTCAACGGGACCCTCGACGAACACTATGCGCACGCATTCAAGCAGATGGAGTCCTACGGCTATGCAGGTGTCGAGGCAGTTATGCCTGAAGCCATCGGCCGAGACGGCAGACTTACGATAAATCGACTTACGGAGATGAATGACGCAGGTTGGGATATGGCAGCTAGACCACGAACTGGCGCGCAATTTCTCCACGAGTATTCTCCTAAAGAGCAACAGGAAATGGTTCAGTGGACAAAGGAATTTCTCGAAAGTCGTGGCTTCGAAGACGGTGCACAACACTTCGTCACACCAAAAAACGTACTCAGTCCGACTGCTCGCGATCTCGTTAAGGAGCGCCATGAACAGGCGTTTCGATTTGGTGGGAGTCCAAATGGGTTACCGCTTACGGATCCACATAATATCGGGTTCTTCTCCGGCAGTGCTGGGGATGTGACGAGAACGTATATCGATTATGCCGCACAGTACGGTCAACTCGCAGTGTTACAGTTCGATTACATCGGCGGTGAAGATGGGATGAGCGAACAGGCATTCGAACGTGTTCTTAAATATATCGACGGACAGGATGTCAAGGTCGTGACTGCGACCGATCTATTAGAATCGTAACAACACTCGCCCACAGTTTAAACACGGTATCTCAATTACGGAGGTGTGATACGCTATTTACCTCGATCACTGATGAAACAGGACGAGTGTTTTCAGTTATTATCACAAGGTGGTTCAGTAGACTACCCTACTTCGCTCGTTGAGGGTAGAGCTTTGATAAGGACTCCCGGAAATCAATCGCAGCGATAGGCTGGTGACTCTTGCCATTCAACGCCCCACCATTCACACGCACGTCTACTGGTGTCGAAGGAAATCGGAGATTTCCTGACCATTGGAAAATTCCGTTTTCCAAGACACCTCCGCCCCCCGACGTGGGCGAGGAACCGAGTCTGTGGCGCCGCTTCCGGGCGTATCGTTGCACGATGTTTTTCGCCGTCGGATTTGTCGCGGTGCGCGAACCTACAGTCCGTCCGAGAACAGCGTTAGGACGTGTGGTTCGGAGCGACCTGTTCGACGGTGACGCCACGTTCTGGGGCCTTGTACTCAACGTACTCGAACAGACATCGGAACGCCTATACGTGATGCCACTTCGCCTGTGGAAGCCGCTCGCGGGTATCTGTTAGGTCTTCGGACACGATTACGTCACAGTTGTATTCGACGGTTTCATTGGCGACGGTGTGGCGCTCCTTGAGGTCGGAGACACCACCTTGTATTATGTTGAATCACGCGTGGTATTTGCGACGAACAGGACGTGAATCGTTGCGTCGACCTAGTGAGCAATGTCTGTAGCGCGGTACAGGATGGCTGCCGCGCCGTTGCTCCCGTCAAACGGGAAGAGAACAACCTCATACATAGTCCCATAACAGAGTTCGATAGCACATCGCTAATGCCTTTGCATCCTTGCAGTAAGCGGAAGTGCCTTTCTGTCCTCAACTCCGTAGTAAAGCATTCGTGCTTACCGGCCGGACGACGTCAAACGTTTCCGTCAGGCAACACTGAGTGTCACTATTGACAGAAATACGAGAAAGAGAAGGGCTCATTAGCCAGTAGTGTGAGTTTCAAGACATGGCATCGTGGAAACGGGATTTTGCAAGCGGGATCGTCGTCCTCGGTCCCATTCTCATCACACTCTACGTTATCTATTGGCTCTATGGACTGGCCGCCGGTCTGACACCGGGGCTAATTCTTAACGCCGACACACTCGAGCCGCTCATTTCGGGCTCAAGCGCGTCGACTGAGCAAATACGCGAGCAAATGGCCCAATTTCTCCGCGTAATCACCGCGCTGACTGTGTTTGCCATCCTGACGTTTTCGATCGGGTACCTTATGCGGACGACTATCGGTGGGCTGGTCGAACGACTCGTCGACAACCTGGCGAATCAAGTGCCCGTAATCCGACTCGTCTACAACGCCTCGAAGATGGCCGCTGAGACGGCCTTCGGCGAGCAGGAATCGCTCCAGAAGCCGGTCAAGATCGAGACCTGGGAAGGGCTACGGATGACGGCCTTCAAGACCGGCAAGGTGACTGACGACGGCCGCGAAGTCTTATTCTTGCCCACCTCGCCGAACATCACGACGGGCTACGTCGTCGAAGTCGAACCCAGTGAGATCACCGACCTTGATGAGAACGTCGAAGACGCGCTGACGCGCGTGCTCAGCGGTGGGTTCGGTGACGCAAACCATCGCGGTATGGATGCTGACATCTCCATCGACGAAGCGAAGCCGAGCAGGACCGACGACTAACAACGAAAGTACGGTTCTCTCGGATCAGAACGCGATGTGCGCGCCATATCGATCATCGTCCCGCTCGCTTAGCGGTCTCATGGCCGTCCCTGTATGATGTTCACGGGTGCTACATGCCTGTTGATCTGAAATTCGACACCTTCGACGTCTGAAAGCTCCCGTATACTCCAGTGAGAGAGAACCACGATAAGGGTCCCGGCAATACCGTTGATCCCGATGACCAGTTCTCGAGTAACGCCGAGGACATGCGGTGCTACCGCGATTCAAATTCCAAGTAGGGTAGTGAGCCCCGCGACGATGATGCTTGGGGACCGTCGTTCGCTGACTAGATAAGCCTGCAACGATGCAAGGAACGCAACCACTGCGCCGACAAGAACGTTCTGGGTTCCCATAAAGTTGGTAATCGTGAAAATAACCGTCGATACCATGATGAACGTGCCGAACACTGCTACCAGCCCGGCTATCCGTTCAACGAATACTAATGAATCGGGCGCGGATCGCGCCCGATTCATGTGTGAATGTATGTCCACTTCGTATTTCATAATGGCGGACAGATCTCTCTCGAGGAAGTCCCATTTTTCGAATCTACTGATAACGGATTCGGGACGTGTTCCTGGACCGGTGTCGAAGATGTGACACCGACGGTAGCACTGCTCCCCGTCAGGAGCACGGAACATCACGAACCACACGCATCCGTCGGTACGGACACAATCATCACCCGTCCGATGGCTGCAGAAGTCGACCGGCGCAGCGACTTCGATTCAATCGTCCTGCCAACGCTACCGGTTGACATTGCGACGTATCACGGTCACTTTCCAGAGACGTTATCGGTCTCTGCGGAGACGCTTTGACAGTACGTCCGCGACGTTCTCGACTCATTGTCGGACTCGAGCGTCGAGGTGGTCGTGTTCGTCAATGGCCACGGCTGGAACGGCAGAATGCTCGGGAATCTGGCCCGTAATGTTGCCGACGACTCTATAGTCGACCTCGAAGCGTTTCTCTGGGAGTGGATGCGCGCTCTGTGGACGACCACGTCGGCCACGCGAGCGAACTTGAGACATCCGTGCACCTTCACATCTGTCCCAATGGTATCGGCGAACCGGTCGAGGGCGACGCCACGGTGTGTGACGACACGGTCGCAAACGTAATCTGACTGGCAACAAAGGAGATCAGACTGAAGCATCTCCGTATGGCGCAAAAGTAGTTAGACGGAGCGCGCCCAGAGATATTCGCTTGAATCGCGAGACATTGGCCGTGAACGGCGAGTATGAGCCTACCAGAATGGCCAAAACGGGAGTTCACGTGAACACCCCACCCTCAATGAAGCAGACGGCGAAGCCGTGAGCGAGTAGGTAGTCTACTATCAAAAGTTGACCTGAAAAAGCCGAGTCCGTCTCTTGTCCTCGGACAGTAGGGGCCGGGTTGAATCCGTGACGACACAGTCGGTACAGCAGAACTGGTTCCCGTCCTCTATAATTTCGCTCCCTTCAATGGGGAGGTCACAGAGTGTGCAACCGATTTCTGACGTAGTATGATCAGACATCCTTTAGTCACTGATGACAGTCACTGTGATTTTCTGTGTGTCGATACCATCGTAGAACGGTAGTTTCGGGTGTGGGATATGGATACCCAGTCCCATCAATCCGTGCGCTAGCAGGACGTACCCGAGCGCGACGAACGCGACCCCAAGCAGTCGGTGTATGCGCCGGCGATGACTGACATCGATGGAATCGATCACGGTCCCGTACACGAAAACGGTGAGAAGTGTGCCAACGCTGAGGGCTGCAAGTGCAACTGCGGCCCCGGCAGAAGTGGAACCTGATTCATAGCTGTCGGTTCGAACTTCGATATCGGTTAAGCTAGCCGTTCAAGGTAGTAATATATTTTGTCACGCCACCCTCAGCTTAGAGCGCATCAGCAACCGATTATTCATCCCTGCCATAGATAGTATCTTCGTCGAGATACCAAGAGTGATACCCATCTGTAGTTGCTGTTCAGTCTGTATACGTAGTTATCGTTTAGTACAGATGAACTACTTAGTGGTCATTGGTCAACTTTAACTGCATGAGTAACCAGAATCTATGTAGAAATGGACTGGCTTGATATATCGGTATCAGTACTAGTCTTAGTCCTAATAGCAGTCTTTCTGCTGGGGACTATCATGGCCAGTGCGACCGCTGGGTTCTGGTGAGTATCTACCGAACACTCCACGCAATGCTGGTTAAATGATCAGTAACAAGTTCCTGTTCAGCGATACGGTAATCACCGGTTCGTTCACCAAGTTCAATCAGTGTGGCCAGTGCAAGGTAGTGCTACACTAGACAGCGCCCGCACAATACGGGAGATATTCATATGGTATATAATACTACTTCATAGCCAATAAGTATTTAAAAAATGATTTTCAATACCCAGATTGATGCGCCCTCCACTTGACCTCCGTGACGCCTGTTACATTGCGGTGGTCCTTGTCGTTTCGAGTATCGTCGGTATGGCATCCGAACAGTCACCGTACCCGGTCCGCACAGACCTCATGTACACTCTTGAGGGAAATGCCGTCGCAGTACTCCAGCCCGACCCAAACCTTATCTTAACCACGGTATTTGTCGTCGTCTATCTTCTTGTGTACCCCACACTGCTTCTCGCTACGTATATTAGTTTGAAATATCACCACGGTCGCAACCGGGCACTTGATTACGTCACCACGTACACGACTGTCCTCATTGTGTCCATGCCATTCTTCTACTTCGTGCCCGTCGGCGTCACCGGATACTACTTGCAAGGCGTTGATCCAGTACTCTATGAATCCACCGGCCCGATTCAGACATTCATGAAGAATGTCGACACCCTTCAAAAGGCATTCCCGAGCTTGCACGCTGGCCTCGCCGGAACTGCAGCCCTCTACGCACCTAGTGGCTACAAACGGCTCAGTTGGGCGATCACCGGTACCATCCTCGCCTCCACGCTATATCTCGGCATCCACTGGCTCACGGACCTTGTCGTCGGCCTCGCCTTAGCATATGGCTGCTACCTTGCCACGCCGACAATCCGTGCCCACCTCAAACACGGTGGTCCGCAGCCGGAACCGGTTACCGTCACCGACGACTGACCGCTTTGAGTGCCGCCTTCCTGCAAGAAACTGGTGCGTCTAGAAACTATGGACGAGGACAGAAGTATGCTGAAGTTCGGCGTCAGTAATGTGCTCGAAGAAAAATACTACTTTGAGTACCAAGAACGCGTCACGCTCAACGTTCGTGATACCCCCCACTGGGAGGGAGTGCCTTTCTTACTTTGATCACAGAAAGCTAGCCGGTAAATAGGCAGCTGTAGTGACCAGTAGTTCCACTATATTAATTATATAAAGAAGTGGCTTTTAACAAAGCCAATTATCCTGGGGGCACTGATTCGAAGGTTGAGAATGTAGAGCTTCGATTTGATTCTGCGAAACCGCTGGAGGAAATTCGATCTATTCCGTTTTGGAGTTCTGAGCGCTCCCAACAGACCAATTCATCTTCGAAGAAAGTGTCTCGCCAAGCCACATCACCGACCCGAGGACAACCGTAACGCAGAGTGCCGTGAACGCAGCACCCTGTGTTGCGTAATAGCTCGCAGATACCAGGGTTACCACGTATGTCCCTGCAGCGATTACGCTGAGTACAATCCACTTTCTGTCGATGGCTGTCATACTGGAATCTCGTTACGACACCCTAAGATCACCAAGGTTTCAAACGAAAGTCCAGGAAATGTGATTCCGTCCGATTGGTCTCAATCACCTCACTCAAGATCAGATGACTATCGCTCGGCGTTTAATCTCCTCAAGAAACCTCAAAATGCCGCCCGGATAGGCACAGGGAGATGGCCGCCTGGCGGCATGGAAACTGGATCAGTGGGGTTGGGTGCTGATTGGATCGTGTCGCGCGGTGGGAAACGCGACAGTGAATCTGTTCGTCCTGCTCCATATCAACCCCGCTCCGATTCTAAGTGTCTTGGAACCGTCCTCCTGACCCGTTCAACTCCCGCCGATATCGGGTAGCTACTCTTCTGCGAGTTCGATACGCCAGCAATCGTCTTGGGAGCCGGCGAACGACAGCCGCCAGTTCTGGATGAGATAACGTCCCCGATTCGAGGCCGGGCGCTTCCAGCGCGTCGATTGTCACCGTCTGGGAGCCCCCACCTGAGTCCCCAACGAAGGACTTGCCGTCTGGACCCGATCGCTCGAGGAAAGAATCTGAAGGAACGGAGACCGCTCGTTCCAGTCAGAAACTACTCTCCTCCACCGACAACCCGCTCTCGAAGCCGTTTTTCGCGCCTGACGGGTGAGGCGCGCTCACGTGTGCCTCGAGAACACCCATGAGCACAGATCGACCAATCCATCGCGAGCAACACCAAGACCACCACTATGACTGCAACGACAATAGTATTGACTAATAGGGCTTCAACAGAGTCAATGCTCCCGAAGATGATGGTAGAGTATGCGCATTGGAACTGGATTGTTTAGCGGTCAACGACGACCGGACGATGATCGTTCGATGACCGAAATCTACGATGAGATGATTGAGCTCGGTAAACACGCTGAGGAAGTCGGCCTGGACAGTCTTTGGGCTTCTGAGCACCACTTCGCAGAAGACGCCTATCTACCAGGGGTGTCCACGACGCTTGGTGGCCTCGCAACCGCCACTGATGATATCCAAATCGGTACGTCGATGATCCTCGCCCCACTACACAATCCGGTCCGATTGGCAGAGAATGCAGCGACCCTTAGCCTGCTGTCTAACGGACGCTTCACGCTCGGTGTCGCAAACGGCTATCGGGACGTTGAGTTCAAAAACTTCGGCATCCCAAAACGGGAACGTGCGAACCGGACAGAGGAAGCTATCAAGATTGCGCGCCGCGCGTGGAGCGATGGTCCGCTTGACTACCAGCCGCTGTTTGCAGATGTCTCCGAGGACGCAATGATTACACCGAAGCCCGATATCGCCCCCGAGATCACGATAGGAGGTCTATCGAAAAATGCGGTTCGCCGTTCCGCGCAGATGGCCGACGGTTGGACGGCCCCCGAAATGACTTCGCTTGACGATATCGCAAAACGGAAGCGATACATCGAGCGGCTCCGCGAGGTGGAGAAGAAGTCTGGCGACTTCACTGTATACATCCAACGGTACTGCTACGTTGACGAGTCCGAGGAAGCGGCGTGGGAAACGATTCAGGACAGTCTATTCTACGTACAGCGCAAGTACGACGAGTGGTTCGGTCTCGGTGACGATGGTCTATCAGAGGAGCGGAAACAAGAAATCCGCGACTATACGATGGTCGGCTCCCCCGAGGAAATCGCTGAAGAACTCGATGAGTACGAGGACGTCTTGGGTGATGATATTCACATGATTCTCCGCACGTATCATCCCGGCATCGGGACTGAGAATCTGCGTCGCACGAACGAGATGATCGGGGACGAGATCGCCCCGCAGTTCCAGTAGCACTCCAATTCAGCGGCGGTCCAATCTTTCGCCTCGTTTATCCGCATCCCGCGGTCGTCTGTAGAGTTGGCAATGTCGTTTTGTTGTGCGGCGCTCCGACTCGTCTACTGTTCGATACTCGGGTCAAGATATCGTGAGGATTGTCGATTAGCTATCGAGTCGCCGTATGGCCCAGAATGCACACACCACCATGAGAACTGCAGCACCAGCCGCAAGTGCAAATCCGATTCTGTATCCAGTCTCCGTGTAGACACGCGCTCCGTTGATCGTTTCCCCTGTCCAGAATGTATCGAGCATGGTCCCAAACAGTACCGGAAAGACTGCCGCACCGAACCAGCCTATCGAGTTTATCGCTCCAATGGCGGTCCCAGCGGCGGCCGGATCGAACCGCTCTTTGATAACGGTGAATGTAAGCGCCCCACTACCGCCCATAAACCGCACGGTGAAAAACAGCGCCCCGACTATGAGGAGGTTTACTGTCCCGAAAACAGCAAACGTCACCCAAACGAGAGTGACGACTAGGACTGAACCGAGAACCAACGGCATACGCGTTTCCAACCGATCCGAGACAACTCCAAAGACTATCGGTCCGAACACCCAGCCGATCCCGGCAACGAGAACATATGATGATGCAGAGGTGACAGTCAAACCATACGACTGGACGAGGTACGGGATTCCCCAGAGGCCGAAAATCGTGAAATCCACACCGATTCCACAGAATAGAAACAGTCCAAGGAGCCAGGTCACGGGCGTCTGGAGGACGTGAAAGAGATTCGATTTGATGTCGGCAATACTCTGGGTGGGGGCAGGCGGGACGCCATCGATTTGGGAAAGTCCGGCATCCATCGGGGTATTACGAACCGCGGTATACACAAGTATCGCGGTGAGAATCCCAGTAACCCCGATTCCAAATATTGATTCGCGCCATCCGATTTGACTCACGGCGATCGCCAACGGAGTCGTTGCGAGTATTCCACCCAGAGCACCGACGGTGAGCGTCAGCCCGGACAACGTCGCAAATTCGTTCGCTCGAAACCAGTTCGCACAGAATCGGAGTACCGCCAGATACAGCACGCTCGCACCAAGTCCGATGAGCGCCCTCGCAGCGAGTGCAACGGTATAAGTGGGACTGACAGCGAACACCATTGCCCCGACACTCATAACAAGTGTGCCATACACTGCCGTCTTTCGTGATCCGGCGTAATCAGTGATGATTCCCGCGGGAAGTTGGAGCGCAGCATAGAGATAGAAGAACGACGAGTGCAGGAGCCCCAACTCAGTACCGGTCGTCTCGAACGTCCTTACGAGGACTTCCGCGAGCACGCCCATCGAGGTACGGTGGAGCCCAACGGAGAGAAATGCGAGAGACAGGGCGGCCCACCCCAACCACCGACGGTAGGATGGATCTGTCCACATCGCAGAGAGGTTCGATTGCACCTCCGAATGGTCAGAATCTGAATCCTCGCTCATCGGCCCCCAGCGGCTTCGCCTCGTAACGTCAGACAGACACTCTGGAGGTGGGCGACAAGTTCCCCGTCCGGTCCGGTGACATCACACGTGACCAGCCCCACGGTTCGTCCTGCATCCATGACTTGCCCCGTCGCAGTGAGCGGCTTCTCCCAGACGGGCCGCCGGAACTTGACGTCCAATTCGAGCGTCGTGAACGACTCATCGTCGCCGAGAGTGCTCCCATAGGCAGCACCCATCGCTAAATCCCCGATATCACAGAGAACGCCACCGTGGAGCGTCCCCATCGGATTGGCGTGTTCCGGTCCAGGTTCGATAGTAACGACTGCTTCGCCGTCGCCAAACGACTCCAACTGAAATCCGAGTAACTCTGCGATCGGTGGATTGGTCTCCAGCGGGTCCGAATCGGGTCCTGCCCCCTCATCGTTTCGGTCCGTATAGGCTTTGATGGATTCTTGCATCTGTACATGATCCCTAGCGAGAGCCGCGAGCGTTTCCGCGACTGTCCCGTCTTTTTCTTCCAATTGCTCGGCCACGTCAATGGGTAGTTCTACTTCCAGGTTTCGGGTCGCCGGATCGTTCATGCTACGCTGTCGGGCGGAGAAACACGTAATTCTATGTTTGCGTATACGTAACTATCCGGCAAAATCCTCCACAAAGGCCCGAATAGATTTGTAGAGCCGAGACAGATACTGTATATGCGCGAATTTGTTTTCACAGCCAGATACGAACGAGGCGCTGATTCGCTCATGGACGTGTTCATCTCGTATCCAGAACTCGTCGGCCGTGCGCTCCGGATTGCCGGATCGAGTTCGGGACTCTGGCGCGTTGACCGGTTCGTCGGGCCGGAGGACGCGCTCAACGAAGTAGAGCGGGTGATGACGGATCACTCGGTATGCAACGAATGCCTCGGTGAGCATCCCGGTTGCACTATCGAGGGAGAGTACGAAGTGGTCGCAGAGGAAAATGGAAGTCGGCTCATCTACGCGTATACGTCCGGCGGGAGATACTGCCACTCGATACCCTTCTTCACAACCCAAACCGTCGGGAACGGGGCGCTGTTCGATGCACGACGGCGCGAGAACGTGTACGAATGGCGAGTCCTACTCCCGGGTGAAACGAAGGGCGGTGAGATTTTCGACCAGCTACAGGACGGGCTCCCGAAGGGCGTTAATATCTCGCTGAGCCAGGTCGGGTCTCCGTCGGCCTGGCCGAGGCCAGATCTCTCACAGATGAACCTCCCGTACGACCAGCGCCAGGCCATCGAGGCAGCTGTTGAGTGCGGGTACTATGGAACGCCGCGAGAAGCATCGCTGGGTGACGTGGCTGCTGCACTAGATCTTCCGAAATCGACACTTCGGTACCGGCTCCGCAAAGCGGAAGAGTGGCTGACGAACACGGTATTTAGTGGAGCCACGCACGATACGGAGGAGGTATAATCCTGGGGGTCAGAGTCGATCTGTGTTGTAATTGTACGAATCGGTAGATGAAATATTCATACCTATCGATTCCTCTATCCCCTGTATTGACCATAACATCTCACTCTATTATATTGAGTTCCGAACAGGCTTCAGCTAACGGCTTTATGAACTACTGATTCTCAGGAACACTCAAGTTGATCTGATCCGTGCCGTTCCATCCATATCTCTAGTCCTCGAAAAACTGGCGTGAGATCGTTTACCATTTCTGTTTCTTCGTATTCTACTCGTGGAGGAATTTCGTCGTACTGTGTGCGTTCAAGAAATCCAACTTCGACAAGTTCATCGAGTCGTCGAGAGAGTGTATTCGGCGAAAGTTCGAGCGAATCTTGGAGTTCGCCAAAACGGATCGACTGCTTGTCTGTAGTGACAATTTCATTGAGAATTTCTAAGGTATGTGCCTTCCCAAGAAGTGAGAAGAGCGTACTCTCATCAACCCCTTCACCCCGTTTTGACCCTTGACTTCCTTTGCCCTCGCTCATAGCACCACTACGAAATTCGTAGTAATAGATGTTCCGGAGAGGAGTATCCTCAGTTGAGGATACTACAAGAGGAGCGAGCCACGTACTTCAGGTTTCAATTGAGACGGGTATGGATTGATAGGTTGATCCCTTCACTTCCACTCTCGGTAGTAGCAACCAGACTCCTAACTTGGTAGCTTTTCACGTCCCTACTCATAGGCTGGAACGGGAGACAATTGATGAAAATCGGAATGATTGGCGCAGGGAATGTCGGGAGTACAGCCGCTCAGAACTTCGTTAAAGCAGGCCACGAGGTTATGATTAGCAATTCTCGAGGGCCAGAAACACTCATCGATCTCGTTGACGATTTGGGAAGCAACGCTCATGCGGGGACCGTCTCTGAAGCAGCCGATTTCGGCGAAGTCGTCATGGAGGCGATTCCGTTCAATGCATACAAATCCCTCCCTGCGGACACTCTCAGTGATAAGATCGTTATCAGTGCCTCAAATTATTATCCGGGACGTGATGGACTAACCGACGTAGGGAAGACACATACGGACCTCATTGCGGATCATCTCGAAGACTCAAGAGTCATCAAGGCATTCAATTCTATTTATTGGGAAAACCTCCGAGACGGACAACGGCTTGAGGCCGATCCGGATGATCGTTTTGCGATATTTATCGCTGGGGATGATGATGAGGCGAAAAGTGTAGTTTCGAGTCTTATCGAAGATATTGGATTCACTCCTGTGGATACAGGTCCACTTACTGAGGGAGGCCGTCACATAGAACCGGGTTCGCCGATCTATACTGGCTCACTGACCGCGAGTGAGGCACGGACACGGTTAGCGGCACTCAAAGCGACTGTGGCTGCATATGAAAACGGCTATTACAGCCCTTCGCAGGAAGTCACAATCCAAGAACTAGCTAATGAATTAGACATGAGTGAAGAGTTTCTCTCAGAACATCTTCGTCGGGGGACAGAACAACTCATCAGTCAATATCTTAAGTCATTCCCCTTTAGTTAAGACTCACAAGCTCTAGGGTTGAAGTCTATGCCGTCATGGGACTCACCAGAGCCGAACTAGCCAATGAACTGAATATGAGTGAATAGTCAATACCATAATATCTTTGTCAAGAAACGGAGCAACTCATCAATCGATATCTTGATTGAGGATCCATTTCTAGTTACTAATAAGTAATTACTATCAAAATTTAATAATTGTCAGACAGGTGAATGGCTACTCCGGTAACGCTTTCACCTGTACGTAACGTGATTTTCGCGCGACTTTCTGAATAAAAAAAACTGTACAACTATCTACTGTAACGGAGCCGCTCGAGCGCTCCCTCGAGTGTATTTACCTTCCCCTAAAGTGGTGAGGGGCGTTCCAGAAAGGAGCGTCCGTCGTCAAGAACGATGACTACGAGCGACTGTAGACAGGTGTCCTTCGATGATTCAGACACCAGACGTGACGAGATGCACAGTACAATGGAAGCCTGGGTCGACAATCTCGTCGACGAGGTTGATGAAGCAGTCTCGAGTGAGCAGTTCGAAGAGTGGCTCGATGTCCAGAGTCACTTCCACGACTACTTCTACCGGAATACGTTGCTAATCACTCGTCAGTGTCTGGACGCGACTCGCGTCGCCGGTTATCGGACGTGGCAAAACGAATTCGACCGGCATGTGAAAGAGGGCGAGAGCGCGATCTGGATCTGGGCGCCGATCATCGCAAAGCAGTGCCCCGAGTGTGAAAACTCACCGTCGTATCACGATCGAAGTGACTGTGAATATGACGAGACGTCACCAAAAGAGTGGTCGAAAGGACTTGTCGGCTTTCGGCCAGCGCCAGTCTTCGATATTTCACAAACCGAAGGGGAGCCACTGCCCGAACTCGAGACCGAGGCGACCGGGGAGGCCGGCAAACTGGTGCCAGCGCTTCTCGAGGGGGCTTCAATACTTGAAGTGGAAGTCGAGATTGTTTCTCCAGTAGAATGGCCTCACGGAGATGCCAGAGGAGTGTGTCAGTACCGCTCTCCTGCGGAGCGACCACTAATCGAGGTCCGCGATCGTGAGAACAGCGCCGACCTTGCCGTAACGACCGTCCACGAATACGCCCACGCACTCTTGCACAGTGATATCGACGACAAGACCGAACGCTCGAAACGCGAGCTCGAGGCCGAAGCCGTCGGGTACATTGTCGGTCGGTATTTCGGGCTGGACACGAGTGGGTCGGCGTTCTACCTCGCTGCATGGGAGAGCGAAGAGTCGGCGGCCATCCTCGATCGACTCGAGCGGATCAGTTCGACCGCTGCGGAGATTATCGATGTCGTCGACGAGGTGATTACAGATGAGTGATCGGGACCTCCTCTTCGAGATCGTCGACGCGCTCGAAACAGAGGGACTCGGTCGTGACGAGTACCAACTCTACCGGGTGATCGATGTCGAAGCCCTCGATCAACTCGTGGACTCAGCGAACGATGATCTTGAGGTTAGCTTCTCGGTCGGAGAGTTTCGTGTCCTCGTCACGCAGTCCGATGTACGGATCCTCACCAGTCCGTAGATTAGCTCTGTTTACATTCTTATTCTTTGATGGTTTACACACTACCAATCGTTCAGTACAGGTGAAGCACACAGCAGTCCGTACAGGCTACAGAGATACTATATGGGACAAAGTTTATTCCCCATGAAGAAGAAGTCAACTATATGAACTATTCACCAATATCTCGCCGACATATGGTTGCTGCACTTGGTCTTTCATTACTTGCAGGCTGTACAGATGCTGTTTCACTCAAGTCAGACAGTGAAACAGGCATCCCGTTAGGAAGCCTTTTCGTACATAACCCAAGTGAAGAATCACAATCAGTACAACTGCAACTCAAACGTGCGAACGAAATTGTCTACGAAGGGACCGTAGAAGCAGCGGAGGGATACGAAATCATTGACCCATCGTGGTCAACGGAACCAGCCGAGTATACCCTACTGTATGCTACTGACGAATCAATTGGAAGTGCTTCAATTCCCGCAGATTTTGAAGGCAAAGTGGATTCAGCAGACTGCTACCACGCACTGTTCAACTTCCACGGCCCGCTGGAACCACAAGTTGAATTATGGGATTCTGATGAGTTTGATGAGGGGGCCTGTTAATCAATGCACGGTTCGATATGTGATTTGTAGAGCTTGAATATTTCTTTCAGATAATATCTAACTGAACGACACGGTCAGTACGCACACGTAGTTGCCGTTCAGTACAGGAGAGAGCGTTACTAGCAGGCCTATCTATCTATATGCTAACGGCTAAGGATTGCGTGCAGCATACAGAGAATGAGTCTAGCACGGTGAGAGCTATCTGTTCAAAAGTGTATAGATGAGTAATCCTCAGAACCATCGGTTTCATCAGAATGCCATGATATAAAACATAGCTATTAAAGCAAGAAAGAAGAGAAGTATTATGACTATTACCCAAGGGCTATCCGAACCCTTACTCGACCCGTCGAGAGGAATAACTGGCCCGCCACCTCCGTCCATACGAAAATGATATCTGGGTTTCACTAATATGTTTCGGTTATTTCATCCTGTTACGTCCGGGGGAAATACTATAGAGGGGGTACTCTTTACGGAAGATATGCATGGTGTATCTTGTACAATGCTACGACCATAATTTGAAACTAGTAGGATTTTTATCGTTCAGTTGGTAGCTGTAGTGTACAGTTGTTCCGAAGGTGGGAAGATTCAAACAATATGATTTAACCGAACAGATCAATCCAGTTCTGTAGTCTCTCGCGGATCAAACGGGACAGCCGCTTCTAATTCTTTGTCGGTCGCTTCGTACTGTTTTGCGTTCCCCTGGCATCCTGATCAAATCGTAGTCGGCCATCTTGTCGAGATAGTTCCAGGCCTGCCGCCACGAGACCGGGTCATGCTCTCGCCCCTCGAAGATCGCACCCTTGTGCTTCCAGTAAGCTTGTTTCATCTCGGTTCCGGAAACCGGCCCGATCGTGCGGACGATCTCGTATAGCCGTTGATGGGGCAGCGATAGCGATCGCAGGTTGTCCTTTCGGATCGTCTGCATCGCGTGCTCGAACGCGTCCGCGACGTCCTCGTCGAAAAAGTGGTCATAACCTCGATCGACGGCCAACTCCGCAGCAGAGAGTCAAGAGGGCCCAGGACAAACTACTCGAAGATGACTGACTCAGACGGCGACTCCAGCGTTCGGATCTACGAGTGTGCATCGCCTGACGACTGCGACTTCACAGCCGGCGGTACAGCCGAACTCCTCGAGCACGTCAACACCGAACACGCCGGAGAGTATCAACAGGAGGACTGGCCGGCGACCGACATCGCCCAGGAAAAACGGGATCTGGACGAGGACGACAGCGACGAATCGGCCGACGAGTAAACGAGTCTTCTCTTCCGTTCATCTGCCGGTAACATCGTTGTTACCAACATATACAGCCAGTAGAGTTATTCAAAAACAGACTCGAGATGATGATGACGAGGGGAAGGATTTAGTCGTTGCCCGACAGAATCCGCCCGACCCGAGACATACGATCCCTCGTCTTCCGAGATCGAATCACGTTCCGACGCGAAGCCAATAGCCATATTGTCAAGCACATCGGTCTCGGACCCACCCAAGTCGATAGCCATTGATATTGGATGGGGGCTCAACGCTGGCCTCTGGCTGGCGTTTTCTCGAGAAGGTGACCACTGTAGACCATCGTTCTCTATTGATCCACAATAGTCGAGCTACGTTCAAGAGTACTCACCCAGAAGCTATGGATATGAGTTCACAACTCGGTGGCTGGATATGGATCACAGGCACAGCTGTACTCCTGTTCTTCGTTGTAATCCCGCACTTCCCAGTATAGTAGGTCCTGATCTTTATCATGGAAGCCGCGGCCAACGCCGGCGATGTCTCTCACCGATCGACAGGAGGGTCTCCTGATCGCCATCGCACTGACCGAGTTCTCAGTCCACTACGAGCAAGCCGATCCCGAGCTCGCCGAGCACGCCTGGCAACTCGCAGCGAGCCGCCTCGTCGATCACGATGTCGGGCCCGCCGAGGCGTCGACGCACTCGAGATCGGATAGCTACCGCTCGGCGTTTGATCGCCTCAAGAAACCTCAAAAGGCCGCCCGGATGGGCGCAGGGGGATGGCCGCCGGGCGGAATAGGGACAAGGTCCAGTGGGTTGGGTGCTGATTGGATCGTGTCGCGCGGTGGGAACGCGACAATGAATATGTTCGTCCTATCCTATATCAACCCCGCTCTGATTCCAAGTGTGTTGGAATCGCCCTACTGACCCATTCATGTCCCGCTGAGATTGGGTGGCTACTCTTCTGCGAGTTCGAGTTCGATACACCAGCGATCGTCCTGGTAGCCGGCGAACGACAGCCACCAGTTCTGGATGAGATACGTCCCCACTCGAAGCCGGCCGCTTCCAGCGCATCGATACCGTCTGGGTGCCCCCCGCTCGAGTCCTCGACCAAGGACTTACCATCTGGACCTGATTGGTCGAGGAGGAATCTGAAGGAAGGGAGACCGCTCGTTCCAGTCAGAAACTGCTCTCCTCCACCGACAACCCGCTCTCGAAGCCGTTTTTTCGCTCCTGACGGGTGAGGCGCGACGATATATGCCTCGAGAATATCCATGAGTACAGATCGACCGATCCATCGCGAGCAACACCAGGATCACCACCATGATTGCAACGACACCAGTGACCGAGAGCGACGCTATTCCGGCGACGGTGCTCGACTGAACGGGCACGAACTCGTCGCCATCGACGAGTGGCTGCCAGGCACGGAGCCAACACCGTACGAGATCGACCTCACCGATGGTTGTGAGTACCGCACGCGGTACTGGCGCTGCCGGAACTGTGGCCAAGAACGAAATCATCGTGACGAGTTCATCGAGCACTGTGAGACACCAGATTCACCGACCCCGCTCGAGGCCGGTAGCTACTCGATCGAGGATCCGCGAACCCGGCGTGCATTGAACGAGGAGATAGACATCCGATTCGTCAGGGTGGGCTCGATCTACGAGGTCATTAGCGAGAGCGGGAACACCTACACGGTCGATGTTGAGGCAGGGACGTGTACCTGCCCAGATTATGAACAACGCCAGCCCACTGATGGTTGCAAGCATCTCAGACGTGTTGATCTTGAGATCCGAACTGGGATCACCCCCGCTCCGAATGGGACGTTCAATCGATGACGGTAGTTGGCGGCATTATTTCTCTATCCAATACTGACAATGAAAGCATCATTCAGTACAGGTCAAGAGGTAACGGAGCAATGAGCGATCTATCCAAGAGATAATAGAATTACATGCTGAATACGGAGGTCAAGATACCATCATGCTATTGAGGAATATCCTTCTTCGAATCCCCAAATGCTTGCCCAGATCATACCAATGCCCAGAAGGGTGAGGAGATTGATAAAGCCTAATCCCCATTCTGTCAATATCCCGCTCCCTAAGGCACCTAAACCCAGTGAAATCAATCCTAGGATAATTGTGAGGACACCTGTTCCTAGTTGCATACTGGAATCGGTTTGTTGACCGAGGAAGGCCTGCGGCCCACCGAATCCTACAATGAGGTAGATCGCGATTCCAGCGGGGGTCACTGCCAATAATGTTGCTGTATTTGTGACGGCGCTAATCGCACCGTTGATTGTGAGACTTGCTATAACACAAACGAGAGAAACATATGAGAACTTCATATTGTTCGACATCATGCATCAGATATTAGTCTTGTGTGGCCTGTAGCCCCTGTGGTCAGAGAGAGATCCAGTGACGAGACCCGGTCTGGTGATCTTCTCGTCCCTGAATTCACGTGGTTAGGCACGGCCCAGAGATTATATTCATCAGCGCGATCACTCACGAACGAACCGTTAGGTAGGCACACATGACATCCTCCCCGGCGTTTACGCCGGGGTTTCCTCGCGCTGGGAGTCTCGGCTATGCCGAGTCCACGGAGGCAACTTGCGGGTTCGTGTGCTCCTCGTTGGAACGGGGAGAGCGTGGTGACTCCAGCCATTCGTGACTGTCCCACTTGAGGCACACAGGCCGTGCCATCGGCCGTGCTACGTCTGTTTCGTGCCGCCTCAGGAACGTCTCGCTTGCCGAAAGGTCTGCGTGGCCCTCGAAGCCGCAGGTGCAGGTCAACGTGTCCTGGTGTCGCGTCGTGTCCTCGGTCGAACCGCAGTTCGGACACGTCTGTGAGGTCCATGCTTCCGTTCGAATCTCGACGGTGATACCGTACTCCTCGCCGGTGCAACTGAGCCGCTTGATGAACCGCCGGAACGCCCAGAAGTTGTGCAACTTGGCGTTCGTCCGAACCGACCAGTGCGTCTCAAGTACGTCGGTAAGATCGCCGACATACACTGTCGAAACGCCCTCGTCGTACAGCCGTTCGATCAAGTCGCGAGCGATCTCGTCCATTGCGTGGTTGCGCCGTCGCGTCCGGCGTCGATACAGTGAGTTGATTTGCTTCGAACTGTACCGGCCTTCGCGGAGCTTCGATTGCAGTTCTGCGATCCGTTGCGTATTCTCGCGGAACCGCTTGAACAGGTCGCGACCTTCGTACAGGTACTGTTCGCCAGTCGAAACCGTACAGGCGACGATATTGTTTGCGCCGATGTCCAGAGCGGCGGTTTCGTCCGCCAGTGGGTGTGCCAGTCGAGAATTGTCGATAGTGACTGGCTGAAAAGCCCTGAATGTCTCGCTCACATCGTCGTAATACAGTTCCAACCGGCCCTGTTTGTCGTACTCTTTCCAATTGGGTTCGCCGCGAACCTTGAGCCGGAGACGCTCGCGGTATCCAAGACCGTACTCCTCTTTCAGGTCTTGGCCGACAAGAAGTTCGAGACGGGAGTGTTCGCCCCATTCGACCGAGTACGAGGTGTTTCGGATGTACGTTCGCAGGTCGCGTCCCTCGTCTTGGTTGCCCCAGAAGCCGGGCTTGCCGTTGGCTTCGTCCTTTTCTCTGAGTGCGAAGAACGAGCGCCACGCTTCGCGGTTCTTTCGTTCGATCTGCTGAACAGTCGACGCGCCGAGCGTACCGCCGTACCGACCGCGGTACTCGTCGATCTCCCAAACGTCGCCATCCGGGTCGTCGAAATTGGTACGGCGCTGATAATTGATCTCGTTCCAGAGAGCGGCTGAAGCGTCCAACAGTCGATGAAGCAACTCCTCGTCCTCGTCGGACTGGGGAACTACTTCGAACTCGTTGGTGCGCTTCATCGCTACTTCTGTGTACGAGCGTAACTAACATAAACCTACGGATTCTCGTAGACACTGTGTCGAACCACGTTAACATCGAAGTCCCTGACGACGAACAGTACGAGCGCATCAAACGCGTGAAAAACGAACACGGTCTGACGTGGCGAGGGATGTTGATCCACGCCGCTGACGACTTGGAGACTCCATCTGGGGAGTAACCGGTGGTTCGCGTAGTCGAGTGGCGCGATTCACTCCCGTCCTCAGAACGCGAAGCGTTCTGATGTGCGAACGAGACGCTTCGCGTCTCGTCAACGCCGTAAACGGCGGGACTCTCTCGCTGTTTTAGGTAGTTGTCGTTCAGCACAGGGGCTGTACTTATCGCGGGTTTTACGATTCATTCTAAAAATAGAGAGAGCATGCTACTATCTCCTGATAACTACTCGATCAGAATAGTGAATTCGTCGTCAAGTTCAACCGTAACAGTGTATCCAGCATACGGAAACTCGATCGTCTAGGTTCTATCATCAATTGAGAGGTGAACAATTGGAGGGTTATACGATCCAAATGCCCCATCTAAATAGACGTTCATTGATTATCATCGTAGAAATATTGAAGACGTTCCAATTGATACTGTGTAGTATGAGTCCAAGACTCACGCTCGAACCGGTTGACACTGTCCCCTCAGACTCCCAAGTATGCCACTACGACGAACTGAGTGAAGACGCGAAAGAAGAACTCCCTCTCCTCACAGTCTCTGATGATGTCTGTGTCGATGGATCAATTGCAAACGGGTTCCAGAACTGTGATCTCGTGAAGTATACCGACTACTACGAGGTCTCTGTTATCTAATCGATAAACTGTTCCTTCCACTTCTGTCTGTCCTCAATCGTCTCCTCCCCCTTATCTGCAATTGCGTAGTAGTTCGTTCGCCTGTCGAGTTGTCCTTTCTCAACCAACTCCTTGTTGACGAGCGTATCGAGATTGGGATAGAGCCGTCCATGATTGATATCGGCGTTGTAGTACTGTTCAACTTCTTCTTTGACGTCCTGGCCTGATGGTTGGTCTGCGCCTGCGATGACATACAACAAGTCGCGTTGGAATCCTGTGAGGTCGTCCATTTTGTCGGGTTCCATTGAGGATAGTGTTTGCTATCCATCCGATATCATATTGTAAGCCCCACTGTAGTTACCGAATCGCCCGATTCGGTTTCAGGAATTTTCTGAATAAAGAGACCGAACTACTATCTACTGATAAACTGCGGGTTGAACTGGTCGTTCGCTCGAGATGGTTTATCGCCCCAGGAGGGGTGCGGGGGTTCGACTGAAGCCCACCGCAGCAATCCATGCGAACAACTGATGTAGCAACAGCGTCGCCAGACGCGGAAACGACCCGATACCTGGAGCGAGGTATCGGCAGATGACCGAGCGCAACGCGTGTCGAATGTCGAGTTGTTCGGCACTCATTCGTGATTGGGCAGGATCCGCTGGCCAGTTCTGCTCGGACAATTGTGAAGTCCGGTACAAACACCTGCAGGCGGACGCTCGAGACGCGGCTCAGGAGGCTGTAGCCTGATGCTCGAGCAGATCGACCACCGTGGCAAGCGTTTCACGATCGATGACGACGATATCGTCGACGACGAGAGAATTGACCGCTGTCGTCGGACAGACGCTCTCGAACGGCAGGCCCAGAGAGAGAGTGCCGTGAACTCGAGCGGGCGAAAACGGTCGCTGGTCCAACTGGTGCAAATCCTGACGTCGAGGTGATCGACCGATGACGCCAGACGAGCCGATCCACAGGACGTCCCTGAGTTCGACCAAGCTCCCGGTGTCGACGATCTGGTTCCCGACTCGGCGTACGGTGATCAGAGATGTCACCCAAAACGTGGCGCCGTGGATGGTGGTCAGATTCCCGTCGACGATCTGCATGAGGTACTCCTCGAGGCCGAACAGACTCTGAGAGAGATCGACGTACAACTTCCTGAGCCACTGATGCTCGACAGGTCACTCACCAAACTGAGCGCTACTGCAGACGCGTATGCTCGGCTCGATTCTGAGCACCGCAACGGTGGAGACTAGGTCGCCGTACGTAGCGTATCCGCTCGTCGAAGGTAGATCCCTGTCTCTCCCCCGGGGCTTGGTCCTCTTCGACAGTTCTGCAGAAGAGCGACTGAATTAACCAACACTCCGGACTGTTTCCTACACAGTGTTGGTTAACGCTGTGCTAACTGAATTCCTTCACTCGACCCCTACTCGCCGCCTAGTACCTCGTCACAACGCCGGCGGAGTGACCCCAACACCCTTTACTGGTTCGCTGTAAACTGTAATCAAGAACGACCCGTGTCACGTACTCCTAATCGCACCGACGGCGACATCGTCCGGAACTTCCTCTCGGTCGCCGATCTCCTCGAAGAGCCACAGCTCGCCCAGCTGTACGCGTATCTCACCCGGGAGGGCGAGGCGACCGTCCAAGACGTGATGGACGACCTCGAGCTCGCCCAGGGGACCGCCTACAGCTACGTCAACCGGCTCGTCGACGCCGGCGTCATCGACGTCACCGACGACGAACAGCCCCGGCGATACGTCGCCCGGGAGATTGACCTGACCGTGACGACGGCTGCCGGCGACCGCGAGTACACGATCACGCCGGCGTTCATCGATGCAGTTGGCCGCCGCGAGACGAGCGCCGACATCGACACCTACATCGACCGCCACGGCGTCGCCGGCCTCGCAACGGCGCTCACCTACGCGGTTGCTCGGGAGCGCGGCGAGGTAACCCACCGGCTGATGGCGGAGGAGCTGGACATCTCGGCGCTGGCTGCGGAGATTATTCTGCAGGCGCTCCGGCCCGTCGTCCACGAGCACTACGACATCGAGGCAGAAGGGGCGTCGCTCGATGAGTTGGACATCGACGACGGTGACTCGATGACTGTCAACACCACTGACGGAGATAACCGATAACTAGGCCATCCCACACAATCGACGATGAGACCTGATCTCGACGGTTGAGAAACGGTTAACGGGCGGCGTGAGAAAGTCGGATACGTGACTGACGATCTCGCGTATCCCTCTGTCGAACTTATTCTGGATCTCCACGACCAGATCGTGGCAGAAGGCGACACCACGGAACCAGGAGTTCGGTCAGAAGACGTGATTTCCTCAGCGTTGCAGTATATCTCGGAGGGGTTTTTCGGGGAGGTGCCCGAGACGATCCATGACAAAGCTGTCCATCTGATGCGACTGCTCGTTGCGGAGCATCCATTCGTCGATGGGAACAAACGAACAGCGCTCCGAACGGTGGTCGTTTTCTATATGACGAACGGGTACAGGTTCGAGTACAGTGATGAAATCAGGGCCCTTTTGCACCGCTTCGCAACTGACGAAGCCGCGGTCGACATAGAGACTGCAGTCATCTACTTCCGGGCCTGTGCTCGTCGCAACTGATAAAGGGACACACAGAGTATACTCAACAGAACAATGGCGTCCAGCACCGATTCCTCGACGGCGGTTGACGACGAGGTCCGCCAGCTTTACGAGCGGTATCAGGCGGCCGAGAGCGATGCCGAACGTCGCGAGATCGCCCTCGAGATGGGGCAGCTTGACGGACGCCGCCACGCGGAGATCTATGCAGCACTCGAAGACGAGTAATTCGTCACGATTACTCAGTGCTTCCGTGGCTATCGACGGAGCAACCAGTATACGTCAATAAGCTTGGAGAGGAGAACTACTATGCTGAACTCACATGAATTCGAAGACGATCAGCGCCAGAATATAAACGAGATGGCTGCGGCTAGCGACACCGATCCAGTTCAGTTCACGGCCGCTCGCAAGTGGGTGCGTGGTCGATGACCGACGAGGACGCGGACACCCAAGAGATCGCGGCCACTTACTACGATGACGAAATTACCATCGACCAGCTCACACAGCTCGTCGGCGCCGAAGCGGCGGCGAACCTGTGGGTGTTGAAACAGCAGTTGGACGAGGACTTCGTTAACGAAGTGGCTGACGCGTGACCGCTCACAGCGTCGCACCCATTGGTTCCCCTTGTTGACCCACCTCACAAACTTCCCAGCGTTATGGAAGGCTGGCCCGCCACCCGCTAGCTTCAATCTCCGCTCCAGTCGACAAACGGCATAGCTGCTACTGGCGCCATCGAACCCACCTGGTTTATGGCCGCTCGAGCTTGTCTGCGCGATCGATGACTGCCTTCAGATCCGTACACTGGGACGCTAGAACAGTCCAATACTACTCGGCTTAGTTGATACGGAACCGGAGGAGCGCTCCAAGGCCCCCGAATGCAGTATCGAACTGAGCACCTCGATCTGTGTCAGTCGACACAACGAGACACTCACCGCCTTGGTCGGTCGTCGCTGCCTCCATCTCACGAATCTCCGCTGGTGGCCGTGCGTCTGAAACGAGAAGGACGTCGACTGCTCCATAGTCGAGGGCGGTTTGCGTTTCATCAGCTCCGTAGGCGACATCTCCACCCTGTCCCAGCGCCACGAAGAATCGATCGAGAGCTTCCCGTTCCCGTCGGCGCTCAGCATCAGACAGTACGTCCTCGGCACGCTCAACGAGCTGCGAGAGACCCTGCTTGGTCGCGTACTCAATCGGATAGACGCCTAGTATGTGGTCCCGCAACTCGTGGTGGAGATAGTCATCCTGCTGGAACTCGTCGACGGTGATCGTCGTCCCGCCGAGGATGACGCCATCGACAGTGGGCTCATCGAGGAACGTCTGCTCGGCAGCGTCGGCGACCTGCTCGAAGAACTCGTGTTTCTGGCGGTCGCGCTCACGTTCGAATCGCTGCGCACTCTGACCGCCAGCACGGGATTTTCCCATCACTTGACTCTCGAAGGTCCGACTGGAAACGATGCGCTCGCCAGCGAGGCGACCAAGGGCGGCACGGCCCCGTTCGAGAACGACCAGACCGTACACCTCTGACGGGGTGAGCGCCTGCTCGACGGGGGCGGTCTCGAATTCAGCCGCACAGCGGTACAGCGAGACGTCGACGGGGACGTCGAGATCGTCGAAGACGGCGTCCTGCAGCTCACCGTCGACGACACCAGCGTAGATGACGAGGCCGCTTGGTGGGGTCTCTTCGTACGCTTGGAGGAGGCGTCGGATGCGTCCGAGAGCGTCCTGGACGTGAGTTCGTGTCTGATCGGATTTGATGTTCGCAGCCTGTGCATATTCGCGGTCGATGCGCTCACGGACCGCATGGAGTGATTTGTCTGGCGGGACGGCCACGGTGATGAGCTCGGTGCCCTCGCCACGGTAGTTTGTGAGCTGGTCGATTCGATCGCGGAGTTCGTACTCGGTGGTCTGCATTTGTCTCGGTGAAAGTGGCGTCGCTGCACGATGAGAAGGCGATACACCCGCCGGCGCCGCTACCAACTACGAAAGAACAGAGCAAGCGCTCATCGTCCGTACGTTCACCTGTTGCACCGGCGGTGTGTGGTGCATACTATGTCGTTCGTGACGGTGCAGGATAATGCTTCCGTCGAGACGGTTAGCGGTGGCCGAGAACGGATAGAAAGCCCTCGGCCGCTCGGCATCCCGCGACCCACGCTGCGCTCCTCGTGCCTGTGGTGCTTGCGGGGTCGGGGGACGACCGAAACGGCCTCGCCCTTTCTGAGTCAACCAGGATATCGGCTGTGTGACTGAGCGTCAAGCCCGGTTGAACAGGTTCTTTGTTACGGCCCGCCCCGCTCGCCGCTGCCGCCCTCCGCGTCGCTCGCGACCGACCATTCCGGGCGTGCGGGCGCTCTCCGCACCGCCCGCGCCCGTTCCGGGCTGAAATGCATGTGCCCTCGGCGCCAGCGGGTATCCCCGTCGGTTGCGCCCCTTGCGGGCTTTCGCGTTCCAGCGCTTTGTGCCGCCTGCGCTGTCGCGCGCCACACGGCGGCGCGCGTTCTCGACGACAGTTGCCCTGGACACGGTCCCGCGCATCGGACCGGACACGAGCGGGCATATCCCGCTGGACGCTTACTCCGGGCGGATCGGCGCGCGGTTCTGGTTGGGTGACCTTCCTTTGGCGCGCTCTCGCTCGCGCCCCAGGGGCGCTCACGAAGGCGCGAGCGAGAGCGCATAGATGGTTCTGTCGGGCGTTGTCGTCGAAGAACCGCGATGTAGGAGCATCGCGGTGTCGGGCGCGTGAGCGCCTTCGGAACTAGGTTGAGTTCCAATGTCAAGTAAGAACGTTACCAGTCAAGTAGTTTCGGTCGATGAACAGGCATTCGAAAAAGCGGGCGAAGCGGCGGTCGATGAAGAGGGCTTCGAGGTCGTCGATGAGACGCCGGAGTTCCAAGCGACGGTGCAGATGGAGGTGCAAGCAAAAGTCGATGCGAACCACCCGGACGGGATGGTCGACACGAGTGAAGAGCGGATCTATGGTGCGACCCTCGAACAGGAAGAGCGCATTCGGGCGCGGGAAGCTGAACTGGAGCGCATCAGTGCCCAAGCGGAGATGGGGACGCAAGAAGGTCGGGAAAAGCGTACGCGAGACATCGCAGCGAAGCGGAGTGCTGAGCGGCGTGCAGAGTTTCAGAAGCGGGCGGCGAGCGTGGACCCGTGGGAGGACCCAGAGCGGGACGACCCTCGTGCAGAACTGACGCAGGAGCAGTTGGCGGCGGTGAACAAGCAGTCGATGCGGCTGGCGGAGAAGCTGGATGGCTGGTCGCGAGCGGCGATTGGCCGGCGACTGGGTGAAGCCGTAATCAGTGGGAAAGACTTGATGAGTGCGGTCGTCAGGGTGTTCGAGGAGTTGCAAACGGCGCCGGGGCAGGTGGTTCCCATCGGGAAGCTCGAGGACGTCAATCGCAAGGAGGTGAGTATCGAAGGTACCGTGACGCAGCTGTGGGAGAGCAACTCGCCAGCAATTCAGCAAGTCGGACTCATCGAGGACGACAGTGGGAAAACGAAGCTGACGTCGTGGGTCGCAAGTGACCAACCCTGGATCGAAGAAGGCGAACGAGTTCGCATTCACGGGGCTGCGAAGAACTGGTACAACGGGCGCGTTTCCATAGCGCTCACCGGGTGGAGCACCGTACATTTCCCTGAGCGCAGTCGGTGGTGGGAATAGCCAGTCGTCGTACCCTCTTTTTTGCTACGTGCCGGACCGACCCAGACCCCACCGCCCCACCCTCCGCTCCGTGCTCGCTTCGCTGCGCGCGCAGCCACGACCTTGTTCCGCAGTCAAGGATCTGCTAAGACCCTTATCGAAAGAAAGACGAGAGGAATTTTTTTCTGCGCCGAGAGCGGTGAGGCGCTAATCTACTGTCGGCGTCCTGATCTTCGATGGAATCAGAGAAGCGAGTGTATACGTGTGAGATTTGTGGAGCCGAGTTCGAAACACCAGGAGCAAAGGGCGGTCACAAACGAGCGCATCAGCTCAAGATCAGCCGCGAAGAATTACTAGCGGAACTTCGGCGGCTGGCGAACGTCTCGGAGCGGGCACCGACAATGAAGATGATGGACGAACAGGGTGCGTATTCTGCGGCTTGTATAAGGCAACGGTTCGGTACTTGGGGAGATGCACTACGAGAAATCGGATTATCACCGAACATCAGATACGACATTCCGCCAGCGGAAGTCAAAGAGGACATCCGAACGATCGCAACAAAACTTGGACGTCCACCGACGTCACCAGAGTACCGTGCACGAGGGGATTTCTCCGTTAGCCTTGCACAAAATTTGTTTGGGAGTTGGAATGAGGCACTAGCAGCTGCTGGGTTTGAGCCACAGTTCGAACACCGAATCCCCGAGGATATTCTCCTCGATGAAATCCGGACGCTTGTCGAGGCACTGGGGAAGGTCCCAACAGCGACCGATATGGACGAGTACGGTCGGTTTTCTTGTCGGTGCTATTTTGATCGATGGGACGGCTGGCAGGCCGCAGTTCGATCTGCTGGCCACGAGCCAGTTGGTCGTCCATCAGGCCCTGCCAACGGCAACTGGAAAGCGGACTCAAAGGATGAGCGACGATACTACGGGCCGAACTGGAAGGCTCAGCGGGCGAAGGCGCTTGAGCGAGACAGCTACGTTTGTCAAACACCAGGTTGTGACTGGTCACAGACTGCCCATCGTGAGGCGTTCGGGAAGGGGCTGCACGCCCATCATATCCAGCCGCTCCGCTCATTCGAAGACAGACACGACAATGTGGACTTCAAGCAGGCCAACCGGCTTGAGAATCTCGTGACGGTTTGCGTTCAGCATCATCGCCTATGGGAACGAGTCTCGCCGCTTAGGCTGGATATGAACCGGTCACCTCGAGACTAAAATGTGTAACTCAGATCCGGTGTTCTCGAAGGCTCAACTAGTGAACGTCGATGGTCCCGTAATCACCGTGGAGAGTAGGTTTTTCTGCCCTCCAAGGGGGCGGAGGGCACAGCGATAGCGTGTCCTCAACGAAGTATGTCCAAGGAAACCACTCTTACAACCCGTAAGCGACTTCGAATTCATCTTCAAGAGGCGAAACGAGCGACCACCTCTCCGGCCGTCGAGGCACAGTTGGCGGCCGCGTTGGATGTCTGGGGCGACCTGCCGCCAACGCCGTTACAGGAGTGTCCAATCTGTGGGAAAGTGGGATTGCCAGAACGAATACAGCAACACAGGTGTGGAACCCAAGATCCGAATGGTGAGAATATCCGGTTCTAATACGACGTGGTGACTCATTTCGTGACTCAAAACCCTCTAAGTAAATCCAAGAGTTAGCCGAATAACTCAGACGAGTCCACACCAAGGGCTGCTTCATCCATCAGCTCGCCGATCTCGTCAATACTCAGTCCTGTCTCCTCAGTCAAGTCCATATAAGCGACGACAGAAGCGCCCATGAAACGGCGCGCTTCAGCTACCACGTCTTTCGGATGGTCGAACTTCTCGTCTAGCACCTTTAAACGACTATTCCGCTCCAAAACATCCGCAAGATACTGATTCTCGTGCACAATATCCCCCCTGAGTGAGTAGATATCCTGTAGAAACTTTTGGATGTACTCTCGTTCGTAGGGTAGCCTATCGTGCAATATCTGGCCTCCACGTAGTTTGAGTCGGAGGGTAATCGAGCCCCCCGATCCAACCCCTTGGAGAAGAAGTCCCTCAAGCCCAATTAGACAGTCAAGGAGCTGATCTTCGTAGAACCGCTTCGACCAGATCTCATTGAAGCGCTGAATTGAACGCGTGAACTGACCGTCCCTATCAAGACGAATCCGTTGACAGTGACGTCCCCAAAACTCGGTGAATTCATCAACAGAGTCTGGATACAGTAGGAATGCTTCTTGCCGTTGTGTTCGGTCTTTATGCGCGTCTCCGATTACTGTGAAGTCGGGAACCCCCTCTCTGAATTCAAGCCAACTGGGTTCTTGTCGGAAGGATGTGCCAACTATCAGGTCTCCTGTTTCTGGGTCGGGGTCAAAAAGCCGCAGTGCAGTCGCTAACCGCTCTCCAATTTCTTCCCCCGGGTCATAGAGAGTGCCTTCAGGTTCTCGTGCCGCTATCTCTGCATAGATTTTGTACTTACAGGCGTCAACAGGGTTGAGATTGAACCGCTCCCCTCCACCTGCGGAGGATGTATGGACACCCCGTCTTTCTGGATCAGTAATAGGGCAGATCTTAAGCGATTCAACTCGATAGTAATTGTGACGTCTTCGACGGAGTTCAAATTCTGGCGATAATTCGATAACTGCCTCGTCGTCTCGTGGAATATTGAATAGGTGAAGTGGAATGATGATCTCAAAGGTTTCCAGCCCGGTCTCGTACTTCGTAAGCCAGTGTTCCTCGAATGCCCGATCGAACCCTCCATCCGTGACCACGTAGCCGCCCGAATAATCCATCACTGTGCCAGCGAAGTTGAAAAGCGCGTTAACGTAGGAGAATAGATTAGGTTCCTCAGGGGGTTCATAGTCCTCCGGTGCGCCGAGAAATACAACGTCTTCATCATCAGGGTCCGCAGGCTCGTTAAGACCAAATCCGTTTCCGGTCTCGTGCATCCACTCTGCAGTCTCTTCGAAGAACTCCTGCTGGCGTGAGGAATAGAACGTAATGATCCGGGAAGGCTCATCGATGATCTTCTCTTTCCTGTCCATCCGATCTCCTGCAGCAATTCGGAGTTTAGGGACGAAATCCTGCTCCTCACGAACGGTTTCAACGAAATCATCCACACACTCTCTGACCCGCTCTTTCAATCCGCCTCCCGAACTGCCCATAGTAGGGAAAGTGACCAATTTGTCTTCAAGACTATGCTACCACCGACACGGCGGTGGCTACGAAGGGTTGCTTCTATCGAGTCTACTGATCGACAATAGGAATCTGTGAGCATTCATTAAGTAGATTCAAGAAAGTATGAGTCACCAGGTTATAACATGAGTGACGGGAAGCTGGCCCTCGTTAATGAAATAGCCGACAGTGGCGACCTTATTGTAGGTTATATAGACGGTTCCGGGTCAGCCACCGTATCTAATCATACGGACGATGCCGAAGTCGGTGATATTGTCGAAGTTGAAGAGACCGTCCTTGACAGGGACAAAGCCGTAGAAGTCGTCAAGAAAGGAGGCTACGACCGAGGCAGAACTGTCGGGGTTGTAGAAGCCGTCTTCAACCAGACCATTGCAGTAAGAACCGAAAACGGACTCGTCGAAATCAATCGTCCCGATGAAACCATAGAGAAAGGATACACTATCGCAATAACACCTTCTCAAACATTCTCTCAGGTCTTAAGCGAGGAACCCATCGAGATCACGCCCAAGCCAGATCTCGAAGTAGACGCAATCAACCTGAACCTGGGATCTGACAACGAAGATGAGCAAGAAGAAACCGAGCAAAGGAGCTTATACCAACCTGAAAATATCGAAGATGTCATATTTGACGATGTGATCGGGTTACAGGACGCAAAAGACCGGCTTACAGAGGCAGTGAGCCTTCCAATGGAAAAGCCCGACAAGATGGCTGAATTCGATCTTGAAGGTCGGTTCGGAATCCTGTTCTACGGGCCTCCAGGCACCGGGAAAACCATGATGGCAAAGGCAGCTGCCAACGAATGGGGATCTTCCGACTCATTCTTCCATATCGGTGGACCAGAAATTGTGAGCAAATATTACGGAGAGAGCGAACGCCAGATCCGAGATGTCTTCGAAGCTGCCAAACAGAAGGCAGAGGAAGAAGACGAACCCGCAGTAGTATTCATCGACGAGATCGACAGCGTCGTACCACGCCGGGATCGTGCCGATGAGACGGAACGCCGGATCGTTGCACAGTTTCTGAGTGAGCTAGACGGGTTAGAGGATCGAGGAGACATCGTAGTGATCGGTGCAACCAACTTGGTCGAGATAATTGATCCAGCGGTGCGACGACCAGGACGATTTGACGAGGAGATTGAATTCAGCCTGCCTGACGCCGGAGAACGAAGAGATATTCTAAAAGTCCACTCACAGAATATGCCTATTTCCTCATCCGTGGATTTCCAGGATATCGCGGAGCGGACTCGTGGATGGTCGGGTGCCGACCTTGAATCCATAGTAAAGAAATCCGGACTCATAGCGGTCAAAGAAGACCGGCCAGAAGTTCATCACGAGGACTTCATGATCGCTTTCGAAAGGTTTGATGAGCAAAGGGAGGTTAAACGCCAGCAGATAAAGGAGGTGAGGCAGCGGGAATGACCCGTCTAAAAATCCGTCAAAGAATGTATTCAGTGGTGTCACGGCTACAGCGATGGCTTGCTAATAGCCAATTTGACGATCTCCGAGAATTCGTTTATCTGGACGAAATCAGTGTAAGGAGTCTCTTAGCGTCTACTGGTGAGGGCGGTATTGTTTCTGAGACGGTCGATGAGGAGATGCGAAGGCGACGTTCTGGGTCTAGTGTAGGCGGTTCGATATCTGCTGGCTCGGCCTCTGTCAATGCGAAGGTTTCAGAGGAAAGTGAGCATCAAAGGACGACAGTTGAGACTCGGAACTACGACTTGATTCAGTCAAAGTTTACTAGGTTGTACAGGAGCGATGTAGTGGAGAAGAAGCTGTCACTAGATCAGATACCGAAAGAAGATGAATCTGTAGACGACCCATTTTCAGGACTTGCAACCTCTGAGTTGACTCGTGGTGATGTAGTCGAACTTCGGGTGAATATTTCCGCAAATCTCTTGTTCAGGTTATATCGGGCAATTGATTACTTCGCTGACGCGTTCGAAGACCAAATTGATTCTGATATCGAAGAAATGCTGGAGCTGATCGGCAGCAGTCTTGGCAATCGTATTCCGGTTGTCGGCAAGGCTGTTGATTACAAAGTTGTCGACGAAGAAGACGGGAAGACGATCAAACGCAGCGCTGAACTTGATAGCGACGAGAAGGTGGACGCAGAAGATCTTGAGATTGTTACACTGCTTAATTTGGATAGTCTGTGGGTTGATCCGATACAGACCTTATTCAACAATGACCGGTTCGTGGTCTACTGTAGAGTGGAAGATGTGGATATTGATCGTTGGTATCCGTTGAAGGTGACTCGTGCGATTAATAGTCTCTCAGAGCCGGCGGCGGAGAATTTGAACCGGGAATTCGAACGAGGACTCCAAGATATAAGGAACCAATTATCTGAAATTCAGAATTTTACCGACTGGTCCACTGATTCAGCTGCGCAGTGGAGCCGAGATATTCAGCAGTACACCGAATCTTTGGAAGACGAGTACGATCAAGATGTTTCTGAGGACGAACAGGAGCAGTTGATTGTAGAGGCTTTGGGAACTGTTGATGTTGGCGATGAGGTTAGTCAAACAGCACAACGAAAGAAGGTGCTTAACGCCTATACAGATTCGTTCATCGAGATGCTTGACCTAGATCCTATTGGTGATGAGAAACGTCAGCAACTACGCTCAGACGCTTCAGAAACTGTTGGGGCTGGCAACCAGATCGATGAATTAGACGGAAGTAGCAACGTATTCCGAATTGAAGCGAAAGCCGTAGCGATGTACTGGTGAGGGAAACATCGAGATATACTGCATCTAATAACCGCGCAATTGAAAACTCACACCATCCATAGCCCTCATTCTGCGCTTCGTTTTATGTTTAGAAAGCGAACCTCGGCACTCATATAATCTAAGTGGAATATAGGATATACAGAATCCAATTCGTTATCAACTATATCTGAATAATCTATATCTGACTCAATCAATCGAAGAATCCGGCGTATCTCCATCTTCAAATGATAATCCTTCTCCGGATTGAGCGTAGCCTGTTCCAGCTTATCCGAGATCATTTACACAGGATATAGTGACAGGAACTAATATACATCCGGGATCTCCCAATGGATTTGTTTCCATCCCCATAGTCTGTATAGGAACATGATGGCAACAATAGGAGTAGAGACGGAAGACAAATCGGAGAAGATTATAAGATCGGTGACCGGGTCCAGCTTGTTCTTGACAAAGAACTAAGTCCAGACAACTAGTAGCACGGCAAGAAGGTCATCTCACCGGTATAGAATTCGATGACGTCGGCTCGGTAACTGGAAATCCTAAAGACAACTTTGTGTACAAGATTGAACTGGATGGCGGAGAGTCACCGGACCTCCATCTTAGAAGGTGCGATCTCAAAAAGCCGGAGTAGTTACCGAATCTTTAGTACTAACACGAAGAACCCAAGGCGCTGGTGTCACTGGCCAATAACTATTTATGGTTAGTGTTTCAAACTTTCTATATAAATGGGAAGTGCATCTGCTAGTTCCTCAGCTGCATCTAATATAGGATATGAGGATGCGAAAAAGGGGATGAACAAAGCCTTAGAATCAGACAGAACTCAGATCGCAGTTGATATCGCTGTGACAGGAGCTTTAGCAGTACAGCCCAACGGTCCGGCAAAAGTCACGACCTACTCCTACCTCAAACACACAAACACCTTTATCCAGACAACGAACCAGGACGGTATCCAAGCAGGTATCGAGGCCACCGGAAAAAGCGCTATCCAAGGAGAGATCGTAAACCAGATCTCTGGAGGAGTAGTTCACAGCTCACAGCAAGCGGTTTCAGCGGCTTCTGAAAACGAGACAGTAGGAAGAGGGGTTGATGAAGTAAACAACAACTTTGGCACGCCTTCAGAGGAAGCCGCGAAAGCTACTCTTGGAAGCGTTATCTCAAACGGTGCTGATGCGATGAAGACAAAAGGTTCGAACGACGATGAGTGAAGATCCGTTCGTAGACGATGAGGAGGCGGAACAGAACATCCAGGAGTTCATCGAAGAACATGGGAACGAAGGCCTGTTTGTGGTCTACTTCCGCCAGTTCATCTTTAGCTTCATAATACAGGAACTGAAGTCTAGCGACGACGAAATCAACGATATTGGAACACAGCTTCATCTCAGTGCGGACGGCGATCAGCTTCTCAAAGATCAACGCGAACAGATGTTGGAACGGTGTGAGCACTGGGCTCAAGACCTCGTCGACCATCTGAAAGAAGATGACGTCGTATCCGAGGTCATTGAATCCGGAGACATCTCTCGGCTTGAAGACGACGACATTGAAGAGCGCGTTCATCAAGCGATACACGAGAAGTTCGGCGAATGGGAAACCCTTCTCGAAACATTTCTGGAGGACCTGGAATGACGACGGAGAAATACTTCGCTCTGCGGCATCCTGAGTTTCGGAAACGGGCTGACTCGAAGATCCGGGAAAAGGATGAGACGGACTACGAAGAGGTTATAGCGGTTGTTCCGTACAAGGAGGACAAGTTTCCTCATGAGGAGGATTATAACAGAAGGGTACCTGCGGAGGCAGATGAGTCTATCAAATACGATCACTCTATCACACATCACCTATTCGGAGAACGGGTACCAGATATTGTTTTAGATATTGTTGAGATCTCGGTGATCACGTTTGCTGCTGATAAGGCGGCAGACCGCGGAATCCAGATTGACAACGAGGATCTTGATGAGAGCCGGCTTAACACCCGGAACATCAAACTACAGATCCCGGTCCTCTCACCAAAGATGGCGACCGAAGAGATGGAACAGCTCTACTCGGAGATGGTGTCTCATATGACTCGAGATATCATCGAGTACGACTTCCAGCTCGTCGATAAGCAAGAATCCGTAGAGGTATCTACTAATCAGAGTGAGTTTGATGCGGTTTGTCTTCTTTCAGACGGATTGGACAGCACAGCCGGGATCTACCATAATCTGAGGCGAGAAACAGACTCGGAGCACGTTACAGTCAACTATGGAAGCGGAGCCGGATCGAAGGCCAAAGAGATAGCGGACCAAGCAGATGTTAGTTCACGGATCTTCAGAACACAGTACAACGACAAGGGTGAATCGACACAGTTCTCTCGAGGACTGCTTCATCTTAGCTTTGCAGCTGTAGCGGCGTCAGCCCATGGAACCGAAGAAATACGGTGTTTCGAAAACGGGATTATGGCCCAGTTCCTCATACTATCAGAGGGCTGGATGACCACTAGAACAGTTTCACCGCTGTTCTTGACCTACTTCAACAAGATACTGGACAACGCTCTTCCACAACCCATCGAAGTCAAGAACCCGTTCGTCAACCTCACCAAAACAGAAATCATAAACAAAATTCCCAGCACAGAGTTAGTCCAGAAAACCCTTTCCTGTCCTCACAAATCCTGGTTCGGACATAACAACTGCGGGCTTTGTATGCCCTGCCTCATACGGAATATCGGTATCATCAGAAGCGACCATGAAATCCCATTAGAAGTTCTATCCAGATACGATCCACTGCTTTCAGCGGACTTCGAATACCAATCCTTCGAGGTAGATGGCAACGAAAATCTGAACAATTCTGCAAACACTCCAAGTATATTCTTCAAAGGAATAACGGAGATCGCATACTTCTGTCGCCGTATCTTAGAGGATGACCCTCGCGATCTCGCAACTGAGCATCCGGAGCTATTGAACAAGCCGATATACGAACAACACCGTCAATTCGCTGAAAACTTCACAGAAGCTTTAGAACTAATTTCCGAGCAGAACTCTACCATCCAGACCCTACTAACCGGTCAACAGCACAAACTACCCCAGTAGCCCTGTAGGATCTATCGATTTTCACGGATCTGTTCCTGCAAATCTCTAAACGACTGTTGGAGCCGAGCCATCTGCGTTTCAAGCTCAAGGACACGGTCAACTAACTCCTCGTACTCCATCTCCTGATATTTCTCCGTTTTTCGATCGCTGTCTCGGAATACTAGCTCTGCATCTTCAGTGAGGTTTACCCTTTTCGGTGCTTTGAAGACCCGTTTCTGACGGTCGACAACTCGCTCAGTGTAACCTTCCGGTTTGTGGATAGTGATCAGTCCGAGATTCTTGAGCTTTGTGAAACAGTAGTTGACCTCGTGGTTCTCCAACGTGGTTTCGGAAGTGATCTTCTGGACATCATCATAGCCTTCCCGAATCTTCTTGAGGACCGCTAAATCCTTCTCTCGGAGCGGGTATTCGTCACTCATAGGGCCCTTCGTTACGTTGTTGAGGGCTACAACGCCGTAATTCAATCACGCCAAATCCCTCAGTAGGTGCGCCAGTCCTGCACAGAGTCTTTCGTCCCCTCAATGGGTGAGGGGCTCGCCGTACTGGCGGGTTCCCGAATACGGTGAGAACGATGGCAACCAGAGACATCTACGAGACTGGCTTCGACGAAGACATCCGTACGGAGTCGAGTACGAACCAATGTCCCGAGTGCAACGGGCAGATCACGACGAACGCTGTCGAAACAGTCTGCGAGGACTGTGGCCTGGTCATCGACGAACAACGCATCGATCACGGGCTGGAGTGGCGGGCATACGACGAGAAGTGTGAGCGAATGGGCGCCCCGCTAACTGCTGCTCGCCACGATCGGGGCTTGTCGACGGAAATCGGTCATGGCACCGACGGCAAGCGAAACGAAGTCTCCGGGGAGAAGCGATGGCGGCTCGCTCGGATGCGACGTGAGTAGACCCGTGGACATTAGCGACCGAAAGCGGAACGGAATCTCGCACACGGTTTGGGCGAGGTTCGCCGGCTGGCGAGTGCCCTCGAGCTCTACGACTCGGGGCGCGATCAGGCGTGTCAGCTCTTCCGAAGTGCCCAGAACGAGGATCTGCTTCGTGGCAGATCCATCGAGGCCATCGCTGCGGCCAGCGTGTACGGGGCCTGCCGGTGTAACGACCTCTCACGGTTGGTGGACGACGTCAGCGAGATGGCCCGCATCGCGGAGTCACGAGTCACGAACGCGTACAAAACGCTGAACGAAGAGCTGAGGCTCCCTGCCGAGCCCGTCTCCCCCATATGTTCGTAAAGCCGCCAGTACGGACGACACGGCGGACGCGACGCTCCTCGGGATCGTCCACATGGTCGTCGAGTCTACCACGTTCTACGGGGCCGTCGCGAAGGGCGGGGCCGCTGCGAATCTCCTCACCACCAACGAGGCGGAGCCGGCCGTCGACGACTACACGCTCATCTACGACCTTGACGAGACGCCTGCGCCTCAGCTGGCCGACCGATGGTCTCCGGTCCCCGCCGCGGTACAAACTGCCTCAGCAGCGGGTGGGCAGCTTCTCGCAGCCGCCCGCGACCGAACAGGGTGGAGTGGGTACGGACCGTCGGAGCGCGACCAACAGGCCCCGACGCGGCTCTACGACCAGTGTGGAAACGGTATCCGCGACGAGTCACGCCTCAGTGAGGTCCTCAACGACGCCGACGACCAGGCGTGGTTGGTTCCAGCAATTGCGCTGACCGAGACTGCTGGTGAGGACGAGTCTGATAGCCAGCGTCCATCGGGACCGACGACGGAGCACCTCGACTGTCAGAACTGCGGGAAGGCGACCGACCATCAGTTCGAGACCCACGAATCGATCCCTGATGAGACGTGGATGGGACAACCAATCTGGGAGTGCCAGGTGTGTGGGACAGCTCGCTACGGGCCCGCTCTCGAGTAGCGCAGAGATTAGCTCACTGATTAACCAACACAGACGAATGAGGTCGAGCTTCGTTGGTTAACGAGGTGGTCACCCCGTATCGCTCCTCGAACTCTCAGTGCTGACGTGTCTCACTTGGCGTAAGGAGAGATATTCGTTGGCCAGTTTTTCACCCCCTGATGGGTGCCGGGGATTGAACGAGCACCCTGCGAATAGAACGATGAGCTGGATAAGTGATCCACAGTCATCTGGAGAGTCACACAATTCCTCGCTAAAGATGCTCGCCAGATCCAGCCAGCAGATCTACACGAAGAGTAATTCTTTTGTCTGCTGCACAAAATTGTGTAACCATAGGATGTACGAAGTGTGTGGTGAGAAGGAACTCAAGGTCATCCTCGCGCTCGATTCAGGAGATTCCATCTCCGGCGTCGCACGGAAGATCGACGAGAACCGGGAGACGATTCGGCGCGTCGTGAACCGTATCGAAGAGGCGGGATACGTCGCGTACGATGATGGCCTCCACCTCGTCGACCAGACAATCCGAGACGCCGGTCTCAAGTTTCTGATGTCGTCAGCAGACATCTCGCCACCGTCAATTTCAGAAGCGTATGTCCTCCCCCAGTTCGCGGGGATGGATTATGCATACACTGCCATCGATGCGGTCTACGTCTGGACCCGCGGTGGCTATCAGGTCGCTCGCGATCCAGAGGACTATCCGCTATTCATCGCCGTCCGCGAGTCCGATCTTGACGCCTGGACGGCGTTCTTCGATCGGTTCGGAATCCCGACTGTGGAGGAACGCCAGCCCGCCGACGACCTCGATGGCACCATCCAGGTCGTTCTGGAGCCACGGTCACCGATCGATGCCGAGATGGTCGACGGACGGCCCGTTATCCCGCTCCAGGAAACCGTGGCGTTCGCAAACGAGTACTACGCGACCTTCGAGTCCGCACTCGACATGCTCGGACGGATGTACGACGACGTCGACACTGACGCGAGCTACCGCATGGAGCCAGCCTAATTATGAGCCAAGAAGACCGCAGTGTAGCACTCATCGAGGTCCTCGAAGAACTGGAGCAGTCCGATATCGGGTTCGTCCTCGTTGGTGGGTATGCGATCAGTCAGTTCGAGACGCGATTCTCGACCGATCTCGACCTCGTCATCGCCCCGGACGACTACGACGAAGTCATTGCTTTCCTCGAAGCGCGCGGGTTCGAACGTCAGGCTGACCTCGAAGTCCCACCGGAAGAGACCATCTACAATCGTGAAATTGAACTCTTCGAGCGCGCCAAAGGGCTTCCTCACCCGGTCGGTGTGGACATCCTCGTGAACGGTCTCGGCTGCCGACAGACCGGTGCAGAGTGGTCATTTGACTATCTGCGCAAACACAGTTCCCCGACGACGATTTCAGGCGGAACTCGGTCGACGATCGCCCGAGCAGCTGATGGAGAAGTGCTCGTCGCAGCCAAGCTCCATAGTGGCCGGAAAACGGATCTCGCTGATGTCCTCGCTGCAATTCCGTCGATCGACCTCAACATGGTTGAGACGCATCTGCATCGTGGAGATACTGATGCCCTCCGGGAACAGCTCAGTGATGCACAAGCGTTCATCAAAGAGGGTGGACTCGATCACCGGTTCAAGAGCATGTTCGGCCAATCTTTGGCCTCGGCCGAGGATATCGATACGCTCCTCGAGTTCCTCAAGCGGCAACAGAAGTGAAACAGTGTTCGCTGTGACAGCAGCAGCGACGGTGTCTGTGAGTAGCCGTCGCTGAAGTCGAGCCGGACAGGGAACGAACTGGCCGCTGTTTGTCGTCGCCTTGAGAAGGCTGAGGCGACAGAAGTGAGTGACTCTTCAGATTAATCTGTCGGATCAGATGGTCACACACCAGAACAGCGTCTTGAACCACCAAACACCCGACTTATCAACGCTGGTATCGCGACAATTCACGACATGGAGACGCTGCGAGCCTATATCGCCTACGAGAACGCGAACCAGGGGCGTGTCCAGATTCTCCGTCGGCTCGAAAATCGGGCCAGCGAAATCCGCGCAAAGGATGGCTGAACCTGTGGTCTTGGGCTGTTTGTCGGCACCGTCATGGGTAGAGGCTCGAATGGAATGAGCAACCGACCCGTGATCGAGACCCAGCAACAGACCGCGTTCGGAGATAAAGGCTAACTCGAAGTTATAGGACGAGCGTCGAAATCTCACTCGAAGGCTTCGTGCGAGCGGTGTCCACACTGCGTCCCGAGTACGAACGCGATCCGCTGCTAGGTATCGTTGGCCACCTTGAGCAACTGTTCTACTTCGTTCTGGCTGAACCAGACCTTCATATCGTCGCGGTTCCCGTGCTGTTGCAGATTCATCCGTCCGGGTTACCTGCATTCCAGACAAAAATCACCAGCAATCTAGTTATTTCAGTGATCCTCGAGGGAGTGATTGGGGAGATTCTGTCCGACACTACCGTCGTTTTCAGACACAGCGCTCGCAGTAACTACAGATACAAACTACACACATACAATACTAATCTGTATTTCTTCTCTTGGTGCCTAAGAAGAGATAGTAAGTAGAATTACAACCCCCACGGCGATTGAGGAGTACGTGTACCAGATAATGTTGTAATATCCTTCTGGGAGTTTAGTCTCCGTCGCGTATGACAGAATTGCGATTCCGCTCACGACGATCCCGATGTCGGCGTATAAGAGCAACCATTCTGGCGGCATTAGAAACTCGTATACATAGACGTTCAACGCAATTCCGTTGGCAAACATTGCTGGCCGGCTAACGTAGTGCTTCTCGACGAGAAATCCTGTAATGATTAGACCGAATACCCCCAAATTCACGATGAAAAACTCAGGAAGCGACTCTACTAACATATCGTATATTACTGTAAAATACAACAACATGAGTATTTCGACGCGATGACCGCAACTCACTTAGTATACTGAGCGATGTATCCTTCACCTGCACTTATTATTGAGCCGAGTTTGGTCGTCCGACCCTGTTCGTATTCTCAGACACAGTGCTTCCAGTAACGACGGATACGAATCAGTCAAGCCCAAGTCGCTGTTTGATCCAATGTTCCCACTCGAATTCCAGACTATAAATTTTGAGTAGCGAAAGGCGCTCCTCATACCCGTCAGATTGTCTGATTACTTTTGGACGCCCGGGCGGATTGGAGTCGAGAATATACTTCCCACCACGTTTTCCTTCGACCTTGATGTTCGGTGCGCCACCAGTACCAAATCCTATTTCAGTGATATAGTAAGCACTTTTGTGCTTCATGTGGTTCGAACCGGACCACTCAATAAGATACTTTTCCGGCTTGTTCCGATCCAGTTTGTTGATAGCGGTAGATACCCCGTTGGAACTAGGTGAGGAGAGGCCGTAGAGTTCGAATTCATCGACTCCATCAGGTTCGCTATTTGAACTCATACGGCCCGTGTTAGGACTGATGTGTGATAATTGTACTTGCTGTACTTAGCGGACCATGGTGTCCCCGATCTACGTATTATCCCTGCAGAACGCGAAGAATCGCACTATCAGCACGAAAACCAGCCTGAATCTCGACTCAAATGACCACGAGGAGTGGGTTCGCGGACACGGTGTTTACGGTAAAATGTAAATAGCATTCAAAGAGAGAAGGATTTAGGTTTGTATATTGCATGCTCCGAATTCAGTAGTTTCGATCCATAAATATAACTAGCCATGTGTATGAGGTTCTCTTCGGAGATAGTCACATCAACGTCGAACCATGGTAGGACTTCTACGAAGATCGGTTCACTAAGTCTTCGCTCACCATCTTCAAACAACGCGTGACTCCATTTCTGATACTTTTCTTTTGCATTCTGATCAGGGTCGGCGAAACATGCCTGACTTAGTGCTCCTAGATGTTGGTTTTCGCCGTATCCCCATCGTGCCATTCTAGATTTATTTGTGATCTTCGCGAGATCATGATTCAATTTTCCAGTCCCATTTTTGTCTCGACGACATATCCCGATATATCTCGGCACGTCCTCCTTCAGATCCTTAGAGGTCTGTGTGAGATTTTCTCGAGAGTACATGAGATAGAGGACACCATCAAGCGGATTCCGACGAGAAATCGGCATCCAACTAAGAGATCGCTCACTCTTTGTGTGTACTCTGGCTCCCTTAGTGACGGTATTAATTACCTGTTGTTGGATTGTCTCTGAGACGAGATCCGTCCCTCTGCCGCAGATTTCTCCCTCTGTCAATGCGTGTTGTAGAACGAGTGTCTTTCCTGTGTGGTTAAGTATAGCTTCAAACTGGTCGCTATACTGGAGCACTGGTCTGTTGTCCTCACCGAACGTGTCAGTAGTCACCATCTCAGTACCAGGCTCTGTTTCGAACAGCGGTGTCGGAGTATAAGGATTCAGCTGTAGAACTGGAATCTGAGCGTTTAACGCCGCACAGGTGTACGGAGTGAAACCATTCCTATGTTTCAACAAGAATTGCCAGTATGTTTTCCAGAAATCTTTGATGCGTTCGTCATTTGCCTTTTCATCACCAAATTTTCCCACCCAAATATCTCGTAGATCGTCGTTTCCAATAGTACGGTTTTCAATAAGCTGACGAAACACTGACGGATCGAACACACCTTGGATCGTCTCGTCGTACTTGTCACTTTGTGAATCCACCATTTCTTCAATCTCGATTTCAGTATCTTCATAAATGACAGCCATTCACTAATATAGGATTAGGGTTGATGTATAAGAGTGTTTCTACAGGAATATTAGAGCCGTGATGGAGACGATTCCTGTATTTAGCACACCTTTCTAGTAGCTGTCAGATTAAATACATTATCTCCGGTAATGTCTTTGTCTGTACTTATCGCTGTCCGTGAAGTCAGGGTTCGAGGTTCCCTGCTAATAATTTCTAAGCTCTCTATCACCTATGAAATTGTGAAAAGTTGGATTTTTCAACTAGTTATGTGACTAGTGAGGCTGTATGCTTGTTGACCCCCGGGACGACAAATCCTCATTCGAAGAAGTGGTCGCTGCAATGGACAAGAATATCCTCTCCGACGAAGGAAAAGTCCAGATGTATAAGGATCGTCGGTTTGGCATTGATTGGGGAGTGGGAGCCCATATTTCCGATGCTGCAATCAATAAAGAAGACTGGGGAGTTTCAATGGACAAGATGTGGGAGCTCTGCCGCGACGGCGGCCTCGTATTCCTCCCCGCGAAAAACACACCTGATATTAAAGGCGGTTTGATCGGTCAAGTTCCTGCTGGCGCCGACGTAGAACTTGAAGACTACCCTTCAGACAATAGTGAAGTGACGATGAAGACTCTGAAACTCCATCGCGTTCGTGAAGTCTATCCTGGTGACGATACTGGAGTTTTCGACGAAGTCAACTACGGTCACCATACCGTGCATTCACTCAACGAGCACGGCGATAAGGTCGTCACTGCCTACGAAGAACTGTATTAGAAGTTCAAACGCTAAACGTCTATTTCTTCCCGATAGGTTGAACGAAGATGATTTATTACTGAATAGTACGAGCATCTCCTATACTCACCCTAACTGATGGATTCGCGGACATAGCCGAGGTTCTACCACAGAAGGGAATTTCACAAGGAAGTATGAAGTTTAGTGAACCGAAAGGTGGTCTATGAGAGAACTTCCGTTTGAAATCGGGCGAACATACCATCGGGTCGAGGATATTCACGAAGAGTTCGGCGGGAACAGGTATAGTGGAATCGCACCCTGTGCAGACTACCCGTACGTCTTCATCTTCTTCGGCGAATCTGGGGAATGGCATGGTTATGACGACGAACTCCTCGAGGATGGGAGGCTTCTCTATACCGGGGAAGGACGGGACGGAGACATGACAATGGACGCCGGAAACGCAGCGATTCGAGATCACGCAAAAAATAACGACGAGATTCACGTCTTCGAAAGCGGCGAAGGTGCGTGGGAGGTGTCCTACGTCGGTCAGTTCGAATATGAGGACCACAACTGGCTGCGTCTACCAGATCGGAACGATAATATGCGTGATGCAGTTCGATTCGAGCTCGTCCCTGCTGGTGGTGTAGAGATCGATACTGGAATCACGAACCTTGATGATATCTCCATAGACGAACTGTACGATCAAGCTGAGGCAAGTGTGAACGGCGAAAGCCGAACGACAAGCGAATCGCGATCTCGAACCACGTATCCGCGATCGGAGGTCGTTAGAAAATACGCACTCCGAGTCGCTGACGGTGTATGTCAAGGCTGTGGTGACGATGCCCCGTTTCTCACTGATGATGGAGAACCTTTCCTCGAGGTACACCATCTTCGTCGGCGCAGCGACGGTGGAGCCGATCACCCAAAGAATGTGATCGCACTCTGCCCGAATTGCCACCGACGGGTCCACCATGGGCGTGATGGAGACGAATTCAATCAAAAGATCATCAACAGAACAGAATAATTATACTCGAAGTAGCCGATCGAGCACCGCCGGCTGGGGTCTCGGTTGTCATACGCCCACCGCAGTGGGGACAGTACCGGCTCACGCATCCCACCTCTCTGCTATGGAATCCGCCAGAGGGCGCAGAACCCCCAACAAGAACCTTGTTCCACTCAGAATTTGCGGCCGTCTCGAGAGGGATAAAATCGAAAGACTGCGGGCTATTCGGGATCTGCCATACTTCGACGGGAAAGAGAGTCCGTCCTCCCCGAAGTGAGTGAATTCGGTGTCGACGACTGGCCTAAAGTAGAGCAAGTATCCGTAGAAGATCAGTCGATGCTCTTCACTGATACGGATGAAGATCAGCAGACGTTCATCGGTGACGACGCGGCAATGTGCTACCTATTTTGGGCTTAATCAACGAGAGCGAAGAATGGGTCTCGTGTTGGTTAATCCGCATCAGCATACTATCTCAGAAGTCTATGCCTGAAAGACAGATCATCGAAGAGTAATTGATCATGGCTATGGAGATCTCAACGCTGAATTCTTTATGAGATCACTCTGTGAGTTCCCAAGTAATGACCGCACCCTGTTGATGTACTGGATGGCGTAAGTCCGTGAACTCAGCGATCGTCTGTGTCGTGAGCGTCAGATCGTACCAGTAATCAACGTCTCTAGTGACCTTCTCTGCCAGCTTCGGAGCATCCATAGAGGATGGAACCTCGTCAGCTGGTTCGTAGTAAAGTCCGAGTAGCCCTCTGCTGGTCTCGAATTCGCTAGCCGCGAGTTTCTGCGCATCGGCAACAAGCGAGTTAGAAAACAGACTGTAGACCGTCGAATAAGCGGCCGGTTCAAGATCACCGTTGTCACGATAAAATCGAAGGAGTTTCGCCTCGATCGGGATCTGAACCCCGTCTCGGTCGAGTATGATATCACACCGCTGATCGCTGTTCGGATACCGAACTTCGGTTCTCGTATCCGCATAGTGGGTAGACTGCTGTTCGAGGTGCTCGAGGATCCGTTCTATCTGTACTTTCTCGTCGAACGCACCAATTCCAGGCTGCCAGCGTCGGTGCTCAGCGGTTGTATCAATCTGAGGGATGACGGAGGCAATATCTCGTGCAAACTGGTCAAGGACAGTGACCGTAGTCATCAAGCACCCTCGAACGTAAACTCAGATGACTTAATTGGTGCATCATCAGGGACGTCACTCTTGTTCAATAACCGATTGGGGTATGCAACATGAGCAACGCTGATTAGCTGTGGTTCAACTTCGGCAAGGTACGCATGGTAGCCATAGGGGCTCGTGTGTTGGTCCTGGTTCCAGGCTCTCGTCCAGAGATATACCTGGTCTTTGAGCCGATGAGTTCCCTGCTCAAACAGTTCACTCGCCCATGCCACCTTCCGCGAATCGTCCTCGAAGAGTGCCATAGATAACTCGCCAACATGCCAGTAATCGCCATCTCCCCAGCGGGCAAAACTCCGTGTTGCTTGGCTACCGATTGCGATTCCCTTAAAATTCGCACTCAGCTCGTTCTTTTTCCCGTACGCTTCTGCCTTCCCGATATACCGAGGAATAATCTGTGGGTGATCACTGCTGTCGAGGTCGGCTAGCTGGTACATGAGGTAGATCAATCCCTCATAACCGTTATCTTTGACACCATCAGAGTGGATACATTTCCGTCCCTCGGCACGGATCCGTTTGTCGATCATGGCTGTCCGCTTGAGTCGGCCAGCGTCGGTGAGCTCAACCTGTAGCCGATTGTCCGTAGCGAACAACGGGATCGGATCAGCCGTCGATTCGTCCATGAGATCCGGATAAACGTGTGTCTTGAGCCACTGGTCCCACAGGTCAGCTTTCGAGTACTGTGCCGTATTGATCTCGTCTTGAGGGGGAGAATCTGCCGTGCTAGCCATCGTGGGGTCAGTTGTGAGCCACTCGCGTCCGGCCTTTCCGATTTCGTGAAGGACTCGGTTTGGGACGAACTCGCGATTCGTCATGGTCGGCCGAAACTCAGGGTGTGCGTAGATCAGGCCGATCAGTTTCGCCTCGAGTTCCTGCCGGTAGGTTGCAGCACCGTATGGGCAGGTATCGAGGCTCTCAACGTCGAAAATCCAGACGTACAGCTGTGAGTCGGCTGCTTCACGAACCGCCGCGATATGGTCGTACTTCGAGAAGCTACCCCACGAGCCATCATCCTCCCAGTCCTCGATTGGAAGGGCCTCGTCAATTTTCTTGTAGTGCTGGTAGATTCGAGAGCCGATATTTCTGGATTCGCCGACGTACACGGGAGTGATGTCGGAGGTATTGGTGATCGGGTCGTCTGCCAAATAGATGAGATACAGGTATTCACCGTCGTTCTTCCCATACCGATAGCGGTCAAGTGCGTCGGTGGTGGTGAGTTTACCCTCAACTGTCGTCAGGAACGGGACTGGATCCGGCTGATCAGGCGTGTGGATATCTTCAAGAAGAGTTTCCTCAATCCAGGTAGCCCAGAGAGCAGCCTTCGAGGAGGTCATCTAATATGTATTTCATCGGTATATTGACTTACCAATTTCGCCACTACTGAGTGAAGAATTAGATATCGTATTCCCAGTCTCCTTTCTTCCATTCAGAAGGGAGCCACCAATTTACAGAGTATTCTCTCGTCCGCCGATGTGACGAAGTAAGCTGTTTTTTACGCCCAGAAAGAGCGAGGGCCCGATCCAGAGAAACCTCCAAGATGGTGATTTTACGTGAGTAAGCATTAAAGTTCGACCGACGTCTCGATCGATGCGATTCCAGTCCGTGATATCGACCACACGTGTTCCATCGAGCTCTCGTCGAATGTCGTATGCTCTCAATCAGACAACCTAGTCGTTCAACGATTCGGAAACCCGTCACGACGAGATGCACAGCACGATCGAGGGTGGGCCGAGGACCCCGTCAACGAACGGAACGGCGATGGAGAGAATTGGACCGACCTCTGGGAGCAGTATGGCAATCTCGATCACTGAGTGATGTACGTTGATCACATCGAACGGATCGCGGACGGCGGTCACCCGCTTGAGGAGTCGAACCTCCAGACGCTCTGTGCGGACTGTCACAGAGAGAAGACGGTCGACGAGAACAACGATTGAGATCCAGCGCTGAACGTGACGCTTACCGACTATCTGAATCACGAGTCCTAATCCAGTACCCACACCCCATCGTGTCCAGTGTCTTCTCGCAATCTGCGAACCGAACTGGACCCCTCCCCACTACGTCCAGTGTCTCGGATAGCTCGAGAATAGCAGGACACCCCATCGTGTCCAATGTCTTCGCGGCCATTTCGGTACTCGAACGACTACCCCATCGTGTCCAGTGTCTCAGACTCCTCGAGAGTAGCAGGACACCCCACTCTGTCCAGTGTCCAAATCACTAGCAGGGCGACAGAATACACCCCATTGTGTCCAGTGTCTTCCGGGTGTCAGAGGTCCTGATCGAGACGCTGCTGAACGGCGTCGGTTACCCCCACCATGTCCACTGTCTCGTCGAGAGCTTCGAGTAGGAGATCGGGATTTGTGTCGAGAGCATACTCGTAGTACCGACCACCCGATTCACCTCTGTTCCGCTCTGTACGACTCGCAATTCCTAACATCGAAAGCTCGCCGAGATGGTCACGCATCCGTCGGGGAACGAGCGGGTCAACTGCAGCTCGACCACAAATAATTTCGTATCGATCCTGCACGTCACGTGCCCGAATCGGTGTATCACCCTCTTCGTGTAACATCAGGAGGGCGTACAGCACGAGATGTCCCTGCTGGGTGAGACCAGCAACGCCGTCGACGATCCGACTCCGCACGAGGGACTCTCGAGCCTGGTCGACGTGGTCGACGGTTACCTGCGTGGCGTCCTGTTCAACAGCCACGTCCCCTGCTTCCATAAGCAAATCCAAACTCTGTCGGGCGTCTCCGGCGTCTTTAGCACCAAACGCCGCACACTTCGCGATGACTTCATGCGGCACGACATCGTCGAAAAACGCGATGTCAGCGCGTTGACGAAGGATATCACGAAGCTCATTCGCATTGTAGGCAGGGAACTGGAGTTCCTTTTCACACAGGCTCGACTGGACTTTCGAACTCAGCGACTCGCGGAACTTGAAGTCGTTTGAGATACCGATAATTCCGACCTTCGATTCCTCCAGATTGCCGTTAGCCCGAGCGCGGGGGATCTGGTACAAAATCGAATCATCGTCGATGTGATCGACCTCGTCGAATACGATAATGACGGTGCCGCCGATCGCGTCGAGTTCCTCCCAAAGCCATTCGTTGACTTGTCGTCGGGGATATCCGGTCGGCTTCAAATGATCCTCTGGATCGCGGAGATCGTTGATTAGTTGAATCGCGACTTGATAGCTCGTACTCAGGTCCTCGCAGTTCGTACGGATAGTTGTGAGATCAACATCGAATTCAGCCGCGTCGTCTTTGAGTTCCCGAAGAAGATAGCGCGTACAGGCGGTTTTCCCGACGCCGGCTTTGCCATAGAGAAAGATATTCGCAGGCTGATCTCCGTTGATGACGGGCTGCAGGGCCGAAATATACTGCTGTAGCTCTTCATCGCGACCGACAATCTCCTCTGGTTGATAATCTTCACGGAGGACATCTCGCTCCTGAAAGATATCTGTGTCAGGCTGGAACAAGCCCATAGTGTTCTTGCCTTAGCGTATTTGGAAATCAACATAAAACCATCGCGTCGAGTGTGTCCAGTGTGTCTAGTGTCGCGTTTTTCATCCCCTCACCCCCACCCCATCGTGTCCAGTGTCTTCCCGAAATAACAAGGGAACTCCGTTGACGAAGAACTCTAAATATAGGAAAAGTTTAAGAGGTCTATCTACAAAATAGTCCGAACGATAGCTAGTACAGCAGTGAGTGAATGAATCTCTTGGGTTGAAGTGACTATAACAGCTTTCCGATCAAACTGGCGCACAAAGACACTGGACACGATGGGGTGGGTGTGTCCACAACTACCGACTTTCGAAAATCGGAATCGTCGGTGTGACGAGTGCTACTTAACCTCTTTGTGTCCGTCCTTCCGACGAACGAGGTTGTTTGAGTTCAAGTTCTTTGAACTTGCCACCGGATTTGCCACGGTTAGTCTCGGTCGACGAAATAATCCCTAGTGTTTCGAGCTCCGCGAGGGACTCCTGGACGGCCCGGGTTGAGACTGGATCATACCGGTTGCACAACACTTTGTAGGGTTCGCGAATCTCTCGTGTCCGCACAGGCGTCTCGTCACGCTCCTTGAGCAACATTAAGGCCCACAACACAAGTCACCTGATCAGTCTGGAGTCGATGTCTCGAGAGGCCGTGCTGGACGTGACGCTTGAAGGACTACCTCGAATCGTCTGGATAGCTGGTACGATGTCGGTATACCCCATCAGACCCCAGGTGTCGAGTGTAAACTATTGAATTCATGCGTTAAATCCGACATATAGCCCACTCAGAAACCCAGTAGATAGAGTTCAATGACTCGAAGACCACTCGTGAGGCCTTTTCCAAAGCGGATGGAGAACCGACATTACTGCATTAACCAACAAAACTATGGGTTGGCGTTCCGTGTTGGTTAACACGAGAACAGCTGATGTCCTACGAGCCACCGACCCCACCGGCGAACCTCCCAACGGAAATAGTCACCACGCTCAACGAGTCCACTCCGGAGCACCTCCAGGACGTTGCTACGTACGCTGAGGAGCTAGCCGAACACAAGGAACGCGAAGCTCGTCTCGAGGAGGAGGCAGACAAGGATGGGGTAGAGGAACGACCAGACGACCTACCGGACGACGTCCCCGCAAAGGCGACGATCACGATCTAGGAAATCAACGACAATCGTTACTACTACTGGCAGTGGAAGGAAGGCGAAAAAGTGACCTCCAAATACAAAGGTCCGGTCAATCCAGACCTTCGAGGCCAGCACCGAGATCGCCACCGAAACCACGTGAGTATTTCCTCAGTACTGGTTGCTGGCTGTGAGTAAGCGTACTGCTGGGGGTTCGATGTCTCGAGAAACGCCGGCCAGAGACCGGCGTTAGAGCCCCCTATCACTCAAGTGATGTGTCCATTGGGGGAAGCTGCCTGAAATTTGGCACCGATACCACGGATCCTTCTACTGGACTCTGGAATCAACTAGTGGTGTTTATCGCCCCAGAAGGGGTGAAGGGGGCTGATCAGTTGTCCTCTTCGGAGTTATCGATGGTAACGAGAGACATCTACACGACTGCGTTTGACGAAGGCGTTCAGACGACTACAACTACCTGCCCAGACTGTGGCGGCAGCGTTCGAACGATTGACCGCGAGACGATCTGTGAAGACTGTGGACGTATCCTTGAGGACACTAAACTAGATCGAGGACCAGACTGGGGTCGACATGACGAGCAGGGATCCAAGAGACGGACCGGTGCCCCGCTGACACCGACACGCCACGATCGAGGCCTTTCCACCGAGATCGGGTACAAGCAAGACGGACATGGAAACGCCCTCTCGAACACGAAGCGCCGACAATTGAACCGGCTGCGTCGCGAACAGTCCCGTGCCCAGTGGCAGTCGAAAGCTGAACGGAACTTCGCCTATGGACTCGGTGAAATCCGGCGAATGGTCGCGAGTCTCGGCCTCCCACAGAGTATCCGGGATCAGGCGTGTTCGCTGTTCCGAACGGCACAGTCCGAACAGTTCTGCCGCGGACGATCCCTCGAAGCGGTGGCTGCAGCCAGTATCTACGCAACTGCTCGGTGTAACGGACTCGGACGGCCACGGGCAGAAGTCGCAGCCTGTGCGCGCTGTGATCAGCAGAAACTCACTAACGCCTACACCGTGATGAACGTCGAACTCGAGTTACCGACACAGCCGATTGCAGCAACAGATCGGATTCCCAGGCTTGCGACAGAACTCGAGGTTCCGGATCACGTACGGCGACGAGCACTCGATCTCGCACAGACGGCACGCGAACGCGGAATGACGATCGGCCGCCGACCGAGTGGCGTCGCAGCGGGCTGTCTCTATCTCGCTGCCCAGCGAGTCGGATTCTGTCTCTCTCAACAGCAGATCGCCGATATCGCAGGAACATCACCAAACACGCTCCGCAGTCGGCGAGACGAACTACTCGAGATTGAAGCGGAAGCTTGATACAGCAAACCAGAGGAACGCTTGCAACCAGTAGTTGCTAGTTCGGTTTCTTTATTCAGATATTTGGGTGAGATGGATTGGGCGACTCGGTAACTACATGTGCTTATTGACTACTGGGGTTCCTGCCAATCAGCGTATCTGTTCGAAGAGTTATGATGGATACAGAGCGCGAATCTCGCCCAGTAACAGGTCACGAGTCTGGGCGCGGGAAGCGTTCGATACAGAGGAACTAGCTGGCATTGACTAGATGGCTTTATGCCGACAGACCGCCTCTCAGATAGCGGTTCACATGAAGACACAGTACTACACCGCGACGAGTATCGACGGGTATCTTGCCGACGAGGACAATTCACTCGACTGGCTGTTCCAGTTCGGAGAGATTGATGAGATTGAGGGCGTCCAGGACAGCTTCCCACAGTTCGTCGAGCACGTTGGCGCGGTGGCCATGGGTTCGACGACGTATGAGTGGGTCGTCGAGCAGGAGGGCCTCTTAGAGGAGCCGGAACAGTGGCCGTACGAGGACCCGGTCTGGGTGTTTAGCAGTCGAGAATTACCGATGGTCGACGGGGCCGACATACACTTCGTGCGGGGAGACGTTGCGCCCGTCCATGCGGAGATGGTGAGGGCCGCAGACGGGAAAAACGTCTGGCTCGTCGGTGGCGGTGACCTCGTCGGCCAGTTCCACGATCAGGGGCTACTTGATGAGATCATTCTCAGCGTTGCGCCTGTCACGCTCGCTTCGGGTGCACCACTCCTGCCTCGCAGGATCACTACCCCGCCCTTGCGACTGACTGACGTACAAAAACAGGGTGACGTTTTTGCGGAGTTGACCTACGAGGTACAACACTCCAGCCAAGGCTAATTCTTGCTTAGTACCGTTGTTACTCATGGAGTTTTCTTATCGTTTTAATAGAATAGTTGTGCTGTTGGCAGAGTTGGCAGTGAACATGCACGCCCGCAAGAGGGGTTCGCAGCTGCCCTAGGTATCACACAAAGGCGGGCTCCTCACCAGCCCATTCCCGGATTTTCGGCGGCCTGCCGTACCCAGGAGGCGACCTGCTCCTCGTCCAGCAGGTCCGTTTCTTCGAGGTCCAGGGCCTGTCTGTCCGGCCCCGTACCGCTGGGGGGCCTCGGATCGAGGTACGATTCGGCTACGAACGCGAGCTTCACGTGTTTCGAGAACGCGCTGAACGAGGCGAACCATCCCTGCTCTTCGGCGCCGTAGAACGGCTGGTGCCACTTCACGGCGCGGCGCACGTCGGGCACTTCCTGCTGGATGATCTCGTCGAACCGCGTCGCAACCTCGCGCTTCCACCCCGGCAGCGCTGTGATGAACGCCTTCACCGCTGCTGAGCCGTCGGTGTCGTCGTCCTTCCTAGCCGCTTGATACCGTTTTTGGTGTTTCCCCCACTCTTCCTCGGTGGGAACCTGGTCCGGCAACTTGACCTCCCCGAACTCCTCGTCCACGATGGTGGTCTCTCCCTCTCGGCCCGACATCGCGGTCACGACCAGGACCGGGTCAGATTCATCTGGTCCCGAATACAGATCGAAGTCCAGGCGCAACGTCCCCTCTCGCCAGTGGCGAGCGAAGCCCACCCAGCCGTCGGGGTGGTCGTCCCGGGGGTCTTCCTCGACTCGGAACAGACCCAGCAGTGCTGGGATGGCGTCGGCACCCCACTGGAGTCCGCGATCCGGGTCCGTGAACTGGACCCCCTCATCGTGGCCTTTCTCGTAGTAAGGCGCTCTGATTACTCGGTTCGCCAGCACAAGGTCGCTGACCTGTTGCGCCGTAATTGAACTGGGCATACTATAATCACTCACCGAAAGGTGGTCCAGCATCACTAAGACCCCTATGGTTCAACATGTTTGTGACAATACCTGTCGCTCGTGCTCGGCTGTCTCCGGAGCTACCTGGCGAAAGTTTAGTCGAATACATGGCTCGTCGGTCACCCTATCACCAACTGGAACACAACGAATCCAGTGACGAAGAAGAGGACGATACCGACGAGAGCGTGTAGCGAGGGGTGCATCGCACTACCCGCCAGCAACGAGTAGTGTGCCCCAGTAGCCAGGAGGATCGAGAGCAGTACGGAGAGGCTGATCTTCCCCCACTCCGTGTTTTCACCAGTCCTGGAGTCTTCGCCCGCGTTTCTGGGAGTGGAGTCGGTCGACATGGTCAGCCCTCCACCTGGCCAGCGAGCTTCTCGAGGGAGTCTTCCCAGGCCTCCGCGACCCCGTACTCCTCGATATCGACGTCCTCGGGGATGCCCTCTAGACGGAGAGTGATCTCGGTCCCGTCAGGAACGCTATCCAGAGTGACCGTCACAGTACTGTGGTCATCACCCTCTCCTGTCTCCTCGGTCCAGACAATCTTCTCGCCGCGTTCTAGTTCCCGATAGGTTCCTTCGAACGTGTGGGAGTACTGGTCCATCCCCTCTGCCTCGCCGACGTTCTCGATTCGGAAGGACCCGCCCTCCTCAGCCTCAACCTCCTGGACGTCGGCGCGGAATCCTTCCGGGGGCGCCCACACAGCCATGTCCGGGGGGTTCAGGAACGCCTCATAGACCCGCTCGGGGGACGCTTCTATTACACGCTTTACAGTTATACACTGTCCTCCGTCCACAGTGTTCTCCGTCGTCGGTGCATCGCCTTCGTTGGGATTGTTTGTCATTGGTCTTCGTTCTCCAGATGGTTGGCCAGCGCATCCAAGCGGTCCTCCCAGAAGACGCGGTATTGGGTTAGCCACCCGAACGCCGCGGAAAGCGGTACAGCATCGAGGTGGCAGCGACGAACGGTACCGTCCTTCTTAACGTCGATCAAGCCAGCGTCCTCCAGCACGCGCAGGTGCTTGGATATGGCAGGCAGGGAAATGTCGTGAGGTTCGGCCAACTCGCTCACACTTTCGGGACCGTCGGTCAACTGTTCGAGAATTGACCGACGGATCGGGTGTGAGAGTGCCTGGAAGACTGCGTCGAGGTCCAGACCGGCTGGCTCCTGTTCAACCATCTAATCAAGTATACGAGCCTCAACTATTTAACCTTCTAGTTAAATAGTCGCTCAGGGCACATTGAAGTTGGATGCAATAACCCACTTTCGACGAATTAATCCATTCACCCGTCACAATGTCTGCATGTAGCGATCTGATGAATCCATCCTCTCTATGCAGCACCGGGTGATCTACCAGAAGGGGGGTTGTTCGGTTATTTGTGGTGGACTCGACGGAGTGCATCGGCGGTCGCGGTTCCGGATATCCGGATGTACTTCTGGGCAGTCGCCAGGTCACTCCATCCCATCAGTGCTTGTAGCGGTACCAGGGCTACTCCCTTGTACGCATGATGGCTGGCTGCTGTTGCCCGCAGACAGTGTGGATAAATTCGTCCAGTGAGATTCGCTTGTTCGGCGGCTTCTTCGACGCGTCGGTTGACCGTTGACCGCGACCGTGGGAAGCCACTATAGCGGTTTGCGAACCGTTCAATACAGAGTTCGATTCGCAGTGAGAGATCAAAGGGGATTGACCGAGCTGACGCGACAGTCTTAGGGTGCCAGCGTGAAGCGATAGCGTCGGTTTCAGTCAGTTGGTCATTGTGAGCGACTTCCTGTCGGGCCTGTCGCCGACAGTAACCACAGTCACACGGCTCGTGCTGTGGAATCCGAATGAGCTTGCGGTTCCAGTCTAACCAAGCGCTATGAAAGTGTGCGATTTCCCCAGCGCGAAGGCCAAGCCGACCGCCGAGCAGACAGATGAACCGCGCCTCGAAGCCACGCGGTGCTGGCAGATCACCACACGCCTCTAATAGCAGTTCGAATTCTCGGTCGTTGAGTACATCTTCATGGGAATGGCGGGTGGTCAGTGCCTGTCGGTGTCGGTCGGCCCATTCGTTCTTCGACGTTCCTTGATGAACCATCCTTTGCAGGAGTGTGGTGACCGAGAATGAGTATTCCCCAGACCAACGACAACTACCAGCCACTCTGCTACATAGAGAGCGCATCTCTTGCTCTCCATTTACAGTTGTACCTGGTGTAGCCCGAAAACGGGTTAGCGTTCTCCAGCTTGTACGTCGAAAGAGGCGGTAATCAGCTCGCCATCGGGCTTCGCCTGGAGGAAGAGACGGTATCCACCGGTGGTAGGGAATCGAACGGCGAATCGAACGATACCGTCTTCTGGGTTTGTCTCTTCGGGGTGAACGTGAAGATATGCGAGGTCACCGTCTCGAAGCGCTACGAGGTGGCCGAGTGCACCGAGATACGGATCGAGATGAGCGACGCCGCCTCCGCCCTGATGCACCTCGAACTCGATATCGACAGTCTCACCCGCAGGGATCTGGTCTGATGAAAGTTCGACACTGTATCCCTGGACTGCGGCCTCTCGTGTGGTTTGCGGACGCTCTACGTACTGAGCCGGCCCCGACGATAGTACATCTACACCGAGTGTCGTCGGCTGACCATCTACCAGGACGTCAACGAATGCCCGGTAAACGCCGGGATCGGGAAGGACCAACTCTACTGACCACGTCCCGTCGTCGGCCAGTGTCGGATGAAGATGCTGGAAACGCGTGAGGTCACGACGGACGAGAATCAAGTGAGCAAGCTGGTCATGCGTATCTTCGAACTCTGTGACCACGCCACCATTCTCATCGTGTATCTGGTACGTCCACTCGTGGGTTTTCCCCGGCTCCAATCGCGTCTCGGATGCCTCAAGCTGGAGTTGATCTGCGGCGACGGTTAGTCCACCTGGGTGAGCATGACTACCCGCGTCAGTGTACCCGTGAGGAGCATCGTGACCGTGGTGAGTGACTGTGGACTCCGGATCGTGATTGTCGTTATCCATACCCAATGTACGCCCGCCATCACCTACTGTCTTGTCCTGCTCGATTATCAACCAATAGAGCCGGAAACGACGAAATCAGGTATCTTGGAGAATATACGCTCTATATTTAGCAGACGGCTTTTGGCATAGTTCGGATAGATCGATAGCCGCTTCGGCAACTGCTTGCCCTGTACGTAACGCGATTTTCGCGCGACCTTCTGAATAAAGAAACTGGACTCATCCTCGAGGAGAACAAACTCGATCGAGGGCCTGATTGGGGACGGAGTGACGGACAGAAATCGAAGAAACGGACTGGTGCACCACTGACGCCAACGCGTCACGACCGCGGTCTGTCCACTGAAATCGGCTATCACCGAGATGGGAACAGAAACACGCTCTCGAGTCAGAAGCGACGGCAGCTGAACCGACTGCGTCGCGAACAGTCTCGCGCACAGTGGCAGTCGAAATCGGAACGGAACCTCGCGTATGGCCTCAGTGAAGTCCGGCGAATCGTCGCTCGTCTCGGTCTCGCGGAGAGTATCCGTGACCAGGCGTGTACGCTCTTCCGACGGGCCCAATCCGAAGGGCTTTGTCAGGGTCGGTCGCTCGAGGCGGTAGCTGCAGCCAGTGTCTATGCAACAATGCGGTGTAACGGGCTTGGACGATCGCGGACAGAAGTCGCTACCAGTGCTCGCTGTGATCAGGAGAGACTCACCAACGCCTACGACGCCATGAACGTCGACCTCGAGTTACCGGCACAGCCAATATCGGCGATCGATCGCATTCCAAAACTAGCGACGGAGCTCGAGGTACCGGACTGGGTCCGTCGACGGGCAGTTGACCTCGCACAGCAGGCGAGTGAAGCTGGACTCACGATCGGCCGTCGGCCGAGTGGCGTCGCAGCGGGGTGTCTGTATCTCGCTGCTGAGCGAGCTGGAGTGTGTCTCTCACAACACCAGATCGCCGATACTGCAGGAACATCGCCGAATACACTTCGAAATCGACGGGACGAGCTACTCGAGCTCGATTCCTGATTCGATCAGAAAGAAACGGATAAGATGGAGGCAGCGAGGTTTGCTCGAACGGTGACTCGTGTAGGTTTTTCATCCCTATGGGGTGAGGGGCGTTCTCAGAATAGAGTATCCCAATGATTACGCGCGTTGCTGATTAACCAACACAGACGAATAGGCCACGTTTCGTTGGTTAACAGAATAATCTCCGTTCGAGAAGCGAGTCTCAGCGAGCCTTACCCCCTATGACCCTCAGACAGGATAGTTCTCCTCTTCGAGATGTCTGCGTCAAATAGAGAGTGAATATCACTTCAGGAAAAATACTACTATCGTAGTTAGATTTATAATTAAAGATATTCACAGGGCAGATGATGTCTGAGAACCACAATCAGGATTTGCCGGTGAATGTGAACCGGCGGGAGTTTGTCGGGATCACATCACTGCTAGCGGCGTCAGCCTTCTCGTTATCCGTGCCAGAGGCGGTCGCTGGACAAGTCACGAATAGTAATGATACGACCAAACAGACAGTTACCTCGCCGGATGATACCGTTGGAGTGACCGTCGACGTCGTAGATGGGTCGCCAACCTACAGCGTCGCCTATGACGGGACGACTGTCATTGACGATGCCGGCCTAGGCTTTGAATTCCAGAACCAGTCCGACTTCGGCGACGACGTCACTGTCACCGGCAGCGAGCGGACGACGGTTGACGAGACGTGGTCACCAGTCTGGGACCAGTACGACGAGATTCGGGAGCACTACGAGGAACTGCGTCTCGGCTTGGCCGAAGAGTCGGACGGTCGCGCACTAACGCTCGAGATCCGCGCGTTCAACGACGGTGTCGGATTCCGCTACGTGTTCCCGGAGGCAGGAGGCTTCGGCGATTTCGTCATTACAGCTGAACGAACCGAGTTCGCCTTCGCGGATGACTACACGTCTTGGTGGATCCCGAACGACTTCAACAGCTACGAATACACGTATACTGAGACGCCGGTAAGCGAAATCGGCAACCAGAGCGACTTCGGCGGTGCGCACACGCCGATCACGATGCAGGCCAATGATGACCTCTACATAAGCGTTCACGAGGCGGACCTCATCGACTATGGTGCGATGGCTGTCGAACCCTCCCAAGACGGAGGGACGACCTTTGAATCTGCGCTGGCGCCCCTTCCCGACGGGACGAAGGTTGCGGCGTCGGCACCCCACCGAACACCCTGGCGGACGATCCAACTGGGCGAGCGGCCGGGCGACCTCATTGAGTCGAATCTCATTGTCAACCTCAACGAGGACTACGATGCCGACGAGTTCCCGCAGGGCGTCGACTGGATCGAACCCCAGAAGTTCATCGGCGTCTGGTGGCTGATGATCACCGGCCGTGCCGACTGGGAGTACATGGGCTCCGAGACCGGCAACCACGGCGCCCAGACCGGGCGTGTCAAGCAGTACATGGACTTCGCTAGCGAGCACGATATCCCCGGCGTGCTCGTCGAAGGGTGGAACCAAGGCTGGTCGAGTTACCCCGACGGCGGTGGTGACGCGTTCGACTTCACCGAGCCCTATCCGGACTTCGACCTCCAGGCGGTGACCGACTACGGGTCGACCCTCGAGCCGCCGACCCAGATGACGATGCACAACGAGACGGCGGGCGGATTCCAGAACTACGAGTCCCAGATCGGCGATGCGTTCGGGCTGTACGACGACCTGGGCATTCACACGATCAAGAACGGCTACGTCAACGATGATGGGAACCTGTCCGGGGAGGGTCATAACCACCACAATCAGGTCATGGTCAACCATCACCACGTCGTCGCACAGACGGCGGCGGCGAACCGGCAGATGCTCGATATACACGAACCGGTCCACCCGACTGGCCGTCGTCGGACCTACCCGAACCTGATGACCAGTGAGGGTGTGTTCGGTCAGGAGTACGATTCCTTCGGCGATGTCCCGCCCGCACACCATGTCACCTTCCCGTTCACCCGGATGCTCGGTGGCCCCGTTGAGTACACGCCGGGAATCTTCGACATGGACTCGGGCTCGGGCGGCATCCAGACGACGCGGGCCAAGCAGCTCGCGATGTACCCGACGTACTTCAGCGGGCTGCAGATGGTCGCCGACTTGCCGAGCTCCTACCTTGCCGAACAGCCGGCGACGATCAGCGTCGGCGATGTCGCACAGGCTGAATGGGCCGAGCTTGATGGATTCGTGACGGCCGCCAGCTGGGCCAACGCGCAGGGCGAGCAGTACGTCGAGGTTGACCCCAACAGCGTCGCCGCCGGTTCGACGATCACGTGGGCCCTCGAGGATGTCAACGCCGGCGAGTACGAACTCCACCTGCGGTACGCTAGCGATGCAGAGGATAACGCCGTTCCGGCCGACGAGCCGCGTACGGCGACCGTTACAGTCGATGGAGAACCCGTAGCGGAGGTCACGTTCCCAACCACCGACTATTGGGATGTCTGGAACGGAGTCTCGACGACCGTCACTCTGGACGGCGACAGCGAAACCGTCGGCGTGGCGCTGACGGCGGACGACACCGGCGGGTTCAACCTCGATTCGGTTGCGCTCACGGAAACGGGTGAACCGATGCCCGAGCCGGAAACCGTGCCGATTCGAGGTCCGACCGTCGACGAGTTCCAGTTCATCGAGGATGTCCCAGCCAGCGGCTGGGATGACACCCGCGTCGTTGAGTCGGCCATCGGCGAGTACATGGTTACGGCACGGAAACAAGATGATGAGTGGTACGTCGGTGCGATGACCGACGAGAACGGCCGCGCGATCGACATCCCGCTCGACTTCCTCGATGACGCCCCTGGTAAACGGAAGGGCCACGAAAAGGGTTCTAGTAAGGGGAGGAGCCACCAAAAGCCGAACAGCAACGGCAAGGGGAAGGGACACAGCAAAGGGAAGTACGTCGCAGAAATCTACTCAGATGGTATCGAGGCTAGCTACGACGATACCCTCGAGCCGGTCCGCGTCGACAGAGCGATAGTCGACGCCGACACGACGCTGCTGGCATCGATGATAGAATCGGGCGGAACTGCTGTCCGACTGTACCCCGCCTCGTGGGAGGACGTCTCTGAGTTGCCGGCTTACGAGCATCCTACACAGGACGTCAGCGTCGACATCGCAGACGACGTGTTCATTCAAGAACCGTTCGTCGAAGCAACGGGGTCGAACCAGAGCGACTATATTGGCGGGCAAACCGTCGAACTGGTCGTCGACGGGGAGACAATCCGGACAGCGAACGTCCGCTTCCCGCCGAACGCGAGCGATGCGACCTACGAGTTCTCCTACAGCATCAACCAGCCTGGCACCTACGATATCGCAGTGCGGACGACCGACGGCGATACGTTAGCCACAGAGACGGTGACGGTCAGACCGCCGGAAACCATCGCTTCTCTCGATGACTCCGAGGGCGACGACCACGGACCCGGGACGTACACGTATCCCACTGCCGACGCATACCAGTCGGGTGCATTCGACCTCCGGTCGGTCTCCGTTGCACAGACGCCAAGTCTCGTGCAGTTCGAGTTCGAGGTGGAGAACCTCTACGACGTATGGGGCGGCCGCTTCTCGCCGCACCTGTTCGCCGTGTGGGTTAGCGACCCCAATGCGAGCGGTGGTACCACCGAAAGCCTCGACGATCTGGGGGCGAACGTTTCCTTCGAGAAATCTTGGCACTACCGCCTCCACGTTGGCGGGTGGTCCATGGCTGCCGTCGACGCCGGCGGCTCAGATCTGACCGGTGACGATGGAAGCACCATCAGTCCCCAGTCCACCGTCGACTTTGACGCCGATACGGTCACGCTGACTATCGATCGTGCCGCCTTCGACGGGACCGACCCCGCCGACTTAGAGGTGGTCGCAGGCGTCGGTTCGGCAGAGTACAGCGCCTTCCGCCCGGTACAGGAGACGGCAAGTGGCCACAGGTTCGGCGGTGCAAAAGCCGGTGCAGTAGATAATGCACCGCGACTCATCGACGTAACGACGCCCACGGACGTTTCCCAGAAGACAGCGCTCGGCTATTCCGCCGAGGAACGGGCAACCTTGCCATTCGTTTCCCTCGACTAGGGGTAGCTGAGTCATTCCCCTTTCACGGGATTTGACTACGGGCGAGCATAGGCTATTGAAGTCGAACGTCGCCGAGTGCTGTGGATGGAACCGTACCTGCAGTAAGGTTTATTCTCGGGCCGAGAAGGGTGGCCCGTCCCGATAGGGCCAGATTCACAGATGAGTCTGGAAGTCATCGACCGGCACAGTGAAGCACTGTTCGAGTTCCTCTGGTGTCCCGAGCCTGTCGGAGACAGTTCGGTCTCAGTCCGTAAAGTAGGATTATTAATGCTCGACCTTATTAGGACAAATCCGAATGCTGTATTTCGATAGGCTCAGATACTCAACCTACGGGCAGCAGCTGAAAGCGGACAGCGACGACGGGTCGCAAGCGTCGCTCGCCGGCGTGAACTCTACCAGACTGGACAACCAGCCCACCTAGAGTGTACATCGAAGACCGTCGCGCAGAAGCCATATAGCGGCTGAGGCACTACGACGTGGTAATGGATGATTCGCCCTCGGCACAGACTCAACGTTGTATCCACACGGCGCCGCGAACGGATGTCTCGCAGGATCAGGGCAAGTTCCGGATACACCTCAACTTCCCCGGTCGGGCCGTCCCCGACCACGACGATCACGGCTATGGGCCGCTGGCAACCGTCGTCGAGTCATTCATGGATCCGGGGACGCTGATCCGAATGCACCAGCACCGCAACGAAGATATCATCTCCTGGGTCCCCAACGGCGTAATGCGCCACGACGACCGCCAGGGCAATAACCTCGTTACTGACGCCGAACACCTGATGGTCATGAACGCCGGCAGCGGCTTCTGGCACGCCGAGGAGACGCTAGCAAACGACCCGCCGCTTCGAATGCTCCAGATCTTCGTCCGACCACACAGCCTCGATCTCGAGCCGGACATCCAACACGAGCCAATTCCCGATCCCGTCACGAACGAATGGCGGCACCTGTTCGGCCCCGAAGGGACCGACGCCCCGCTGTTTGTCCGCAACGATGTCGACTTCTACGATTGCCGCCTCACCGCCGGCGCCACGACTACGCTGCCGTCCCGGTCGGATTGGGATACCTATCTATACGTCTTTGATGGCGTCATCGACGTTGGCGAGGAGTCCCTCGGGTACACCGAGAGCGCACTCGTGACTGGCGATAGCGACGTAACCGTCACCGCAACCGAGGACTCCACCATCGTCGCGTTTACCATCAACCCTGACGCCCCGATCACGCGCCAAGGCACGATTGGCCGCTGAGACACCGGCAAGCGAGCCCCGGTGATGTTTTTTTGTCCACCTGAGAAGGTGAGGGCTTCATCAAGCACTCTCACAGTTAGATGATTTCCGTGAACCAACAGCAGACAACGGGCGATGTATCGATCGACGATATTCTAGTCAATCACCCGTTGGCTTGCCTGCGAGCATCCGCCGACGAAACCACTAGTCGTGTTGAAAGCGGCTCACTGGTGGCGGTATCTATTGAGGGTCTTCTCCTCGATATAAGACTGCTCACTGGCCTTCAGCAGTCGCCTTAATTTCCACCTCGCAGTTCCAACCAAGATCTCCGTGTTTTTCATCCTTTGAGCCAGAGATATGACCTTTGATGCTTCTGATAGAGTCTGATGAATAGTTGTGACATATCGGACAGGGGTATTTCCCGCTGTTAACAGTCGAATCGCTCATGACTTCTTCAAAGTCAGGCCGTGAATCTTGTGAGATCATACACGTTGTGTTGTGATCGAGATTGCTAATAACCCTCTGCCAATTCCATAGAGGCCTCTAGACGGCTATCTCCTAGGTAATCTTCTAGTGCTCAACTCGCAGAGCCACCGTGGTTCGCCTGAAGATTTCACTCGGACTGAGCCATCAGGGTGTCGACGACTTCGGTCTAAGCTTATCTGAGGTGAACTCTGCGATGATCGGTGCGTGATCGCTATACTCGAGTCCTGTCTCATCGTAGAAGCAATCGTTTGGGTTGAGAATTTCTGACGCGATGACGTGGTCAAACCGCTTCCCAGAAAGAGGCCCCTTTTCGCCAGTTGGATGGCTGATATCTAATATGTCAAGTGTACCATAGCCGTGGATTGCTCGAAAGACATCGACCATCCCGACCGTGTCCAGTTCTGTCAGAATGTTGCGTTCGGCGTTTTTCCAACGTTCCGAGAGAGCATCGTTTCGTTCATCTCGCCAGGGAATAACCTCTCCATCGGCCGTTTCGTCCTGAGGCGCATTGAAATCGCCGGCCAAGATTCGAGGCCTATCACCTTGCGCGAGAATCCGGTTATAAATGTTCTCGAGAATTTTTATTTTCTCCTCGCCGTACATGCTCCCAGGTACCGTCCGAATGTTCCAGAGATCGAGAGTAAAATCACCGTGGTCAACTTCCGCGTTGAGAATCTTCTCGGGGAAGTTGGTGTCCCAGTGCTTCAAATCTGAATCTCCAAATGGGGCATCTCGGATACTGGGTGATTGCCGCTGTAGATTCTGGAGGTCGCTTTCCGAATGGACTGCGATGAGATTTCCATTCACCCCATTAAAGTCTTGAAATGGCGGAACATCTATTTCGTCCAGTTGTCGCGACCAATCTAACGTGTCCACAATCTCCGTGTATCCTCCAGTGTCTCTCAGCTCTTCATGCCAGAGTTCCCGACGATCGGTCGTGACTTCGTTCAGCATTACCAAGTCAGGGCAGTCAGCAGTCTCAACGAGATACCCAATCTGACCGGAGATTCGGTCTGTTGATCCTTATGGTGGAAATGCTCCTTGTACGTTCCAAGATAGTACATCCATACTTGATGCTCCTCGAACATGCTAATAAGTATCAACCCCACATAGTAGTTTTATATCTTTCAGAAGATGCTGTCGACGAGTACTCGACAGACAGAATCTGATCGCTCTAAACGGTATCTATGGCAAAATTGAGTAGTAAGTAGTACGCAAACGAACCTCCAACACCAGCGCTACTTGGAAAGTTCTACAGGCCATCGTCGTTCTTTAGCACGGCACGATCGTATATCTGCAGGCGCGGTATTGAGCACATGAATTGTTTTCTAAAATTGACAACTACTCAGCCTCTTTTACATTTATATATGCAGAGCTATCTGTGCACCCAACATGGCTGAAATTCGACTATTTCGTATCAGTGACATTCACCTCGGAAAGCGTCAATACGGCTCAGATATTCGCCGTGACGGCTTTGTAGACACATTCGAGCGAACGATTGAACTCGCGGTCGAACGTGACGTCGATGCCGTAATCCACACCCGTGACCTGTTCGATGATCCTGTGCCACCACTTCCGACGGTCATGCGTTGCGCTGATGCACTCGAGCCGCTCAAGGAGCGCAACATTCCGTTCTACGGGATCGTAGGGAACCACGGAGACGACCAGTGGCTCGATCTCCTCTGTCGTACGAACGCCGTGACCCGACTTAACTGAGAGCCGACAGTCGTCGGTGATGTGGCGCTCTACGGTATCGATGCGGTCCGTCCAAGCGTCTGGGATACGGCAGACTTCGAACTCGAAGCACGACCGGAGGACACAGAATATTCGATTCTCTGTATGCACGAATTGCTCGAGCCCCTGCAGAAGGTATCGTCGCCAACTACCCCGTCGAGGATGTCCTCGAGCGGGTAAACGTTGACCTCGATGGCCTCGCACTCGGCGATCTCCACCAGCCAAAGAGCGCACACGTCGATGGTACAGATATCTGGTACGCGAGTGCGACAGAGCGCTATGCCAAGAATCAAGAAGAGATGGGATTCGTCCAGTTACTTGAAATCGACGACGGTGACCTCACTCGCCGCCAACTCGAACTCGAGACGCGCCCGTGGTCGGTGTTTCATATCGCGTTCGGCGAGGATGATAGTGTAGGCTATGTCCAAGACGTGATCGACCGACGCGACCTTGACGATGCTGTCGCAAAGATTGAACTCACTGGTGAGCGCTTGCGACGACGTTCCGAAGTTTGTCCAGACCGCCCGCCGCGTCCTCAAGCGCGACGACCTCACCCTCAAGCACGCCGGGAGATCGCCGAGACGCTCTCGACTTGAGCGATGCCGTTCGAGGTTGAATCCGAGATTATTGTCGATACCGATTAGAAGATACGAATCACTCCATGTCGTGAGGCCAGTTTTCACCTTGGTCCGGGTGATTTGGAGACCGATATCGGAACCCAGAGAGATCATTCGAATATGTTACCCAATCACCGTTCCTAACATGTTCCATAGCACAGCGGTCGCTCCCGCAGTCAACTACTATCCGGTATTCTTTCCCTTGTTTTGAGGAAAGGTAGACCTCCACTCTGTTTTGTGAACGATCCGGATCCGTTTTGTCACTTCGAGAAATTCGTTCAATATACCCAATAGAGAACGGTTCCACTCGCCTAAGTGTATAGAGACTTCCACCCTCTTCGATACCTGCGAGATCATCATACATTTCCTGAGGGATCTTCGGATGATTGGCTTTCATTGTGCACTAGTCGCATTCGACTTATTATACTTAAACAGCAGTCCTGATTCTGGGTTGTTATTCCAGTGAGAGGGGTCAGAAAACGGAATCAAGAGCAATTTTCGACTGTTTGGTCCCGCGGTGATCGCCACCGCCGTGCCACCGGAGCAGCGGGAGATCTCTCGAGTTGTCGTATTGTTCTCGTCTGCTGTCTTTGCTTCGTGGGAGTACATACACAGCGGCTAGAGACTCGACTCCTCAAGTGGGTAACCACCGTCTGCGATCAACCTCCGCAAGTAGCAAACGCCGGTGGCCGAGTTCCTCAATCTTGACATCGGCCGGGCGCTGGGAGATACCATAGATCTCAAGTCCGTGTTTCCGGCTGCGCTTGCTGATCTTGATCAGCATCTGGCCCGTCTCGTTCAACCTGCCGCCCTCAGGAATGTACTTAGATGCTAAACTCAGTCAGTGTGACAGCGATGAGACGGTCATCTCTGTATTCGAATATCAGTCAGCCCCGGCACTGACCGCTTGAGCACATATAATTGTAGTATGACGGCCAGAACACTAACGAGAAATTACCGAGCAAGATTGGTGTCCCGCTATTTCTAACAGGAATATCTCCCAATACTATAAGTGACTAGCCATACACAATCAAAATGGAAGCTGCGCTCCACGTCGCCGCGGGGGTATGCGTTGAAATGCCCCGGGTGCTGAGACACCCGAAGCGTGGCTTCCAGCCGAGAGGCTCGAAAGCCATGTTTCGCTTACTTCTGGCGGGATATAAACGTCCCGCACGAGAGTCGTATCGCACTCGAGTAGCCGTCGACTCCAACAGTCACCGCTCGAGGTGGCTATGAGAGAGAAGCGACAGTCAGAAGAGGACGGAGAGTGGTCGCTGCCGTCGTGTCCGCATTGTGGGAAAGCGGTGATGCTAGTCTACACACGCGGTCCGATGGACCATATCGCGTCGCCGTGTGGCTGTCGAGTAGCATCACCAGATCTCTGAGGAAGACTCGACCATCGACGCGGTTGAGACTGCCATTCCGCATATTTTGGATCGGCGGGACGAAGGCAAGCAGCATCGAGGACTATCTCTAATTGGACTCAACAATCAATTGGCTGGTTGCATCGTTCTTGCAAAGGAGGGCTTCTAACAGAGGGGGTTCGGACACCCCTCTATCGATGTGTTCCTGCGAGATTGTCTCTTACATGTCGAAGCGGCTCTTCGAGAAGATTGGATCAAACAGTGGAATTGATGTCAGATGGAGGTTGATTCTCAAGAGTAAGCGAAACTAGCTGCCAGGACACACACCATTATCGAAGTGTGTCTTGACAGTTGCTTTGGATGGTATTCTCTCCGAAAGGGGAGGAACAATCTGACTGAAACCTACTCAAGAGTAGGACGGCACAGACACCCCTCTATCGATGTGTTTTCACTGTGGGTGTGGAGCCGATAAAACGACGAATGACTGGAAGACTCGAGGCTTCTGACCAAGAATTGAGGCCGGTAACCGATGAGAATTACATAAAGACAGCCTGAGAGGGATCATTTGCTGTTCGCTGTTTTCGAAGGGGATTCAGGAAGGTCACGATCAAGGTGCAGAACATATCGAACACTTCGATAGGGGTGTGTGTGAGTGTTGTTCTAGAAAGCTAGAAGAAGAGAAAGAGAAATACTGGAATGAATTACACCGATTTCCTAACCAATCGGCTCTCTTCTGCGAGATCTTGCGTTACCATCGCTCTCGCATATTCGATCCCGTCGATTGACCCCCTCCCCTTCGAGGCTTCGAACACATCGATAGAGGGGTGTCTGTCTCAACACCCACCTCTCTCATAACACATCGTCGGCCGCCTTTACTACCTCGAGGGATCGCCGTCTCAACCGGGTTAAATCGTCGGATATCATCCGTCTAATCGGAGAAATACACATCGACAAAGGTGGGGAACACTTTTGGTCCCACCCTGTATGGGTCACCGTATGGATGACTTCGAGGATCCTCGAGATGAGGCGGGGACATCGAAGGACGAAACGATAGAGGAGGACATTTCCTCATTCGAGTCTTCTGCGCCCGAGACATCTTCATCCTCGAGTAACCCGTCGTCGACCACTGATTCACAGTCAATCGAGGATATGTTGCTGGAGTTCGACCAGCAAGAGGGACTCATTCGTGATCGGTCGCTCCTCGATCCGAATCACATCGTCGAAGAGGATCGAATCGTCGGTCGCGATGAACAACTCCAAGAGGTTACGAAGATGCTCCGCGTCGCTCTCGGTGACAACCGTCCGCCGAATCTCTTTCTCTATGGTCCCTCGGGGACCGGTAAATCCCTCATCACCAAAGCCGTCTGCAAGAACATTAGCGCTATCTGCGAATCGCGTGACATCCGGTTCGGGACGATCGAAGTCAACTGCCAGGATCTCGACACCCTCGGCGTTGCAGTCTACGAACTAGCGAGTCGCGCTGCGGACGAAGCTCTCGTCGAGGTCGAGGTTCCGAAACACGGTGTCGCGACGAAAGAAAAGTGGGACGAGCTCTATCGGATCGTTAACGAGAACTTCGATTCTGCAGTATTCGTCCTTGATGAACTCGATATGCTTGTGGGTCGACGAGACAAACAGGAGCCGGCGTTCTCCCGCCTCCTCTATCAACTGTCTCGAGCCGGCGCAAATAACGAACTCACTGCGCACGTCTCAGTCGTCGCGATCTCTAACGATACGAAGATGATGGAGTCCGTGGGGAGTCGGGCCCTGAGCTCCTTCACCCCCGAAGACGTCCACTTCGACGATTACGATGCAAATCAGTTGCAGTCGATTCTTCGTCGTCGCCAAGACGCCTTTTACGACGACGTTCTCGACGAGGACGTCATTCCGCTGGCGGCTGCTTTCGCAGCGCAGACCCACGGCGATGCTCGCAAAGCGATCGATCTCATGCGCGTCGCCGGTGAGCTCGCTGAACGCGAAGGCGACGAAGACGTTCGTGAAGCGCACGTCCGTGAGGCGCAGGACAAAGTCGAGAAAAACCGCGTCCTCGAGGTCGTTCGAGGCATCAGCACACAGAAGAAGCTTTGTCTCTATGCGACGGCAGCTGTCGCTGCCGAAACGGACGATGAATCCGCCCGTAGCACGACCGGCTACAGGGTGTATCAGTTCCTCACTGACGCAATCGAGGCCGACCAATATCACCAGGAGACCTACGTTAACAAGATGAAGGAGATGACGACGTACTCCCTCGTCGACTTCGAACGACGAAGCCACGGTCCGAGCTCTGGGATGTTCCTCGAGTTCCAGTTCGGCGAGCGTCCCGAGACCATCCTCGAAACACTTCGCGAGGACTCGCGCATCGACATGGTCTCCGGGAACGAAGTATCGACCGTCGTCAAAGCACAGGTTCGAAACGAGAACTGAGCTTCCCGTACTCTCGAAAGTCACCCGTTTGGATGATACACCACACACCTCTATCGATGTGTAATCGATCGAGAGCAGGTGTGTAGATTGGAATTTCTGGCGCTGTATTCGTATCGACGTTTGGAGGACTTCTTCACCTATCACTCCATATATAACCTACTGACTCTCTCAGGTGCTGCAATACTACACGGTGATCACCACACCTCTATCGAAGTGTCCACACACCTCTATCGAAGTGTTTTCAGTCGTCTCTAGTGGGATACTCTACAACATCGGAAGGATGGGATTTTTCGCTTGTTCGGAGTTGAACGGTCTCATCAAGCAATCTAGTACTGGGTACGTCGGCTAGCTGACACCGTTCCAGACTCGCCGACATCCACGAGAGCGAAACTCTCGTGCTACTCATCAGAATGCAAAGCGTTCTGAGGACGGCGAAGCCGGCATGGGTCGACAATGATAAAACTACTGTCAATATCAATAACAACTGGTCTTGGGCATATACTGCAATCAACCTAAACTCGCGGTTGGTTCTTGATGTCGAAGTATTCGGACGATGAGGCACCGATCTAGCTGCTGCGTTCCTGTATAAGTTGACGGAAAAATACGATCTCTTCGAGACGGTGTTTCTCGTCGATAGATACGATTATTTGACTGTCCTCTCTCGACTGGGAGTGAGCGTTCAGTTCAATTACGTTGATCGAAGCCTGATCGAACAGTGGTTTCATACCTTCCAGATGCGCGTTGACCGCTTCCGTAATTCGTGGGTAGGCAGTCGGGCGAACGTGAGAGAATAACTTGAACAGTTTGTACACTACTACAACCCACAACGATCGTACCAATCACTTAACAGACAGATAGACAGACAGACGCCAGCGATGGTGCACGGTACGCGAAACGGTACGCGAGTTTGAAAATCGACGAGGGACGAGGATCGTCCCGCAACTCGCTGAGGCTAATTCCAACTTTTCGAATACTCCATTTCGGAACGCCTGAATCCGAGCCGAGAGGGGCATTCCTCTGAGGAGAGGACATCAGCTACCCTTCTCTTTACACCCATATGTATGTATAGTATAGCGATAAATCGCAAATTCGAGCAACAGCGAAGAATCGTCTCAGTTCTCTCGAAACGAGGGATGGGGGTGAAATCGGGACCGGGAAACTAGCTGTGAGAGCAACGACCTCGTTTTCGTGGGAGTGTCTTTCGGCACCGCTGAATGCGCTGTTTTCACCGAACAGCCCTTTGTTAATTCATAATTCTCTCCCGAAATCGCTGAAATAGCGCCAAATGTATTTCGACTGGTTCAAAAACCGAGGCTGCCATCGCTTTGAAGAAGTCCGACACTACGCTCTCGTCGAATCTGTTGTTTGTTTTCTATTCGGTGGTGCGGGGGATTTGACCGTGTTCTGATCCAGTTGTTCGAATTGGTTGGTCACGATCGTTCGTTTGCAGTAGTCTTCCATACCCGAATTTTTATTCGGCAGAGCCGAAAGACTTCTATACTATCCGTGGAATCATTTCCATGATGACGGGCACATCAAACCGGTCGGTCGAACGGGCATTCAAGATCGTCGACGAACTTGCGGAAAACGGATCCGGGGGGGTTTCGGATCTCGCCGGACGGCTCGATATGCCCGTCAGTACCGTCCATAACTATCTCCAGGCGCTCGTTGCGACGGGATACGTCGAAGTCGAAGAGAAAGAGTACTCGACTACAACCCGGTTTCTCGAGGTGGGCAACCAACAGCGCCACCGACTGGAAATATTCAAAGTCGTCAGCGACAAACTCCAGGATATAGCGGCGGAGACGGGCGAGCACGTCACGTTGATGATCGAAGAAAACGATCAGTGCGTGATCGTCGCGGTGCAAGAAGGGCCCGACGCCGTCAATCTGTTCGCGTATCCCGGTGCACGAATGCCACTTCACGCAGCAGCTCCCGGGAAAGCGATCCTCGCGCACATGCCGGATGACCGCGTGCAGGAGATCATTGACCGGCAGGGACTCATCGAGATGACGAACCGAACCATCACGGATCCCGACGTTCTCTTCGAACAACTCGAGCAGATCAGGGACCAGGGGTACGCCATCGACGAGGGCGAACGCATCGCGGGAATGGTCTGTATTTCCGCTCCGGTGCTCGACAAGAGCGATCACATCCGTGGCGCGATCTGCGTCTGTGGCCCGCAGAGCCGAATCGACGAGGGACGACGCGAGGAAATCGCGGATATCGTCAAACGCTCGGCGAACGTGACGCAGGTCAATCTCGACTACGTGTGACCGATGTTCTACGTGTTGAGGCGTTCATCAGGCGTCAGAAACGGCTGCCAACGCCTCGATGGTCGCTTCGGCTATTCCGTCGGCGGCCTGCTCCGGAATCGTCACGAGCGGCCGATCGATGGCCGTTTCGCTCACGATTTCGCGAAGCCGATCGCGAGCTGCTGACGGCGTCCCGGCCACACCAAGGTCGTGGACCATTTCGTCCGTGACCAAGGTTGCCGCGTCTGCCCGGTCGCCCGCCTGCCAGGCCTCGGCAACGCGATCGACCTGCTCCGGGAACTTGGTGGCGATCGCGTTCCGATATCCGTCGGCACTGCCCGCGTAATACGCGACGTGACCGCGTACGGCGTCGTAGGCCTCGTCGCAATCTTCGCTCACGGCTGCCGGCACGTACGGAGCGATCGTAATTTCGTCGGGGTCGCGGTCGCGTTCTCGAGCACTCGTTGCAACGATCTCGAACGCGTCGTCTAACCCAGAAAACGGGATGTTGTGTGGCATCCAGCCATCACAGAGCCGGCCGACGACGCGCCGGTTCGCCGGCCCGAGCGCCGCGTGGTAGACCGGAACGTCCCTGTCCAGTGGCGGAACGCCCGAGACGCTGACTCGTTCCCCATCGTACGTGACTGGGTCGTCGTCGCTCAGGATGCGTTGAATCACTTCGATAGTTTCGTGGGACCGACGGACCGGTCGGTCGAACGGCATTCCGTGGACGTTCTCGACGGCGGTCGGTGTACTCGTCCCGACCCCGAGGGACGCACGACCGTCGGAGACTCGGTCGAGGGTCACGGCGGTCATCGCGAGGACGGCGGGCGTTCGCGAAAAGACGTTGACGATGGCGGTTCCGAGCTCGACTTCATCGGTCTTCGCGGCGATTTCGCTGAGTTTTACGACCGAACTCGAGCCCCATAGCTCCCCCATCCAGACGGAGTCGTATCCCAGTTTTTCCGCGCTGACCGCGAGGTCGGTTGGATCGTGCGTTCCGGTCCGCGGAATGACTACTCCGAGATGCATGCCGCTCGATTGGACGCATACTGTGATAAATTACCGTGATTACTGTCCACGGCCGGCGGGTCCAGTCGCGATCCGGCCGCGGCGTCGATCGGTTCTCACTAGGAGCTGGGCAACGCTACCGGCCGACGAAGTCGGGATCGTCGTCGCCAAAGAACGCGTCGAGTCCGCGCTCGTAGTCTTCCGTTCGCGTTGCACCTGCGATGCCATCTGTCTCCGCCGCGAGCTGTCGCTCGAGCGAGCGATCGTAGCTGTCGGTCAGCAGTCGGGTCGTCGTCCCGAACGCGCGAGTCGGCCCGGCAGCCAGATCGGCGGCGACTGTGGCCAGCCGGTCGTCGAAGTCGTCGGTGGGAACGACCTCGTTGGCCAGTCCCAGCTCCCGGGCTTCGTCGGGGTCGATCGGCTCGTCCCGGAGGGCGATCTCCTTGGCGGTCCGGAGGCCGACCAGTCGCGGCAGGAAGAACGTCGCACCGCCGTCACCGGTCAGCCCGATCCCCGGATACGCAAATTTGAGCGTCGCGTCCTCGCCGAGGACGAGCAGGTCCGGAAACAGCGTGAGGCTGAATCCGATTCCGGCCGCGATACCGTTGACACCGCCGACGACCGGCGTTTCCGCCCGATGGAACTGGACGATCGCTTCGTGGGCCCGTCCGGCCAACTCCCGGATGTGGGCCGCGTCGGAGCCGTCACCGGACAGGGCACTGAGATCGGCCCCGGACCCGAAGAAATCGCCCGCGTGCGTGAGTACGATACAGCGAGTATCCGGATTTTCGCCGAGGGTCGTCGCCACCGACACCAGTTCGTTCGCCATCTCGAGGGTGAGCGCGTTTCGACCGGCCGCGCTATCGAGTGTGACCGTTGCAACGCCGTCGTCGTGGTCAACCGAGAGGTTATCGTACGCAACCATCGGAGACGAGTTTGCAGCGGTCCCGCTTAACGGTTCGTGCTTCGTCGCTCCGGGTGCCGGCGAATCCCCGTTCAGCCTCGAGTGCCAACTAGAGCACGTCGGTCAGATCAAACCGTTCGTCGACGAACAGTCGCGAATCCATCTCGTCGAGGTCGCCAGCCACGAGCGGCTCGAAGCCCATCTCGTCGATGACGTCGGTTTCCACGTCGATACCCGGCGCGACCTCCGTGAGCTCGAGTCCGGCCTCGGTGAGTTCGAAGACCGCACGCTCGGTTACGTAGACGATCGGCTGATCGATGTCGGTGGCGTACTCGCCGCTGAAGGTGATCTGTTCGACCGAGTCGATGAACTTGGGACTCGTCCCCTCGCGTTCGATCGAGAGCGCTCCGTTTCCGGTCTCTATCTCGAGTCCATTGGTCGTCAGCGTGCCACAGAACACGACTTTCTCGGCGTTCTGGGTGATGTTGATGAAGCCGCCACAACCGGGGAGCTGTGACCCGAACCGGCTGACGTTGATGTTGCCCGCGGCGTCCGCCTGTGCCATTCCCAGAAAGCCCATGTCGAGACCGCCGCCGTCGTAGAAGTCGAACTGTTGTGGCGAGGACACGAGCGCGTGATGGTTGCTCGCGGTCCCGAAGCTAATCCCACCGGAGGCGGCGCCGCCGACCGGCCCCGACTCGACGGTCTGCGTGATCTCGTCGTCGATTCCGCCTTCGGCCGCGACGACTGGCACGAGTTCCGGGACGCCCACGCCGAGATTGATGACCGAATTCGGCTCGAGTTCCATCGCAGCGCGACGAGCGATAATCGTCCGGATGTCGAGCGGAATACCGTCACTCCCGTCGTCGGTCGGCCGTTTGATTTCGCCGCTGTAGGCGGGGTTGTAGTCCTCCGCGTACGTCTGCTGGTGGTGGCTCGGCGGTGCCTCAACGACGGTGTCGACCAGGACGCCGGGGACCGTGACGTCGCGAGCGGTGAGCGTTCCCGACTCCGTGATTCGCTCGACCTGTGCGATCACCGTGCCACCGGAGTTGTGTGCGGCCTGAGCCATCGCCAACGTATTCGAATCGAGCGCCTCTCGCTCCGTGGTTATGTTGCCGTCTTCGTCAGCCGTTGTTCCCCGGATAATAGCGACGTCGATCGGGACCGAGCGATAGTAGAGGTACTCCTCGCCGTCGAAGGTCACGAGTTCGACGATGTCGTCTTCGGTGACGTCGTTCGCCTTCGCGCCGTCCTGACGCGGATCCACGAACGTCCCCAGGCCGACGTGGGTGATCGTGCCGGGCTTCCCCGCGGCGGTATCGCGAAGCATGTGATCCATCACGCCGAACGGAAGGTTGTATGCCTCGATCTCGTTCGAGACGATCTTCTCCATCAGATCGGGCGTAAAGCCCCAGTGGCTCGCGATAGTGCGCTCGAGCATACCGTCCCGAACGAGATGCGAGAGCCCACGACCCTGTCGGTCGCCCTCCGCAGCGGGATGATAGAGGGTGAGGTCGCGGGGTGTCCCGGTTTCAGCGTATCGCTCACCGAGTGCCTCGAGGACGTACTCGGGAATACCGACGGCGACGAAGCCGCCGACTCCGATCGTATCGCCGTCGTCGATGCACTCGATAGCAGCCTCTCTGGACTGGCGGACTGTCATACGTATGCCTCGAGAGACGCGCTATTTTTAGTTACCTATCTTCGAATGGCCGTCCGCTGTGTCGACCGAGCGGCCGAATTTGGACTGCCTGTTGGAACGATGGAATCGTACGCTTTACTATCCCGCTCACGAATCACCGCGTATGGAGCCGACAAACGAGCAGCAGCTGATACAGGAGACAGTCCGAGAATTCGTCGAGGAGGAAGTCGTCGATGCGGTCGACGAGTACGACGAGGCGCAGACGTTTCCGGAAGACGTCTGGGACGGGCTCGCGGAGCTCGATCTAACCGGGCTGACGGTCCCGGAAGGGTACGGCGGGTTCGACGCCGACGAAGTGACCTACAGCATCGTCAACGAGGAAGTAGCGCGCGGACATCTGGCGGTGGCAACGGCGCTGTCGGTTCACTGTCTGGCGACATCGTGTATCCGCCAGTTCGGCACCGACGAGCACAGAGAGCAGTGGCTGCCGGATATGGTCGACGGCCGGCCGGTCGGAGCGTTCGCGCTCTCGGAGCCGGACGCCGGGTCGAACCCGGCGGAGATGAGCACCGAGGCTCGTCTCGAGGACGGTGAGTACGTGATCAACGGGAAGAAACAGTGGATCACGAACGGAAAGCGTGCGGGCGTCGTCGTTCTGTTCGCGAAAACCGACCGCGACGATCCGGACAGCGTGACGCAGTTCTTGGTTCCCAAAGACACGCCGGGACTGGAAGTCGGCAAGAAAGAGGACAAACTCGGACTGCGCGCGAGCGATACGACGACGCTGCTCTTCGATGACGCGCGAATTCCAGAGGAGAACCGCTTGACTGAGGTCGGTGAAGGGCTGAAAGCCGCGTTTTCGATCCTGACCGGCGGTCGGATCGCGATCGCCAGCCAGGCTGTCGGAGTTGCCCAGGCAGCCCTCGACGCTGCTGTGAGTTACGCCAACGAACGCGAGCAGTTCGGGGAGCCGATCATCAACCACCAGGCGATCGCACACAAGCTCGCGGATATGCAGACGGATGTCCAGGCCGCACGCCTGCTGACGCGCGACGCCGCCCGGAAGAACGACGACGGTCTCGACGCGCAAGCGGCGAGCATGGCGAAGTACTTCGCGAGCGAAACGGCCGTTGACGTCGCGAACGAAGCGGTCCAGGTTCACGGCGGCTACGGGTACACCAAGGACTTCGATGTCGAACGCTACTACCGGGACGCCAAGATCACCACGATCTACGAAGGGACCTCGGAAATACAGAAAGAGGTTATCTCACGGCACCTGACGGAGTGACTTACTCGTACTCATAGAACCCGTTGCCCGTCTTTTTCCCGAGGTCACCCGCCTCGACCTTTCGCTTGAGGAGGTAGGCGGGTTTGTACCGATCGCCCAGCTCCTCGTGGAGCGTCTCGGAGGCGTGAAGGCAGACGTCGAGTCCGATATGGTCGGCCAGCGTCAGTGGCCCCATCGGGACGTTCGTCCCGAGTTCCATCCCCGTATCGATGTCCTCCTTCGTGGCGACATCTTCGTCGTAGGCCCGGATCCCCTCGTTGATCCAGGGCATCAGGATGCGATTCGTGACGAACCCCGGCTTGTCGTCGGATTCCCACGTCGTCTTCTCGAGGTCTTCGGCGAAGGTATGAGCCAGTTCGGTGGCATCGTTGGCCGTCTTCTCACCGACGACGATCTCGACGCCCTCCATGATCGGGACGGGGTTCATGAAGTGCAACCCGACTACGCGCTCGGGGTGTTCGAGGTCGGACGCGATCGAGGTGATCGAGAGCGTGCTCGTGTTCGTCGCGAGGATGGCGTCGTCACGACAGACCGAATCGAGATCAGCAAAGATGTCGCGTTTGACCCCGAGATCCTCGAGGGCCGCCTCGATGACGATATCACAGTCCGCGAGATCCTCGAGGTCGGTTGTGCCGGTGATTCGGTCACGGGTGTCGCCGGCCTCGTCCTCGGTCAAGCGGTCTCTGGAGACGAGCCGACCGAGGCTGTCGTCGATAGTCTCGAAGCCGCTTTCGACGTACTCTCGTTCGATGTCGCGCATCACGACATCGTAGTCCGCAGTTGCGGCGACTTGTGCGATGCCACTGCCCATCGTGCCCGCGCCGACGACGCCGACACGGTCGATCGTCTCTAGGTGCAAAGCCATCACTCGTTGGTGGTTGGACGGTCGTAGTAAATGTCTCGACTCACGTTGGTGTCGGCGACGCCGATCGGCTGTTGCTGGTCATCGTTCGACACAGCTATACCGGACGAGTCAATACGGACGTGTGGTAGCTAATGTCGCAGGTACGCCTCGCAGGAACAGGCATGACTTCGTTTGGATCGCATCCCGATCGGACGGGCAGGGACATGTTCGCGAGCGCCGGGCTCGAGGCCCTCGAAGACGCCGGCGTTCCGGCTGCGGACGTCGACGAACTCTTCTACGGCAACTTCATCGGCACCCTCTCGGAACGACAGGGACACCAGGGCCCGCTCATGGCGGAGGCCCTCGGAACGACCGTCCCGTCACGCCGAATCGAAAGCGCGTGTGCCTCGAGCGGGCTCGCGGTCCACGACGCCGTTCGGGCGATCGGAAGCGGCGACGCCGACGTCGTCGTCGCCGGCGGCATGGAGCGGATGACGAACATGGGAACCGCCGGTGCGACCGACGGGCTGGCCAGGGCAGCCGACGACCTCTACGAGGTCCAGTCCGGCGTCACCTTCCCGGGTGCGTACGCGTTGATGGCGCGAGCGTACTTCGACGAGTACGGCGGCACGCACGAGGACCTCGCCCACATCGCGGTCAAAAATCACGACAACGCGCTCGTCAACGATCACGCCCACCTCCAACAGGAGATTACGGTCGCGGAGGCGCTCGAAGCGCCCGAGATCGCGGCCCCGTTCGGCCTGTACGACGCCTGTCCGATCAGCGACGGTGCAGCCGCGCTCGTGTTGATGTCCCCAACGTACGCCGCGGAGCACGATCTCGAAGCCGGCGTCGCGATCAGCGGTGCTGGACACGGCGGAGATACGATGGCGCTGCACGATCGGCCGACGCTCTCGCGGACACCCGCTACTCGGGAGGCCGCCAAGGTGGCTTACGACGAGGCCAGTATCGATCCGAACGACGTCGCCATCGCCGAAGTCCACGACTGCTTTACGATCGCGGAGGTCTTCGCCCTCGAGGCGCTCGGGATGTATAGGGACGGCGAGGCGATCGGGGCGGCTCGCCGCGGTGAGACGCGCCGTGACGGGGAGTTGCCGGTCAATCTCTCCGGCGGACTGAAAGCGAAGGGTCACCCCGTTGGCGCGACCGGGGCCGCACAGGTGGCAGCCGTGGCCACGCTGCTCGACGGAAGCCATCCGCGCGCCGAGGCTGTCGCCGATGACGCGACGATCGGCGTCGCCCAGAACGCCGGCGGTACGGTTGCCAGTGCGACCGTTCACGTCCTGGAGGTGATAGACGAATGACTGCTGCCACCGACGGTGGGTACGACGAGTTCCTCGACGCACTCGCGGATGGGGACGGATACTTCTACGCCTGCTCGAACGAGCACGGCCTGCTTCCGCCGCGGCAGGCCTGTCCGCATTGCGGCGACCGTGAGTTAGCACGCCGGGAACTACCACGGACGGGAGAGATCGTTACCCACACGACGGTCTCCGTTCCGACGCCGCAGTTCGACGACAATGCACCCTACGTCACTGCTATCGTCGACTTCGGACAGGTACGGCTCACGGGGATCGTCCGCGGAGTCGACCGTGACGACGTCGCGATCGAACAGCGGGTCACTGCGACCGTCGAACCGAGCGAGACGACGGACGATCGGACGATCACGTTTCGTCCAGCGCAGTAACACCAATTAAATGGCTCACACTACCGATATCACCGTCGACTGGGGAGATACCGACGCTGGCGGGCTCATTTACTACCCCCGATTCTTCCACTTCGTGGTCGTCGGGCTGAACCACTACTTCACTCCGGCCGTCGACGGCGGCCATCCGATGGAGGCCTACCGATCGGACGGGTATCTCCTCCCCGCAGTCGAGGCGTCGGCATCGTTTCACTCGCCGCTTCGAGCCGGCGACGACGCGACCATCGAGACGACCGTCGTCCGGATCGGCGACACCTCGCTCACGGTCGCGTTTTCGGTCACGCACCGCTCGAGCGGCGAAGCGGCCGCCGACGGCGAGGTATCGTTCGTCTTCGTCGATTCTGACTTCGAGCCGGCGTCGTTGCCCGAATCGTTTCACGACTGCGTCCGCAAACGCGGCGACGCGACTGAGTGAGCTGGCCTCGAAAAGTGACGAAACACTATCTCCACGGAACGGGTGTCAAATACTGCGACAGAGAATCGGTGGCTCGCTCGAGTGAGTCCTCGGAATCCGACTACAGGTCGTGTTTTGCCTGTTCTTTCTCCCGGAGTTCGACGCGGCGGATCTTCCCGCTCGAGGTCTTCGGGAGTTCGTCCGTGAACTCGATCCGACGCGGATACTTGTAGGGAGCCGTCTCCTCTTTCATGAACGCCTGAATCTCGTCTTTCAGCTCGTCGCTGCTCTCGTAGTCCTCGGCGAGGATTACGTAGGCCTTGACGACGTTGCCGCGTTCTTCGTGCGGGCTGTCGACCACGGCGGCTTCGGCGACGGCATCGTGGGTAACGAGCGCGTCCTCGACCTCGAACGGACCGATCCGGTAGCCAGAGGAGATGATGATATCGTCGGCCCTCCCCTCGAAAAAGAAGTAGCCGTCCTCGTCCCGGGAGGCGAGGTCACCCGTGCGGTAGTACTCCCCGGAAAGCTTCTGCTCGTCGAGTTCCGGCTTCTCGTAGTAGCCGTCGAAGATCGCCGGCGAATCGACCGGGACGGCGATCTCACCGATCTCGCCGGTTTCGACTTCTTCCTCGTCGTCGACGTCGATGATCGTCGCGCCGACGCCCGGCGTCGGCTTGCCCATACTTCCGGACTTGATATCGATACCGGGGTAGTTCGTCACGAGCGCGACGGTTTCGGTCTGGCCGTAGCCGTCGCGCGGAGTGACGCCCCACGCGTCCCGGATACGCTCGATCGGCTCGCGGTTGAGCGGTTCGCCGGCCGAGAGCGTGTCGTTCAGCTGGACGTCGTACGCCTCGAGGTCGGCGTTCGCGAACATCCGGTACTGGGTCGGGACGGAACAGAGCTTGGTAACGCCCTCTTCCTCGAGGATTTCGAGGAACGTTTCGGGCTCGAACCCGCCATCGTAGATGAGCTGGGTCGCACCGGTCGTCAGACCGACACCGACCGGGCTCCAGAACCACTTCGCCCAGCCGGTCCCGGTCGTCGCCCACAGCAGTTCGTCCTCGAGGTCGGTCTCTTCGTCGACACCCCACCAGTACGGCGCGTTGATGCGATTGAAGCAGTACTGCCAGCGGTGTTTGTGTAAGACCGGCTTCGGCTGACCGGTCGTCCCGCTGGTATAGTTGATCGTCATCGGATCGTCAGCCGTCAGCTCCGGGCCGTCGTAGTCGGTCGATTCATCGGCCATAACGTCCGTAGCTGTCGTCCAATTCTCGCCGTGCAGATCCGCCTCGGTGCCATCGAGAACGATTACGCGCTCAAGGGGCGTTTCGTCGAGGACCGGTTCGACCATATCAGTCAGCGACTCGTGAACGACGATACTCGTTGCGTTACAGTCGTTCGCCCGGAATTCGATATCTTTCGAGCGAAGCATCGACGAGCAGGGGACTAACAGCGAACCGGTCGCCAGCGCACCGAGCTGCACGGCAAAGGCGTCGGGATGGCGGGGGAAGAGGTGCATGATTCGGTCGCCTTTGCCAACGCCGCTCGCCTCGAGCCCGTTCGCGAACCGATTCGTGTCGTCCCGGATGTCGGCGTACGTCCGTTCCTCGCGATCGCCGTCCTCGTTCAGAAACCGAACGGCGACTCGATCGCCGAACTCCTCGGCGTGGTCGGCGACGACCGACGTGATCGTGTATGTGTCCGGGATGGTCCACTCGAAGCTCTCCACTTCTGCGTCGTAATTTACACCCATACTCGGCTAATCATAGCTCGCCGGCTTGAATCTTTTGTTGTTCGTGGCATTGCGTATCATAGAACGTGGAACTGGTCCGTCCTGAGAGCGACCCCTGGGTTGACAGTCAGACTGAGACGACATGCGACACTGTTCCTCCCGGCCGGCCGTAGCGTGCCGTCTCGAGACAGGTGACCGCTCGCTCGAGGGTTGCCGTCACGGCGTCTCCGGAGACGTACCATCAAGTCCAGCGCCGCTCGGTAGACCCTGTTGTGACCGGTCAGATACTGGACTAGGGCAAGACTTTAGAATAGTTGTCTGTATACAGTAGACAATGTTCGACGAGCAAGAACTGGCGGATATTTCCCAGCAACGGGAGTCGTGGGAGGAAGACACGCTCGAGCCGTTTCTGGAGCGTGGCGAGCGGAAAGAGCGGTTCGCGACGGTTTCAAACCACGAAGTCGATCGTCTCTACACGGCGAACGACATCGCCGACCTCGATTTCGACGATGACCTCGGCTTCCCCGGCGAGCCGCCGTACACTCGGGGACCGTATCCGACCATGTATCGCGGACGCACGTGGACGATGCGACAGTTCGCGGGTTTCGGGACCGCCGAGGAGACCAACGAGCGGTTTCACTACCTCATCGACGAGGGGCAAACGGGGCTCTCGACTGCCTTCGACATGCCGTCGCTAATGGGCCTCGACTCGGACCATCCGATGAGCGAGGGCGAGGTGGGCAAGGAAGGCGTCGCCGTCGATACCCTTCGTGACATGGAAATCCTCTTCGACGGGATCGACATTAGCGACGTGTCGACCTCGTTCACGATCAACCCTTCGGCGGCCGTCATCTACGCGATGTACATTGCGCTGGCCGACCAGCAGGACATCCCCCGCGACGAAGTCAAGGGGACCCTTCAGAACGACATGCTCAAAGAGTTCATCGCCCAAAAGGAATGGGTGATCCCCCCCGATCCCTCCCTCAAGATCGTCACGGACACGATCGAGTTCGCCGTCGACGAAACGCCGAACTTTCACCCGGTTTCCATCTCCGGCTATCACATCCGCGAAGCCGGATCGACCGCTGCTCAGGAGGCCGCCTTCACGCTCGCGGACGGGTTCGCATACGTGGAGGATTGCCTCGAGCGTGGACTCGATGTCGACGAGTTTGCGCCGCTCCTCTCGTTTTTCTTCAACTCCCACAACTCCATCTTCGAAGAGGTCGCAAAATTTCGGGCCTCACGTCGCATCTATGCCCGCATGATGGACGAACGGTACGACGCAGAACAACCCGAATCGAAGCGGCTGAAGTTTCACACGCAGACAGCAGGCCAGTCGCTGACCGCCCAGCAGCCCCTGAACAATATCGTCCGCGTTACCATTCAGGCGCTAGCCGGCGTCCTCGGCGGGACCCAGTCGCTGCACACCAACAGCTTCGATGAGGCCCTGGCGCTTCCGAGCGAGAAGGCGGTCCGCGTCGCCCTGCGCACGCAGCAGATCATCGCCGACGAATCCGGCGCAGCCGACATCGTCGATCCGATGGGCGGCAGTTTCGCGATCGAGAAACTCACGAACGAGATGGAAGCCGAAATACTGTCCTACATCGAGGAGATCGAGGAGATCGGCAACGGCTCGATCCGTGACGGAGTCCTCGCCGGCATCGACCAGGGATACTTCCAGCGCGAAATTGGTGAGGCGAGCTACGAGTACCAACAGCGCGTCGAACACGGCGAGGAAGTCGTCGTCGGCGTCAACAAGTTCACCATCGAGGAGGACACCTCGCCGGACACCCTCACAATCGACGAGACGACTCGCGAGCGTCAACTCGACCGACTCGAGCGTGTCAGAGACGAACGAAACGACGAGGAAGTCGACACGACGCTGTTGGCGCTGTCCGACGCCATCGAGAACGAGGAAAACGTCATGCCGTACATCGTTGACGCGGTGAAAGCGTACGCCTCGATGGGCGAAATCATGCAGGTGTTCGAGGACCACCACGGCGCGTATCAAGAGGAACTCTCACCCGTCTGAGTGAGGCGACCCCGCTCATTCGTTGATCCCTTCTGTGTACGACTCGCGTTCTTCTCGTAGTTGGAGAAGGCCCTATTCGGTCGTTCGCGTCGAGACCCGTTCCGATCTACGCCCCGCTCAAAGATAGCGTAATCCGTCTCCTCGTCTACCACCACTGAGAGCAGCGGAAGTAACCGTTTCACCAGATTTAGAGAAGGTATCGCCGAGACGGTCTAACTCCACTTTCCTTCGTGAATGGCTACTGGGTTTCATCGGGCATTCCGATAGTATCATACGGGAATACGTGAAACACGGACCTATGAGTGCTGGCAGCGATCAGCGAAGTATTCGGTGTATGGTTGCGAAAGTCGGGCTCGACGGTCACGACCGCGGGGCTCACGTCATCGCACGCGCCTTTCGTGACGCCGGGTTCGAAGTGATCTACTCCGGACTGCACAAAGCACCCGAAGAGATCGTCCAGGCTACCGTCCAAGAAGACGTCGATGTCCTCGGCGTCTCTATTCTCTCGGGCGCTCACGACACGCTCGTTCCAAAGATCATGGACGGCCTCGAGGAGTATGGGGCGACGGAGGATACGCTCGTCCTCGTTGGCGGCGTGATCCCCGAAGAGGATCGCGCCGAACTCGAGGCAGAAGGCATTTCGGCTATCTTCGGCCCCGGGACATCGATCGAGGAGACGATTGAGTTCGTTCGCGAGAACACATCCGGGCGATGAGTCCCGATAAGGCGCTCCTCGAGGCGCTGTTCGCGGACGAATATCGCGCACTGGCTCGAGTCGTTTCGAAGATCAAAGACTGCTCGCTAAACTACCGGGACCTCGTCTCAGAGCTATCTACCCACACGGGCGGCGCCGTCGCGAGGTTCCATTGGTGAAACGGTTGCCACAATTGTGGGGAGGGCAGTGTCTAGGTAGGTCAGTTTGAGGAATGAGCAGGTCGGAGAGTTAGTTTGGCTATGTCACTCGCAGACCTGCTCAGCGAGTGCTACGCTGCGGAATTTGATGAATCGTGGGAGCGGACGGTTGTTCGCTTCGAGAGACACAAGCAATTTTTCGCTTGCTCGGCGTTGAACGCTCTCATCAAGTAATCTGTCAATAGGTTCTTCGGCTGGCTGACACCGTTCCAGACCGCCGACATCCACGAGAGCGAAGTTCTCGTGTGGCCCATCAGAACGCTTTGCGTTATGAGGGCGGCGAAGCCGGCGCGGCTCGCCATTGATGTGACCGCTGTCAAGATCAATGGCGACTGGTCTTGGGTATATGATGCAATCGGTCTCGACTCGTGGTTGATTCTTGATGTCGAAATTATCGGACAACAAGGCACTGATCTAGGCGCTGCGTTCCTGCATAAGTTGACCGAGAAACACGATCTCTCCGAGACGATATTTCTCGTCGGTGGCTACGGCTATCTGACTTTCCTCTACCGATTAGGATTGAGCGGTCACTCACCAATGTTGATCGAAACCTGATCGCACAGTGGTTTCATACCTTCAAGATGCGCGTTGACCGCTTCCATAATTCGTGGGTGGGCAGTTGGGAGAGCGTTAGAGGATAACTTGAACAGTTTGTACACTACTACAACACACAACGACCGCACCAATCACTTTACTGTCAGACGTCAGCGGAGGTGCTAAACTAGACTGTGCTTGTTGAATTGATGCCTGTCTCATCGTCTGAACGTACGAACATGTAGTCGTCAACTACTGTGGTGATGAGAGCAGCGATCAGAGCAGTATCAGATTTCGTCGATCTGTTCGTCCATCTCTAACTTGACGACCACTCGTGAGGCCTTTTCCAAAGTGGATAGGGAACGCTATCACTGTCTTAACCAACAAAACTATGGGTTGGTCTTCCGTGTTGGTTAACACGAGAACAGCCGATGTCCTACGAATCACCGACTCCACCGACGAACCTTCCGACGGAGATAGTCACCGCGCTTAATGAGTTCACTCCGGACCGTCTCCAGGACGTTGCTATGTACGCTGAGGAGTTAGCCGAACACAAGGAACGCGAAGTTCGTCTTGAGGAGGAGCCAGACCAAGACGAGGGGGAGGAGCGACCAGACGACTTACCGGACGACGTCCCCGCAAAAGCGACGATCACAATCAAGGAAATCAACGACAACCGTTACTACTACTGGCAGTGGAGGGAAGGCGAAAAAGTGACCTCCAAATACAAAGGCCCGGTCAATGCAGACGAGTGAACTCGAACAGGTAGACATTCACATTTCCGTCGTAACTGGGGGTCGGTGGAAGGGTGAGACTGAAATCGAGGAGACCACACCCCGCGTTTCCGTCGTTTCTCCATGATGTCCTCATCATTAGTGGCACTAACAACGTCGCATTTCGCAAGCTAGATCTCCGAACTGCGAATCCTCACGGACCGTCTTCATAACCGTTTCTGGATCCCATAGCTATCCCACGACTAGTGGCTACTCTTCGAAGGTCAGTCCATACCCCCACTCTTCGAGATGCGCTTCGACCTCATCGAGATGATCCAGCCCTGCCTTCATCAGAGCTTCCCGAAGGTCGGTAAGCGAGACATCGTCGTCGAAGCGGTCCTCGAGCTCTCGCTGGGCGTCACGTTCACTGTTCTTGGTTTCACTCTGCAGGAACAGCGGGACGCGTTCACGGCCATCCTGTACGCCATCACGCCGAAATTTGTACGGGATCTGCATCGATCGTCTCTGTCGAGACGATTGTGTTGACTCAGTCTCCACAGTTTCGGACTCGGATGTGGCCGTCTCAGTCGTTGTCGTTTCTTCAGTTGTATCCGTACTTTCGTCGCTCGAGGCGAAAGGATCCTCGCCAGCTCCCTCTTTCATGCCAGTCATGCGGATAGCACCTTGTGGTCAAGGTCACCGGGCTCCGGCGGATTCGGCGCTTCAATCCCCACTTGCTGCTCTAAGTGACGTGCAATCCGGTCGAACTGTGCGAGTGTCTCGATTTCGTAGTCCCGCTGCCGGTCTCGGTGTTCTCGGACGTACTCGAACGCCGAACACTGTTGCATCCAACAGCCTTCCATGAGCGACGCACGTTCCCCGATAATTTCGGGAATTGGGTATTCGATTTCGTCGAGAATCGTCCGCTGGTCTCGTGTGTTTTTGAACCCGACCGGGACCGCAGCAAGAACGCCAACTTCGACGTCCAGTTGGTCCTCGAGACCGGCGACAAGCGATTCGAGACCCTCGACGGCAGCCCGCCCCTTCGCGCTCGGTTCGACGGGGATGACGAGCGACCGCGTGGCGTGGATGGCGTTGTAGAGATGGGGGCCCTCGGTCGCTGGCGGGTCACAGATGAGCACGTCGTACTCGTCTGGTACGCCGGCTTCGCGAAGGACACGGAGTAACTGCGCGTGCATCCCGAACGCTTCCCCCATCGCTTCTGCTTGGTCTTTCTCGCGCTGGAGGTACTCGGCGAGGTCCGAGAGCATGTTGTGTTCCGGGATGATGTCGACGCCTTCGACGGTCCGGACGAGGTCGTCGAACTCGCCACTTGGCCGCCGAATCATATGTCGGACGAGATTATCGACGGACTCGGTGCGGTCCGTGTCGACGCCGAAGAGTCGGGAGAGATCGCCGTCCTGTGGATCGAGTGGGACGACGAGCGGTTTCAGGCCAGCTCGTGCGTGTGCGACTGCCAAGTTTGCGGCTGTCGTCGTTTTGCCCACCCCACCTGCCTCACTGTACGTCGAGTACGCTAACATACTCTCGTCATGAACACCATCCATCTTGAAAGTTCGGTGTGTTCATTCATTCTTGTAGTTCGTTATGTGTTGTGGTGGGGTTCACTGATGAACACCATCAGTGAACATAGTGAATGAACACAGTGGTTGAACACAGGTAATGAATACATGTAATGGAAACACTCACTGAAGTGGCTTAATGAATGCATGGGGGGAACACACCCACTGAAGCGTCTTAATGACTGTATTTGGTAGAAGTCATTAATGAATCCGGAGACGGCGTTGGGGAGATGTCGTTATCTAACTTCAGGATCGGTCACTGGCTCGGCGAAGGCAACCGACTCCCGCACATCCGTGATCTCAACGTCGGCCTTATCACCGGGTTGGGTCCCGGGAACGACCACGACGAACCCTCGTTCCACCTTCGCAATTCCGTCACCTTGGTCGCCCCTTCCCGAACGCGGGAGCGTGGCCTGCCTGGTGGACGCGCAGCATCCGCGGCGCGTTCGGGCACACGAACACCTCGTTTTCGATCGTGTAGCCTCGGAGACAACGCGTTTTCAACCACACGCGCAGCCCGCGGACGAACGCCCCTGAATCGATAGCTCGGTCGGGCCCCCCGCCGGGGCCGTGGTGGGCGTCGAAGGCCTTGATGTACTGGTACCAGTCGAGTTCGTACTCAATGAGTGCGGGGTCGTCGCGCTCTTTTGTTCCGGGTCCGTCTCTAGCTACCTGGATCGACGAGATGGCCCGGTGCCACAGCGACAGCACGGCGATGGCGAGGCCACCGGCGAGGAGGACACCGATAGCCCGACACACGTCACTGAACACCGCGCGGAGGGCGTTGCTCTTGGAGGGTGGGGACATGGTTGCGCATTCCAGGCAGATGGAATAGGCTTTGTGCCAACTGGCACTGTCTAGTTTAGCACCTCTGCTGGCGTTTGTCCGTTGAGTGATTGGTGCGGTCGTTGTGTGTTATAATAATGTACAAACTGTTCAAGCCACTCTCTGACGCTCTCCCGACTGCCCACCTACGAGTTATGGAAGCGGTCGACCCGCATCTTGAGGGTCTGAAACCACTTTTCGATCAGGTTTCTCTCGACGTAGTCGAGCTGACCACTCAAACCTAATCGAGAGAGGGCAGTCAGATAAACGTAGCCAGCGACGAGAAATACTGTCTCGTCGAGATCGTGTTTCTCGGTTAATCGATGCAGGAATGCAGCGGCTGGATCAGTGCCTCGTCGTCCGAACACTGCGACATCGAGAATGAGCCGCGAGTCTAGGTCTATTGCAGCGTAGACCCAAGACCAGTCGTCATTAATTTTGACAGCAGTTTCATCAATGACGACCCGCGACGGCTTTACCGTCGGCGGGTCTGGAACACTGTCTGCCAGCCGATGTACCCAGTGACAGATTGCTTGATGAGAGCGTTTAACGCCGATCAAGCGAAGAATTGCTTGTGTCTCTCGAAGTGAACAGCCGGTCGCGTGAAGCCGGACGCGAACACCCTGACGGGCGTCGCCGTCCGCTCGCGCTCCCAAGCTTCATCAAATTCCACCGCGTAGCACTCGCTGAGCAGGTCTGCAAGCTGCATGATCAAACCAACTCTACGACCTGCTCGCTTCTCAAATCGCGCTAACTAGACGGTGCCTGTTTGATGAAACAACCACACGTCACATAGGTCGGTTGGTAAGTTATAGTCCGGAATCTCGACAAATTGACCGCTATCACTGCCGATAAGGGCTACGACTGGGAGGCAATCCGTACGAAACTGCGATCAAAAGGTATCACACCGCTGATTCCAACGAGAGTGATGGACCTGCGGGGCTACGTGAGAAATCTCCTAATCGATGGTCGCACGTATAATCAGTGCTCGAACGCTGGCTCGGTGTTTTTCGGTCTCCAGCGTAGATACGGCGATATGCTCTGGTCGAGAACCTGGTTCGGTTAATTCCGCAAACTTGCCATAAAATCCGTGGTCCGAAACATCGAACGCGCCATCGAAGACCCCACTCCATGAAATCACGTGTTTAAACAGGCCCAGAGCAAGTATTCGGCAGAGTACATATGTTACCGGTCATCTTCTGTGAAGGGCTTAAGTGGGGCTGGCTGGGTGGAGAGATGTGTATCCGTGAACCCGGATTCAAACTTGAGACCATAGCCGAATGCTCGATCAACGCCGATATGCCCTGCCCAAATCAGTGCGATAAAAAGCGCTAGTCGGCTATCTGCCCAGAATCCGAAGGCACCGAGTGCGAGCGGTAGTGTGTACGTATGTACGATATTGTAGCTCAGGCTTCCGAGTCGTGGGCCTGCAAGATACCCGATCATGGACAAGTCAGGAGACAGCGCCAGAACGACCAGCATCCAAATTGGTCCGTCAAGCGTGAAATAGCTCCCCAACGCGATTCCCAGCGCGGCCAATCCCTCGATACGTAAGAGTGACTGTGGCTCCATATGGGGCCTATCCTATCAGAGACGTGAAAAAGATTTAGTAGACGTTAAAATTTCTACCCGGAAGTTGTTGCTGACTGTAGTGGATCATCTCGACGAGATCTCTGTCGGGGAATTGCAAAACTCCCTCGACAAGTGGACGGAAAGAAGCTGACGCAACGGCTCTTAGCCGCAATCCCGTACAAAAACGGCGTCACGCAGACTGAACTCGCCGAGTGGTACGACGTTCAACGACGGACGATCTATAGCTGGCTCAATCGACTTGACACCGACGAGTCGCTCGAGCAGGCTGTTACTAATACTAAGTTATCTGGGGTAAAGTAAAAAACCATCAGAAAAAATTAACAGAGTTCGAAGGAACTGTCCACGAATTTTTCGGAAGTTGGTATCGGCGCGCCAGCGTGGATGCCGGCGCTCGTCCAGCAGTATCTTGACGAAACAGATACTGTCGAATACGTGATCCCGGGTTGCCGGCGGTTGCTCAAAGAAACGGGAATGTAATATCAAATACCACGCTGTACAGCCGCCGAAGCTGATGCTGACGAGCAAGAGACGTTCCGGACGAACTCAAACAAAGCGGCGGGAAATGGACGCCACAGTAGTCTGCATCGATCAAATCAGGAAACCTGTCCAAGTTGAGTCGCGCGTCGCGTGGTTTCCGCGCGGCACGCGGCCGTCCGTCGAGTTCTCGGGGCAACGCGACTGGACCTTCGCAACCCGGTTCTCTGACTTACTTACTGAACTCACAACAGCGATCGATGCTGCTCTTACTCAACTCTCCATACCAACGGTGGGCAATCAGTTCTACTGTCTCATATAGATCCTTCTCATAGCTCTCGCTGCACAGGTCTGCAAGCAGCAATCCGATTCGATTTCACGACCTGTTCGCTGCTCCAACTGCGCTAACTAGACGGTGTCCCAACACCGAATGTATCGATAATACGAACAGTATTTGAAAGCGAGAGTCCGGCAAGATGGAGCTGAATACTGAGTTCCATCAACAGTTGCAGTGTTGCGTCGCGCTCCACAAGATTCGAGTCGAACCGGCCGATGATATGACTGAGGTGTACGTTTTCGGAATAAATCACGTTGAAAACGTCACGCTTCACTCCGTCAACCTTCGTTGAACATAAGTGAACCGCCGATCTCGGCGTCGGTACCGACGCCGGTATCGACGGAGGCGCGCTCGGCGGCCATTGAGAACTCGGACTCGCCTTCGGCGTATCGATCGCTGGTAAGTCCGCTACAGTCGGCTTTCTCCAAGTCGGTCTGGGGATGGTTCCGGCCTGGGGCGACGCGCAGCGACTCCCCCGGGTCGTCGGTGAGAGCGCCGGCACGGACCTGCTGGTGACGGGCCACCACATCGACCCCGACGAAGCCGTTGAGCTCGGACTCTTCAAGCGAGTCGTGGACGACGACGCCCTCGGACGCGGTGTTCGACGACGCCGAAACGCTTGCAGAGAAGCCCACCACGTTCTGTCGTCCCGTCTCGACGGCGTCGAAACGGGGGCGGAGACAGAACTAGACAGTGACTCGTCCGTATTCCTCTCGAATCCTTTTATTCTCCCCTCCCGAATGTTTACAGTGGTACCTTTGTAATGGAGGAGCGTTATATATTACTTTCCTATGGTTGTAATTCAATCGAGTACTGTCCAGTGAATCGGTCGGCCGGTTCCGGATTACCCGTCCCCATACCCGATACGACCCGGAAACGAGCGGTATGATGTGTTCCCGAAAAGGGAACAATGATCTGTTCTGTATCGGCCTAAAATGAATTCGTGAGAACAGTATGGCGAGTCGCGGGAGGAAGAGGACCACAACGTGATTGGATATCATTCCCACGGACTCTGATGGAGACTCTGTGTTAGCGGTTCCGAACGAATAGTCGTGATCATTCGCGTTCGAATTCCGTCGCTTCGATTGAGGTTCCCTTCTGGGGAACAAATTTATGTGGTTGAAACACGGTACACTCCAGTATGACAAAAACATCAAACGAATCGACGGGGCGCAGGATACGGTCGGTAGAGATCGCATTCAAAATCCTCGATACCGTTCGGAAGAACGATCAGATCAGCGTGACCGAACTGGCAGAAACGCTCGGTCACTCGAAAAGTACGATCCACAGTCACCTCCGGACGCTCGAGAGCCAGGAAATCATCGTCCGCTCGGGGAACGGCTACCGGCTGAGTCTTCAGGTGCTGGACATGGCGAACGATGTCCGTGACCAGGTCGCGAACTACGACGTGATCGTCAACGAGGTCGACGAGCTGGCGAACGAGACCAAGGAAATCTCCCAGTTCGGGCTCGAAGAGCACATGAAAGTATCGTATCTCTACAAGGCGAGGGGGAATCAGGCGGTCGAAACGGCGTCGCGCGCCGGTGGGAAACAGCCGATGTACTCGACGTCCCTCGGCAAGGCGATCCTCGCGTTTCTCCCGGCCGACCGTCGGGAAGCGATCGTCGACAACACGACCTTCACGCGGAAAACGGCGACGACGATCACGGACCCCGGCGGCCTCTACGAGGAACTCGACAGGATCACCGAGCGGGGGTACGCCATCGACGACGAGGAAAACATCGAGGGGCTCCGCTGCGTTGCCGCGCCGGTCAAAAGCGAGAAAACGGTGCTCGGTGCGATCAGCGTCACCGGTCCGGCCAGTCGGATCACGGACGACTACCTCCACGGTGAACTCGCCGAGAGCGTCCAGCGAGCCGCGAACGTCATCGAACTCAACACCAAGTTCTCGTAAGCCGAATCCGCCCGCATCAAATCTGTGCCTGTTACGTCTCAGCCCAGAAGGCGCGCGCCGGAGAACTTGGCTCCGTTGGCGGGTGGTTCGCTCCTGATAGATTCCATAACTCGCACCGAGGATCGCGTCTGCTCGAGCGGGATAACCTACGGCGTCTGATTCACTCGGTTCCCGCGCTGTCCTCGCAGTGGTATCTCTCGGCTTTTCAGCCGTCTCCGGTGATCGAACCCCGGAATCGGACGACCGCCTCGGAAGCGCCGAAAGGGATCGACGCGGGAGAGCACATCATTTATGCCCGCGTGACCGATGCGTTCAGGTAACACACCATGACTGACCACCCGCGATACGAGCCCCAAATCGAAGCCGAGACGCTCTACTTGGAGCGCGATCAGCACCGCCTCGAGGTCGGACCGATGGAAAGCATCGTCGAACTAGCCGGCGGAGAAACGTACACCGTCGAATACACGGATAGACAGAGCGCGGCCGCGTGGCTATCGACGGACGACGACAATACGATCACGTTCGACGTCCGCGAAGTCGTCGGGGAGATGCCCCACACGCAGGACCTCGTTTCGAACCTCGAGAACTGTCCGATCGACGAGACGACCGATGCCGGGATTCCGAAGCGAACAGCGCTGTTCGTCGATCTCGTCACCGAAATCTGGGAGTCGAAGGGGAACCTCGAGGGGTAGGCGGGATGGCCTGAATATCGACCATCGTCTCGATCGACGAGAGATCGAACGCTGCGACGCCGTCGGCTCTGCCACCACCCAAATATTAATCCGTGTGACCCACTCCGCATACTGTATGTTCGAAATCGAGGCGAGCGACTCGCTTCTGCGTCCTCCCGACTGGGCGACGTTACAACGGGAGTTGTTCGGGACGATGGCAGACGCCGTCGACCGATTCGTCGACGAGTACGTCGGCGAGAACGGAGAGCCGTACTGGCCGCCCGGAGAGCACGTCGGCGTCGACGGCTTCGACGATCTGATCGAGGGCTTCTACAACTGGCCGCTGGTGTACGCGATGGGCGGCGATGAACGCTTCCTCGACCACGCCCGAACTACCTACGAGGGCTCACTACGACGGGGTGGCGCCACCGAGACGCCCTTCAGCCATCCGATGGTCGTCGACGAGTTCGAGCAGTGTCGCGACTGGTTCCACATGGGCGAGGGAAACCTCTTCACCTACAATATGGGCCTTGCGGCACCGGACGACGAGACCGTCGTCGATCGGGCCGAGACGTTCGCTCGCCTGTACTTCGACGACGCGGACGCGAACAACTACGACGGCGAGAAGCGGCTCGTCCGGGGACCGATGAACGGGAGCATGGGTCCCGACTTCTGCGATTTCGCCGCGTACGAACACCACCCCTACGGCGCCGACTACCGCTGGGCGAGCCACGGGCTCCCGTGGCGGGACCTCGAGTTCGACGAGGCCACCGATCTGCTCGACCCGGCGAACGAGGAGCGACTGTTCGAGGTACTCGACCAGCGGTGCGCGAAGGGAGATATCCCGCTGAACCTCAACGTGACGAGCCTGATGACTAACGCCTACCTCCACACCGGTGACGACCGATACCGGGAGTGGGTCACCGACTACCTCGAGGCCTGGCGCGAGCGGACGGCCGAGAACGGCGGGATCGTTCCCGATAACGTCGGTCGATCGGGCGAGATCGGCGAGTACACCGACGGCGCGTGGTACGGCGGCTACTACGGCTGGTCGTGGGGCGGCTGGCATTACGTCGGGATCGGGCCGACGGTCGCCGCGGAGAACGCCGTCCTTCTGGACGGTGACCGAGAGTATCTGGAATTCCCGCGCTCGCAACTCGACGTTCTCATCGAGAACGGTATCGAAGTGAGCGAGGACCCCGTCCACGACACGCTGTACGTTCCGCACAAGTACGGCGACCCCGGTGACTACCACTACGACGCTTCGGGTGTCCTCACGGAGGACGACGGTGAGGTCCTGTGGCGCGACGGCTGGTACGAGTTCAAGCCCCACGGGGACGATCCGTACGCGTTCCACCTCTGGTACATGTCCCTCTCCGAGGGCGATCGCGAGCGCGTCGATCGGCTTCGCGACTGGGGGGCCCAGGAGTGGAAGCAGGTGGATTACCGGCCGTCGAACAAACACGACGCCGGTCACGAGTACGCCTGGATGGCATATCTCGACGGTGAGTTCCCCGACTATCCCGAGCGGATCATGGAAGCCAACCACGGCCACGTTCGGGACCGGCTCGCGCTCATGCGCGAGGAAGGCAGCGTTCCCGACGACGTCGACGAGGACTACCTCCGCGATCGGAACCCCGTCTTCCATCGCGGACTGCTCCAGCTCACGATGGGCGCGCCCCAACCCGTCTACTACGGCGGCATCGTGATGGCGCAGGTGCGACACTTCGATCCCGAGCGCGAGCGTCCAGGCCTCCCGCCGGGCGTCTCCGCGCTCGTCGGGGACGTCTCTCGCGAGGGCGTTTCCCTCACGATAGTCAATGGCGGTGGTACGGACCGCGAGCTACTCGTTCAGGCCGGTGCCTACGGCGAACACGAGTTCACGTCGCTCGAGTGGGGCACCGACTCCGGGCAACCGGAATCGAACGCGATCCGCATCTCGCTCCCGGCTGACTCTCGAGTGTCGCTGTCGGCGGCGCTCGATCGCTTCGCGAACGATCCGACCTACGAACTCCCCTGGAACGATTCACACGATGCAAGACACAACTGAAACCGTCGTCGCAACGATCGAACGAGATTTGAAACGGTGTCGGCCCGCCACGGCTATCGGTACGGGGGGCACGTCGCTGGTCGACAGTGAGCCGACGAACGTTCTCTCAGGAGGTGACCGACCGGTATGTCGGGACTCGAGATGACCCTCGTCTTCGGAGCCGTTTTGGGTGGTATGGTCACGCCGGACCTCGTGGCTGCCGCGGGAGTCGTCGTCCTGCTCGTGTTGCTGGTGCTATCGGCGTTCTTCTCCTCGGCGGAGATCGCGATGTTCTCGCTAGCCCAACACCGGATCGAGGCGCTCGTCGAGGACGGCTCGCCCGGTGCCGATACCGTGCAGGCGCTAAAATCCGACCCCCATCGGCTGCTGGTGACGATCCTCGTCGGGAACAATCTGGTGAACATCGCGATGTCGTCGATCGCGACGGGGCTGCTCGCGATGTATATCGGACAGGGACAGGCGGTACTGGCGGCGACGTTCGGCGTGACAGCCATCGTCTTGTTATTCGGTGAGAGCGCCCCGAAGTCTTACGCCATCGAAAACACGGAGTCGTGGGCCCTCTCCGTTGCTCGCCCGCTGCAACTCTCGAAGTACGTGCTCTACCCGCTAGTTGTCACGTTCGACAGGCTCACCCGCATCGTCAACAGCCTGAGCGGCGGTGGGACCGCCGTCGAATCCTCGTACGTGACCCGCGAGGAGATACGGAACCTGATACGGACCGGGGAAAACGAGGGGATCATCGAGGCCGACGAGCGCGAGATGCTCCAGCGAGTGTTCCGGTTCAACGACACCATCGCGAAGGAGGTGATGACGCCGCGGCTGGACGTCACCGCCGTCTCCCGAACGGCGACGGTCACCGAGGCCATCGCGAAGTGCGTCGAAAGCGGCCACACCCGTCTACCGGTGTACGAGGGCGACCTCGACACGATCCTCGGAGTCGTGGAACTTCGCGATCTCGTTCGCGATCACCAGTACGGCGAGACGGTGGACGACACGCTCGAGACCTATCTCGAGGAGACGCTGCACGTCCCTGAGAGCAAGCAGATCGACGAACTGTTCCGCGAAATGCGTCACGAGCGCGTGGAGCAAGTCGTCGTCATCGACGAGTTCGGAACGGCCGAAGGCATCGTCACTACCGAGGACATCGTCGAGGCGGTCGTCGGCGAGATACTCGACACGCAGGAAGACGAGCCCATCGAGGTCGTCGACGACCGGACCATCCGGGTCAACGGCGAGGTAAACATCGAGGACGTCAACGACGTCATCGGCATCGAATTCCCGGAGGGAGAAGAGTTCGAGACGATCGCCGGCTTCGTGTTCAACCGCGCCGGACGACTGGTCGAATCCGGCGAAACGTTCACGTACGACGGCGTCGATCTGACCGTCGAAACCGTCGACACGACGCGCATCAAACGCGTGCGCATCATCGAACCGGAGCCGTCGCCCGCTGATGACTCCGGCGCGACCGCCCCCAGTTGAGCGTCCGATTCGCCGCCCTGATACGGACTGCTGTACGTCGGTTTCGTCGTCGATATCTCGGTCTCGCTCGACGGATCCGTCCGGTGATACTCGAGCGCGTCTTCGTCCATGGGTGTCTCCGAGCCCCGTCGAACCGATAAACGTCTAGCGACTCTCAATCGTCCGTGCTGACCGCTGTCATATCACAGTCCGAAGCGACGAACGACGCGATCAGTCGGCCGCGTGACGCGGGACGTGGCCGCAGTCAACGCATTCCCACGTCTGTCGTTCGAGGACGAGGTCGCCCTCACAATCCGGACATTGATACCGCTGCACGACTACGTTCCCTTGCGCGGTCATCACTCGCCTTTCGAGGGACCCCGTGTTAAGTTTTCTTGCTGTGGGTCCGCTTCCGGGTCTTGATCGGGTCGTCCGAGAAGAGCGCTGGGAGAGCCTTACCGCTGTCGCCGGTACCTGTTCTCGTTCGCCTGCTGCAGCCCGTTCGAACCATATGATACTCGTATGATAGAAAGTGTGATATCGGATACCAATCAATGGATAGATGTCAAATGACGACGAGCGCATCTCTCCCGGCAGGAGTTGATCATCCGCCGACCGGCGGTAATTCCACTCGAAACGTGGTCGTTCTCGGCCTCGCTGCAGCGGCCTTACTCGCGATCGCGGGCGGTGTGATTCCAACCGGTCGATCGTGGGCAGCGAGTCCCGGAACTGGGGCCGTTCTTAGTACGGTCATCGTCGGACACATTCCGGCGGCGATAACGGCGATCGAGCGGGAGGTCGAGCAGTTAGAACGTGAATGCGACGCGTTCGATCGATTCGCGACCGAAGTCAAATCGATCACCGTCTCGGCCGGCGGTACGGAGCGCGTCTCTCCTCTTCTCGCCAGTACGGCGACTGCAAACCGGAGCGAGCTCGGTGAGGTTCGGACCGCCTACCGGAACACCGTCATGGAAGTAGACCACTTCGAACTCGAGTACGGAGAAGGGCTCCGCGAAAACATGCATCTGGAGCTGACTGGAAACGTCGCAGCGGCAGTCGTAGACGGATACCAGTTCTCGGAACCGCTCAAACAGGCGGTGATACAGCAATCGATACTCGCTCGCTCCCGCCGCGAGTCGCTCATCCAGACGATCGACATCGAGCGCGATTCGCTCGAGCGGAACCGCGACCGAATACGAGAGATCGAGGACGGCCTCGAGACCGAACCGGCCCCGTCGACGCTCTCCATCACTGAACTGTTCGGTCGCGATCGCCTCCTCCGACGACGTCTGGCGCGATACGAGCAACTGATTCGCGAACGACAGCGGTGTATTCACTCGAACGACGACTCGCGTGCGGATCCGACACAGCCGTTCTTACAGGCCTACCTGTACGACTCACTCGAGTTCGACTTTCCGGTATTAGCGACCGTTACGGAGCGATACGAACGGCTTCGAGAGCGGCAACGAGCAGTTCACCGAAAAATTCTGTAGTTCGGAACGCGTCCCGGCGAGCGAATTCCGACGGTCGAGTGCCGTGTCGGAGCGTCCGTCGGTAGCGAGGATTCACATGGCGGCGATTTGGACTGCACATACCGCTGTCTCTCGCTTCGAGTCGTCGCTGTGAGGCCCGATCTCAGAAATTCCAGAGCTCCTGCGGGCGATCGTAGGCGACCCGTTCGACGAGGTCGGACGCGGCGTCGTCGGGCATCTGGCCGCGCTCGACCATCCGACCCACCGTGTTGGCGAGCGAGCGGCGGAACATCTCGAAGCGGGAGCCGAAGGAGATGAGTTTCCGCGAGTCGCTCACCATCCCGCCGTAGTTCGCCAACAGGTCGACGTTGCTAACGCGTTCCAACTGAGCTTCCATCCCGGCGGGGCTGTCGTTGAACCACCATGCCGCACCGACGCTCACGTCGGGATACGCCCGGGCGAGAGTCGCGAGCGTCGGATAGTGGGTCGGATCGACGGTGTAGAGAACGGTCTCGAGGTCGCCGTCGAATCGGTTGAGGAAGTATCGCAGGTTCTCCGTGAGTTCGATGGACTGCGTGGACACGTCGCCACCGGAGTCGAGGCCGAGCTTCTCGTATAGCGACCGGCGGTAGTCCCGGACGGCACCCATGTGGAGCTGGGTGATCCATCCCGTCTCGCTGTTCAGTTCGCCGATGCGCTCGAGGACGAACGCCTTGAAGTCGGTCACGGCTTCCGCGGAGATCGTCTCGCCGGCGTACACGCGTCGGTACACGTCGGCGGCGCGGCGCTCGCTGACCGGTCTGGAGATCACCTCGCGGAGCCCGTGGTCGCTGGCGCCACAGCCGTGCTCGTTGAAGTACTCGTGGCTGACTTCGAGGGCTCTGAGAAAGCCGGCAAAGTCGTCGACGCTCGTCCCGGTGGCCGCGCCGAGGTCCGCGACGTACTCCGGCCAGCCGGCGGCCTCGATTTTCATTGCCGCGTCGGGACGCCACGTCGGCCGGACCGTGACGTCGTCCATCTCTACGGCGAGTCGCCGGTGGTGTTCGAGCGTCGAAGTCGGGTCGTCCGTACTGGAGACGACTTCGACGTTCATCTCCCGGAGGAGCGTCCGCGGGCGCATCGAGGGATCCTCGAGTCGGACCTTCGTCTCCGCCCAGATGTCCTCGGCCGTCTCGGCCGAAATCGCTCGCTCGATACCGAAGCGCCGCTTCAGGTCGAGGTGGACCCATTCGTAGGTCGGATTACCGGCGAACTCGGGAAACACCTCGGCGAGCGCCAGCCACTTCTCCCGGTTGCTCGCCGAGCCGGTGATGTTCTCCTCGTCGACACCGCGCTTGCGCATCAGCTCCCAGACGTAGTGGTCGGTCGCACCCTCGACCTCCCAGATGTCGTTCCACCCCTCGTTGGCGGCGACCGCTTCGACGTCGACGTGGCTGTGTGGATCGAGTATCGGCAGGTCGCGTATCTCGTCGTACAGTCGCTTCGCCGGTTCCGACTCGAGGAGGTACTCCTCGTCGAGAAAGGACATACGAGTATTCGGCGGAGGCGGCTATTAAACGTGGGGAAACGTTAGCTGACAGCGGTCGTCCGCCGTCAGTCCATCGTGATGGTCACGCGACCGTCGAAGTTGAGGATGACCTTCTGTGCCACGTTCCCGAACAGTACCTTTCCGGTCGGCGAGCGGCGGCGGCCGACGAGGAAGATGTGGTCGCAGTCGGTCTCAGCCGCGGCGTTCAGGATCTTGTCGGCGAGTTCGCTGTCCTCGACGACCGCGGAGGAAACGCCGTACTCGGGGGCGTCGTCGCCGACGACGTCGTCGACGAACTCGTCGACGAAGTTCGTCACGATATCGTTGGCGCTGGCGGTCGAGTACGTCGCGCCCTCTGCCTGTTCAGCGGCCTCCAGAGTCTCTACGTCGGCTTCGAACTCGTCGGGCGTCACCCACGAGAAGAGTTCGAGGTCGGCACCGGTCCCGCGGACGATCTCCACCGCTTCGGCCAGCAGTTCTCTGTGCGAGTCGGTTTCGTCGACGACGACAAGCGCTCGTTCCATACTAGTAGAGTAACACGCCGATGGAACCATAAAGATACCTCCCAGACGGAACGTCGATCGGAATCGTCGCTCAGCGGTCAGTTCGATACGTCGCGAGCGCCTCCACGTCGATTTCGATACCAAGTCCGGGAGTCTGTGGGACGTCGAGGGAGCCGTTCGAAGGATCGAACGGCGACTCGAGGAGGTCGTCGCGGAGCGGATTGGGACTCCGATCGAACTCGACCATCATCGGGTCGGGGACGTTTCGCGTGTGGGGATAGTCGGAGACGCTGGCCGCGAACTGGACGGCGGCGGCCAACCCGACGGCGCTGTTCCAGATGTGGGGCCGGACGGCGACGTTCTCCGTGGTCGCCATATCGGCGATCGTTCGCGCCTCCGAGAGGCCGCCACAGCGCGCGAGGTTGGGCTGGACGACATCGACGGTGCGATCGTCGATGAGCCGCTTGAACTCGAAGCGGCCGTAGTGGGCCTCGCCGGCCGCCAGCGGCGTGTCGATGCGTTGTTTGATCTCTCGGTAGCCGGAGAGGTTCTCCGGGGGCACTGGTTCCTCGATCCACGTGATGTCGTACTCTGCGATCGCCTTCGCCGTCTCGATGGCCTGTCGAGGGCGGTAGTTCCCGTTCATGTCCACCATCAGGCGAGCGTCGTCGCCGAGGATTTCCCGAGCGGTCCGAACCCGTTCGACGTCCTCTTCGGTGCCGGTTCCGATCTTTATCTTCGCGGCGGTGAACCCCTCCGCGACGGCCGCCTCCATCGGTTCCTCGATGGGGCGGTCCCGTTCGGTGTAGTACATTGTCGAGGCGTAGGGTAGGAGCGACGTTCGCTCGGTGCCGCCGAGCAACCGGTAGACGGGCCGGCCGACGGTCTGTCCGATGATGTCCCAGCAGGCGACATCGATCGCGCTCAGCGCGCTCTGGACGAACACGCTCCCGCCGAAGTGGTACGGGTCGGTATAGGAGCGCTCCGCGAGCGATTCCACGTCGAAGGGGTCCATGCCGACGATGTCTTCGCGGAACAACTCGTCCACCGTCGACTCGACGATGGAGCCGGGCGCGAACGCCTCGCCCCAGCCGACGGTTCCCTCGTCGGTTTCGACGCGGACGAGCGTCGTCTCGCGCTCGTGGCCGAAGCCGCGGGCGTCGCCCAGTCCTTCGCCGTCCGGGAGCGCGTACGCGATGGGAATCACGCTCAGTTCGGTAATCTCCATGGAATGTGAAGCGGTTGGCCACCGGAAATATCTTGCGCTGGGGACGTACGCCACCGCTTTCCGCGGGAACTGCGGCCGAACGCGTCCTCGATCGTACGATACCGTTTTGAATCCGGGTCGTGTGGGAAACGGACGATGGAGCCTGCAATCCTCCGCGATCGTTTCGAGGATGTCGCGTTCACGACCGCCGTTCCGTTCAGCGAGGACACCGACGACGTGCGCCGCGACGCGCTCGCTAAGAACCTCGCCGACCTGTACGACGCCGGCGCACGGCTGTTCGTCCCCTGTGGCAACACCGGTGAATACTACGCGCTCACCGACGAAGAGCGGATCTCGATCGTCGAGACTCACGTCGAGGCGACGGGCGACGACGCAGTCGTCGTCGCCGGCGCGGGAGGGAGCGTCCGCGAAGTGACGGGGTTGGCGGCGGCCTACGAGGACGCCGGCGCGGACGCGGTGATGGTGATGCACCCGACTCACACGTACATCAACGAGTCGGCGCTCGCCGACTACTACCACGAGATCTGCGACGGGACCGACCTCGGCATCGTCATCTACAAGCGCGGCCCCGAGATCAGCCGCGAGGTAGTAATCGAACTCGCCGGTCGCGAGGAGGTCGTGGCCGTGAAGTTCGCCGTCAACGATATCCGGGAGTTCGCTCAGACCGTCGAGGACGCGCCCGAGGACGTGACGTGGGTGAACGGTATCGCCGAGCGATACGCGCTGTCCTTCGCAATCGAGGGTGCGACGGGGTACACCACCGGGATCGGAAACTTCATCCCGGAGGCGACGCTCGCGCTGTTTGACGCCCTCGAGACCGGCGAGTTCGAGCGCGCCCGCGAAATCCGGCGGCTCCTTCGGCCCCTGGAGGACCTTCGGGAGGAGCCCGGGCCAGCGAACACGTTGCCGGCCGGGAACAACGTCCCGGTCATCAAGTACGGACAGGAACTGGCGGGCGCGGTCGGCGGCCCGGTACGCACGCCGCTTCGCTCGCTCTCGGCGGCCGACGAGCGTCGCGTCGAGGAGTGCTACGAGCGCATCGACGGGGCGACGCTCGAGCGGTAGCAGTCACGCGGACTCGATACATTATACAATATATACAGTCGCAATGGTGGCAGACGGAGGATTTATCAACATTGCAGCGGATCGTATCTCTATGTCGCACACTGCTGGCCAGGTGAAGGACCACCTGCGCGGCGTCGCGGTCGGTCTACTGACGCCGTTCGACGACGACGGTGCAATCGAACACCCGAAAATCGCAGAGAACGCCGAGGACCTCTACGGGTCGGGTATCCGTACGTTCCTCGCCACGGCGAACATCAGCGAGTATCACTCGCTCTCCCAACGGGAGCGGATCGACGTAGCCGCGACGAGCGTCGAGGCGCTTCCGGACGATGCCTGCGTGCTCGCGGGGGTCGGCGGTTCCACGAAGGACTCGATCGAACTCATCGAGGCCTACGACGACATCGACGTCGACGCGATGATGATTATGCCGCCGGACCACACGTATATCCACGAACGGGCGCTCCTCGATTACTACCGGGAACTCGACGCGGCCACGGAGACGCCGCTCGTGCCCTACGTCCGCGGGTTCGACCCCTCCGTCGAATACCTGAAGGACCTGACGTATATCGACGGCATCGTCGGCATCAAGTACGCGTTGAAGGACCCGATCAAACTCGGCGAGGGCGTGGCCGCCGGCGCCGACGACGTGGTGTGGGTCGACGGTCTCGCCGAGCCGTTCGCCGTGTCCTACTGGGCGGAGGGGATCGAGGGCTTTTCTGCGGGCGTCTCGAACTTCCGACCCGAAATCGGCCTCGAACTGTTCGACGCGCTCACGGAGGAAAACTGGCAGCGGGCCCGCGAACTTCGAAACATCTGTATGCCCTACCAGAAACTGCGCGATGAGACCGGGCAGGACAACACCATCCCCGGCGCCGTCAGCGTCTCCGTGGTAAAGAAGGGCCTCGAACTGGCGGGTCTCCACGGCGGTAACGTCCGGTCTCCGATCCGACCGCTCGAACCCGAGGAGGAGGAGCGCGCAGAGGAAATCTACGCCACGCTCGACGACAACATCGAGCGCCTCATCAACTGACGCGGCCGCTCGATTTTTCGGCCAGAGACATCGCTCCGCCAGCGTGCGCTCTCCGTTGTCACTGGCACGCATCAAGAGACGAGATCGTTGAACTCCCGCGCAGCGAGACGCGGGCGCGGAATCGTTCGCTGGCGGAGACGGGGATCGATGGCTCTTATGTTCTGTGATGTGGAATCTACTATCACATGCTCAAAGACGAGTTTCGGGACCTAAAGGAGCACATCTCCGGCGGAATTATCACGGCAACGGCCAACCCGTGGACGCCTGACGACTACGAGTTAGTCACAGACGACCTGCGCACTCACGTCGAAGATCTCGTCGCGGTCGACGGTATCAAGGCCGTCGTCGCCAACGCTCACACCGGCGAGACGAAGATGCAAGACGACGACACGTATAAGTAAATCGTCAAAAACCACGTCGAAGCTTCGGGTGATACCCCGGTGTTCGCGGGCGTGTACGGTGAGAGTTCCACCGAAGCCGCCAAATTGGCCCAGATGGCGAAAGTCGCCGGCGCTGACGGTGTGATGTTGCTCCCGTTGGATGTCTACTCCCACCAAATTCCCCAGGAGCCGATCAACCACTTCAAGCACGTCGGTGAGACGGTCGACATTCCGCTCATCAACTTCCAGTTCCCGACGTGGGGGAGCCCCGGGCTGCCCATCAGTGCTCACGTCGAGATCTGCCAGTTGCCCCACGTCATCGGGTTCAAGGAGGCCTCCTTCGATCCGATTCGGTACGACCGCACTATTCGGGCGGTCGACGATCTCCGCGACGACTGTACCATCATGACGGGCAACGACACCTTCCTGATGCACGCGTACCAGCTCGGCGCCGAGACGGGGCTCATCGGCTACGCGAACGTCGTGCCAGACCTCCACGTCGAGAAGATCCGCGCCGTCCACGACGGCGACCTCGAGCGCGCCCGCGAAATCCGGGAGCGGCTGCTTCCGCTCACCAACCACATCTTCGGCGAACCCGAGGGCTGCTACCGCGCCCGCGTGAAGGCCGCACTGAAGATGCAGGGCGTCTTCGAGCACGAGACGGTGCTCCCGCCCCAGGAGCAGATCAGCCCCGAGGAGTGCACGGAACTCCGCGAGATTCTCAGCGACCTCGATCGCCTCTAATCCGTTTTCCGCCGTTTATCGTCGGTCCGTCGGTTGTGCCGATCGCGGCCAGTGCGGACGGGTTCGCGAGCGCCGAGGGACAGAGGACTTATTTCGGATCACGGGGAACGCATCGGATATGACGCTCCAGGTCACGGTGTGGAACGAGAACGTCCACGAGCGCGAGGAACCGGAGATCGGCGAACTGTATCCCGACGGCATTCACGGCGCGATCGCGGAGGCCATCGAGGAAGACGGCCACGACGTGCGGACCGCGACGCTCGGCGAGCCGGAACACGGGCTCACCGAGGCGGTACTGGCGAACACCGACGTGCTCGTCTGGTGGTCTCACTGCGCGAACGACGAAGTCGACGACGAGGTCGCGAGCCGGGTCGTCGACCGAGTCCACGAGGGAATGGGCTTCGTTCCGCTCCACTCCGGGAAGAACTCCAAGCCGTTCACGCGGCTGATGGGGACGACCTGTAACATCAAGTACCGCCACGGCGGCGAAACCGAGCGGGTGTGGGCCGCCGACCCCGGCCACCCCATCGCCGACGGCCTCGAGGAGTCATTCGAGATCCCCGCCACCGAGATGTACGGCGAACCCTACGACGTTCCCGAACCCGACCGGACCGTGTTCATCTCGTGGTTTGAGGGCGGCGAAGTGTTCCGCTCGGGCGTTTGCTACCGGCGCGGCCGCGGACGGATCTTCGCGTTCCGGCCCGGCCACGAGGAGTACCCGATCTTCTATCAGGACGAGGTGCGAACGGTCGTTCGGAACGCCGTCGAGTGGGCCGCGCCCGTCGAGGGCGCCGACGCCGTGTACGGCGAGGTCGAACCGATCGAATCGATCGACGAGTAGCGCCGCTCGTCGTTCGTCGCGAGGTGCATCCGATCGGTTTCGGCGGGCGAGACCGCTGCCGTCGAACGCGAGTCAATCGCGCGCCGGAAAACGGAGACGTTGTGGTTGCCTTACTCGAACGCGGGGATGACCTCTTCGCCGAACAGCCGAATCTGGTCCTCGACGAGGTCCTTGGGCATTCCGGAGTGGTGGAAGCGCAGGGTGAGTTCGTTCAGGGGGAACCGCTCCCGAATGGCCTCGATCTGCTCGATGATCTGTTCGGGCGTCCCGTAGATGAAGCGGTCGTCCGCGAGCTCCTCGAAGTCCTCGACGCTGTCGGCGTTCATCAGCGGGTGGGAGAACTCGCCGCCGTACTCGTCGAGGTAGGTGGTGTGGAGGTACTCCTTGCGCTCCATGACCTCCGCTTCGGTCTCGGCGATGACGGCCTCGCGCATCAGCGGATGGGACAGCTCCTCCCAGTCCTGGTCGGTCTCCGCGACGCGTTCCTGCTGGAGTTCCTTCCGGTCCTCGACGGTGGCGAGGTCGGCGACGACGCCGGGCACCCACGCGTCGGAGAACTTCACGGAGCGGCCGATCTGTTTGTCGCCCCAGCCGCCGATCCAGACCTCCGGTCGGGGCTGCTGGATCGTGTCGGGGAGCGGCTGCCAGTCCTCGACGGAGAAGAACGGACAGTCGTAGGAGATCGGTCCGTCGGACTCGAAGAACTCCTTGATGAACTGGATGCCTTCGATCATCCGGCCCGCTCGCTCGTCCATCGGGACGTCGAAGGCGTCGAACTCCTTCTCGACGTAGCCGAGGCCGACGCCCAGGGTCAGGCGGCCGCCGGAGATATTGTCGAGCATCGCCGCGCGTTGGGCGACCTCAACGGGCTTGTACAGCGGCAGGATCAGGACGCTCGTCACGAGCTCGAGATCCTCGGTTCCCTGCGCGATGCTGGTCAGGCGCGTCAGCGGCGCGGGCCAGTAGTTGTCGCCCTCCGTCGCCTGGTGATCGTTGACCCAGCAGGTCTCGAATCCGACGCCCTCGGCGACCTGACACTGCTCGACGACGCCTTCCCACGTCTCTCCACCCTCGATGGGGAATATTCCGAATTTCATCGTTTCTGACCAGCGATTGGGACGCACTTACCTCTTGTGCTATTCCGCCTCGAGTCCGCCAGCGCTCGCCCGCGGGGTTCTTGCCGTCCGGGGGATCGAGGCCGGCGGTCGTCACGTTAATTGGCCACCTTCGAGTAGGTGAGTCGAATGCGAATCACCGACTACGAGCTGTACGAGGTACCCCCTCGCTGGCAGTTCTTAAAACTCGAAACGAGCGACGGACGCGTCGGCTGGGGAGAGGTATACACGAAGTGGCACTTCGCGGGCGACAGCGATCCGGCGACGCGGAGCGCGGTCGACCAGTTGATGCACCAGTACGTCCTCGGCGAGGACCCGAGCCGCATCGAGTACCTCTGGCAGGCGATGTACCGCAGCAGCTTCTACCGTGGCGGTCCGGTCCACATGAGCGCCATCGCTGGCATCGACGAGGCGCTGTGGGACCTGAAAGGGAAGGCGGCCGGTATGCCGGTCTACGAACTGCTTGGCGGGCCCGCGCGCGACCGCGTTCGGCTCTACAAGCACGTTCGGGCACACGATGTCGACGACGTCTCGGACCCGGCAGCCGCGGCGGCCGCGGAGGCGCGCGAGCACGTCGAGGCGGGATACACCGCCGTGAAGCTCGTTCCGACGGGCGGCCTCGAGATCGTCGATACGCCGGCGGCAGTCGACCGGGCGCGCGAAATCGTCGGCGCCGTTCGCGATGCCGTCGGCCCCGACATCGATGTCGCACTCGACTTCCACGGGCGCGCCTCGAAGGCGATGGCCCGCCGGCTGGCGTCCGCCCTCGAGGAGTTCGAACCGATGTTCGTCGAGGAGCCCGTGACGCCGGAGCACGATCACGCGCTGCCCCGGATCGCCGAGGGGACGACGATCCCGATCGCAACCGGCGAGCGCCTCTATTCCCGTGGGGATTTCCGGCCGATCCTCGAGGCGGACGCAGTCGATATCGTCCAGCCGGACGTCTCGAGCGCCGGCGGAATCACCGAGACGAAGAAGATCGCGGACGTGGCGGAGACGTACGACGTCTCGATCGCTCCTCACTGCCCCATCGGACCGTTGGCGCTGGCGTCATCGCTGCACGTCGATGCGGCGGCGCCGAACGCCGTGATCCAGGAGCAGGTGATCGTTGGCGACGAGGCGGCGATGCGGTACGTCGAGAACGACGCCGTTTTCCAGCCGTCCGATGGCTCCCTCGAACTCCCAGACGGCCCCGGACTCGGACTCGAGATCGACGAGGACCGCGTCCGAGAACTCGCGGGAACGGACCTCGGATTCGACCGGTCGCCGGCCCACCGCGCCGACGGGAGCGTCGGCGAGCGCTGACCGGCACGGCGACGAACTCGGCGGCGGTCAGCGCTACGGTGTCGCCCCCGCCGAGTCCTCCGAGCAGGAGGTCCACCAGCCGCTGGCGGCCGTCCCCTCGCCGCACGCCGACTCGAGGGCGTCGATCGGCTGTCGTTCCGGCGGTGTCATCGGCGCTGCGGCGGTGACCTCGACGCTGAACGGACGGCTGTTACCGGGGTCTACCGACGGAACGGCGGGAAGGGAGCGTCGGTCAGGGCGGGCTGGCGTTCGGATCTTCGACGGCCAGCGCCCACTGATCGACCCACTCGCGCAGGCCGTTGCTCGGCGGGTTCAGCGAGCGGGTGTTCTCCGAGAGGCTCGGGTAGCCGCCGACATCGTCCGGGTGTGCCACCCAGTAATCGTACGGCGAGTCCGTGTACGCGTCGCCTGCTCTGCGTTCGATCTCGTCGACGACCCTCGAGTCGTTGGCGGTCCGGTCGGCCGGTCGCGCACCGGCGGCGGAGAGGTTGTGGCTTTCCACGCTGCTCGATCCCATCGCGTCGAGCCCGCTCGGCCAGAGCGGACGACTCGACAGTTCGGCGGTCCCGCCGGTCAGCGGCGTCGAACTCGGGTCCGTGACGTTGTCCTCGAGGTAGGCGTTGCCGTCCTCGATGACCGTGTCGCCGAGGTCCTGAGGGATGAAGTAATTCCCGACGAGCGAGGCCTCCGTGTCCCCGTCCATGTTGACCGACTCGTTGAAGAAGTACATCACGTTGTTGGCGAGGACGCTGCGCGTTTCGCTCTTCAGTCGGGGGACGCGTCCCCGGACCTTCGCCCAGACGTTGCCCGCCAGCGTGACGTTGTCGGCGCCGTCGCCGATCAGCGAGCCGTAGTTGTGGTCCGAGCCGTCGCCGTAGGGGTCGTACAGCCCCTCGTATATCAGGCAGTTCGTGACGGTGGTGTCGTTCGTGTCGTATCCTACCGAGAGACACTCGTCGACGCCCCACGAGGCGCTGACGTGGTCGACGACGTTGTTCGTCGTGCCGTCGGCGGTGTTGAACGAGTCGTTGCTCTGAATGTCGCCGTCGGAGCCGGGACCGACGCGCGATCTGATATGCTGGACGACGCAGTCGTCGGCGTCGACCTGAACCTGCCCCTTGACGAAGGTGATCCCCGGCGAGGGAGCGGTCTGGCCGGCGACCCAGCAGTTGTCCTCGGTGATCGCGAGCGAGTCGCCCCCCAGATCGATCGTCCCTGAGGTCTCGAAGACGATCAGTCGCGGACCGCTGGTCTGGAACGCGTCCTCGACGGCGCTGCGAGTCGGTTCGGTTACCGTGATCACCTGGACCCCGTCGTCGAACCACGACGTGTCTGCGAAGCCGGCGTCGAGGCCGAACGCCGAGGTGGTGTCGCCGCCCCCGCCGTCGCCGTCGTCACCGCCGTTTCCACCGTCGCCGCCGGAGAGGTTCTCGAGGTCGAAACGCTGGTTGTCGTTGCCGTAGTCCTCCCAGGTGAGAACGTCCGCGCCGTCCCCGGTCGACCGGCCTTCGACGTCCACGACGAGCCCGGTCTGAACGTTCTCGATCCTGTAGTGGCCGTCGCTGTCCCGGACGACTTCCCAGCGCTGCCGGTCGGTGTCCGACCACCCGTGCTGGACGCAGGAAGCGCCGTTATCGCCGCCAGTTCCCTCGACGTCCAGTACTTTGTCGCTGTTGACGTTACCGATCCGGTAGACGTTGCCCGAGAGGTGTTCGAACCGCCAGCGCTGGTTGTCGTCCCCGTCCCAGCTCTGTTGCTGGACGTTCGCACCGTCAGCGGTTGAACCGCCTGCCAGGTCCAGCGACTTCCCGCTGTGAACCGGCGTGATGCGGTAGACGGCGCCGTCTTCGACGCCGGACGCCTCGGCCGCTCCTGTCCCGGAGAAGCCGGCCAATGCGCCGAGTGCTATTCCTGTCGATCCGACTGCCTTCTTCAAATATGATCTCCGATAGTGTGTCATTAATAGACACCAGTTCTAGAGCATACATTATACAATATAAATCTTTGTCACACAAGTACTGTTACAAACTGGCGGACGAAACTCCCGTTTCGGCGACATCGCACAGCGCATCCAGATGGATTCTGACGATCCGTTGATCGTACCGCTGACGGCTCCCGTCGGCGCAGTCGACCCGATGCGACCGGACTACGGGACCGATATTTTGATGGTGTCCCCGAAAGGGCTAGACGTATGGACGTACTGATGACCGGCGTGTACGGCCGGTGTGGAACCGCAGTTATCGACCGCCTTCACGAGGACCCAGAGTACGACTTCACGTACTTCAATCGCTCCGACCGTTCCGAGGGCGAACCTTACGGCGAACTGGACACCGTCGTCGCGGACATCTCGGACAAGGAAGCGCTCGAGTCCGCCGCCGAGGGACAGGACGCGATGGTTCACATGGCGGCCTACCCCTACACGGACGGCGAGTGGTCCGATATTTTCGAGCCGAACATTATCGGGATGTACAACGCGCTCGAGGCGGCTCGCGAGCAGGAACTGGAGTCGTTCGTGTTCATCTCCTCGAATCACGTGATGGGGCTGTACGAACTCGACAACGCCCCCGAGATCTACTACCCGGACCACGACCTCGTCGTGGACCACACGGACCCGGTCCGGCCGGACTCCTACTACGGCGCGTCCAAGGCCTTCGGCGAGGACCTCGGTCGCTACTACGTCGAGCAACACGAGTACCCCAAACAGTTCTACGCGCTCCGCGTGTGTAGCGTCCGGATGCCCGAATACGACCACCCCTACGGCGACGCCGAGAAGGGCGTCGATGACGGGGAGTTCGAGCGCGGGAGCGAGGAGTACGAGCACACCGTCGCCCGCATGAAGGCCATGTGGCAGTCCCGCCGGGACTTCGCCCATCAGGTCGAGTGCTGTCTGGACGACGACGACGTTGAGTTCGGCATCTTCAGCGGCGTCAGCGACAACCACCGCCGGTGGTACGACCTCGAACACGCGCGCTCACGAATCGGCTACGATCCACAGGACGACGGCGAAGAGTGGGACGCGCCGCCGGAGTAACGACGGTCTCCGGTGTCCCCCTCCGTTCGACGGAGGACGGGGCGTCGTCTGCACGGCCCTCGAGACGGGAGTTCCGGTTCGGAAGCCGCGCGCCATTGCGTCGAAAGGTTTAGACCCTCTCGAGCGGATCGATTCCACATGGACTGCATCGGCGAGACCGGCAGTGTACGCTCTCGGGTGACTCGATGACGATCAACAGCGACTGGGGCGAGTGGTGGGCCCGCGAGGAACTCTACGAACCGTCGATAACAGGCGTTTCGCTGTGGTTCCTCGGCGTGACCGGCTGGGCGATCAGGACGCCCGAGACGACGATTTTCATCGATCCCTACTTCAGCACCGAACGGGACCGCGAGTACGTCGCCCGGATGCCGCCGGTGCCGATGGAACCCCAGTGGGCCGAAGCCTGCGACGCCGTGTTCTGTACGCACGACCACCGCGACCACTTCTGGCCCCCCTCGTTCGGTCCACTGCTGGACCACGGGGGATCGGTCCACGCGCCGCCAGAGTGTTACGATAATCACGACGTCAGCGAGATTCCGGCAGAGCAGCGGGAGGTCGCCGAACCCGGCGACACCTACGTGATCGGCGATCTGACGATCCGCGTTCGGGACGGCCGCGACCCCGACGCCGACGGGAGCGTCACCTACGTGCTCGAACACGAGGAGGGAACCATCTTCCACGGCGGCGACAACCGGCCTTGCGAGGCGTTCCGCGACGTCGGCGAGGAGTTCGACATCGACATGGGCATGCTCTCCTACGGGACCAGCGGTCGCATCGTGATGGACGGCGAAGTCAAGCGTCGGAAACTGTACAACGACGCTCAGGACGTCGTCGAGGCCGCCAACGCCCTCGAGATCGATCGGCTAGTCCCAACCCACTGGCGGCGCTGGCGGTCGATCCAGGCCGATCCCGGCGCGCTCTCGAAGGCCGCGACGACCTTCGAGTACCCCCGCGTGATCGAGGAGATCGAGGTCGGCGACCGCCTCCGACTCGACCGACCCGGGATCGTCCCGCCGGCCCGTCTCGACGGGTAGTGAGCGGTCGCCTCTCGCGAAGTCAGCGGTTTCGCGGCGATTCAGCCTCGAGACCGCTTCGTTTCAGAGTTATCGAAGCGACTACCGGTAGCGTAGCTTCGGGAGAGTAGTCGGAGTCCCGGCGATCGCTGCGAGGCCCTTCTGACGAGATCGATTTGCGTCACTGACCGCCATCGATCACACGAGAGCCGTTCGATCAGCGCTCACGCGCTGGTCGCTACTGCGAGACTATCATCTCACACCGTGACGGACGAGTCGAAGCAGCGATCGACGAAAAACGGAACGAGTGCTATGGGACGGGTCGACGGTGATCGGCTAGTAGTTCCGGTACACCGTCTTCGTCGACGTGAAGAAGTCGAGACCGGCGTCGCCCTGCTCTCGGTAGGTGTTCGTCGAGGACTGCTTGTAGCCGCCGAAGGGAACGTGGAGTTCCAGCCCCGTCGTCTTCTCGTTGACTTTCGCCACGCCCGCCTCGATGCGGTCGACGAACTCGCCGGCCTCGTTGAGGTCCTCCGTGACGATCGAGGCGGAGAGACCGTAGTCGACGTCGTTGGCCACCGCGAGCCCCTCCTCGAAGTCGCTCACCTTACTGACGGCGAGCACCGGACCGAACACCTCTTCCTGTGCGATTCGCATGTCGTTTTCCACGTCGGCGAAGACGGTCGGATCGACGAAGTAGCCGTCGGCGTACTCGCCGTCAGTGAGCTCCTCGCCGCCGGTGACCAGCTTCGCACCCTCGTCCTTCGCGATGTCGATGTACTCGAGAGTGCCATCGAGTTCGCTCTCCGAAACGTGAGGGCCCATATCGGGGTCGTCCATACCCGACCCGATCTCGATTGACTCGGCGTACTCGACGATGGCTCCGACGAACTCGTCGTAGACGTCCTCGTGGACGATGGCTCGAGAGGCCGCGGTACACGACTGGCCGGTCGTCCCGAACGCGCCGACGCCGAGAATCTCCGCCGCTTCCTCGATGTCCGCACTCGGCATCACGACCGTCGGGTTCTTCCCGCCCATTTCGGCCTGAACGCGCGTGAGGTCCTCCGCTGCGGTCTGGGCGACGGACGTCCCAACAGCAGTGCTACCGGTGAAGGAGACGCCGTCGATGTCCTCGTGGCCGGCGATCGGGCCGCCGACCTCTGAACCGGATCCAGTGACGAGGTTCGCTGCGCCGTCGGGGAGTCCCGCTTCGTCGAGGCATTCGAAGACGATGCGCACGACGTTGGGTGCCGCGGAGGCGGGCTTGAGAACTGCAGTGTTTCCGGCCGCGAGCGCCGGTGCGAGTTTCCACGCCGGAATGGCGATGGGGTAGTTCCACGGCGTGATGAGCCCCACCGTTCCGAGGGGTTCGCGTTTGGTGTACAGGTCCTTGTCCTGGCCGCTCGGGGATTTCACCGTACCGCCGATGTCGCGGGTCTTCTGTGCGTAGTAGTAGAAGATATCGATGGCGCGCTGGACCTCGCCGCTCGCTTCGGAGTAGGTCTTCCCCTCCTCCCGGACCAGCGTCTCCGTCGCCTCCTCCTTGCGCGCTTCGAGGCGCTTCGCGGTGCTGTTGAGAACCGCGCCGCGTTCCGGGCTCGGCATGTTCGCCCACTCATCCTGTGCCGCGACGGCCGCGTCGATGGCCTCCTCGGCGTCAGCCGTCGTCGAGGCCTGGAAGTGCCCGACTATTTCGTCGCTATCGGCCGGGTTCCGTACTGCGAACGTCTCCCCAGCCGTTGATTCGATCCACTCTCCGCCAACGTAGTTGTTGTACGTCTCCGTCATCGTACCCATTGTTGACTCTCCTGGGTAGTAATATTTGGGAAACCGTTTTCGCTGTCGAGCCGACAGCCCAACTGATTTATACTGGTATTCTGTAACAGGTGATAATGGGAACCACACAATCGGACACCGAGACCGACGTGGATACTAGAACAGACCCGACCGACTCCGCATACGAGCCGCCGAAGGGAATCGGCGGCGCCGTTCGCAATTCGGTGCTGCTCAAGATCGCGATCGGCGGCGTGCTGTTCGTCCTCATTGGTGCCTTTCTCGATTCCGGCATCCTCGTCCCCACGGGCGAGCTCTGGAGCATTTGGGCGGCGATCTTCGCCACGTGGGGCGCCGGACTCATCCTCGCCGGACTCGTCGGGTACGGCTTCCTCTGGTGGAAGCGTTCCTGAACCATCGGCTCTTTTTCCGATTCCACGTCGCATTCACCGTCGGACGAGCTGGGAAACGCCGTTCTCGTTCGACTCCCGCGTCAGCGACACCCCCTCGAACTTTCGGAGGGTGAACTCTCCGAGGACGTTCACCTCGCACCCCTCTTCGAGGTGGCCGCCGACGGTCCGCTCGCCGTCGAACCCGGTGACGTGGAGATGCGGTTCGCCGTTCGCGATGACGCCTCCAACGTCGGTTATCTCCCAGGCCCCCTCGAGCTCGAGATCGACGTTCCGCTGCGAGCGGTCCTCGGGCAGGTCCGTCCGGTCGACGTAGTGAATGTTCAGGGTGCTGAACGTACCGATACCCGACACGACCGCGCCGGTGTCGACGTCGTGTTCGTCGCAGGCGGCCTCGATCGATTCGAGAGCGAGATCGCCGCGGTCCAGTCGAACGATGACGTGTCCGTCGTCGCTTTCGAACGTCTCCATACGGTGTCTCTACGGGCGACAGGCATAAATTGACGCCCCTGTCTGGAGTCAGTCGGTGAACAGCGGGCAGTCTCGATGTCGGTCAGTGAACACGGGGTTGTCCCTGTCGCGTCTCCCGGTCGGACAGTCGTCCCCAAAAGACTATTGAGCGGGTATGCGAACTACTACCGTATGGATCGACGTGCATTTCTCGTCGCGGCAGGCGTCGCTATCGCGGGCTGTACCGGCGGGTCGGAAACCGAGAGTCCGTCCGACGAGACGGGAACCGGTTCGGCGAGCGAAACGGGGGAACTGGCCGTCACCGACGTGTCGGTGCCCGGCACTGTCGGTATCGGCTCCACCGTCTCCCTCTCCGTGACGGTACGGAACGACGCGGACGCCGAGGAGAGCTACGAGTCGTCCGTCTCCCGTCGGATTCGCAACGGGGAGTGGACGGAACTTGACACGACGGTCGAGATTTCCGTCCCGGCCGGCGAGACGGTCACCGAAGACGTCGCGGTGCCTGCCTACGAGTATCTGGCGGCCGGAACGTATCGGCTCGACGACGGCGAGCATCTCGCTCGCACCGCATTCGTGAAACGCGAACTCGAGCTCGGCGAGTCGTACACGACGCCGAACGGCGTTCGGCTCACCGTCTCGGATGTCACGTTCCCCGACTCGTACACGTACGACACCGGCGACGGAACGGAGACCATCGATGCCGCCGAGGGCGAAAAACTCGCGGTCACGCATCTCTCCGCGGAGAACACGACGGACTCGACGGTCCGGACGCCGGGCACCGAGGAAGCGGTACTTCGTCGTGACGAACACGAGTTCGGCGACATGAGCTTCGACTCGAACGTGGACAAGTACACCGGTGGCGAACTCGAGGCCGGCGCGCGCATCGAAGGGAACATCGCCTCCGACGTCCCGGTCGACGAACGGCGCGAGGACCTTCGGGTCGGCTACGAGCAATCCTTCGAGGAGGGAGAAGCGATCGCCAATTGGTCGCTGACGTAAAGACAGCGCCGTTACCTGTTCTCGACGGCCGCCTCCTCGCCTTCTGCTTCTTCCGCCTCGAGTTCGGGGATGGGATCGCTGTCCCAGTACTCGTGGTCATCGACCGCTCGGAAGCACATCGCTTCGTGCGATTCGGCTTCCGAGGCGCCGACCGAGGACGGCGACTCTCGCGTACAGATCTCGCGGGCCTCCGGACAACGGGTGTGGTAGCGACAGCCGCTCGGCGGGTCCGTCGGATCCGGGATGTCGATTTCGCGGATCGGTGACTCCGTGCGCTCACCCTCCGTGTGTAGTTGCGGCGTCGCCCATCGGAGCGCCTGCGTGTAGGGGTGTTGCGGGTTGTGGATGATCTGTTCGGGCGGGCCGACCTCGACGAGTTTGCCCAGATACACGACGCCGATTCGACCGCCGGTCTTCTCGGCCATGTAGCGGGCGTTCGAGAGGTCGTGGCTGATGAACAGGTAGGACGTGTCGAACTCGTCTTGCAGCTGGATCATCAGGTCCATCATCTCGACGCGCAGCGACACGTCGAGCGCGCTCACCGGCTCGTCGGCGAGGATGAGGTCCGGGTTCATCAACATCGCTCGGATGAGCGCGACGCGCTGTTGTTCGCCGCCGCTGAGCTGGTGGGGATAGCGTTCGATGTAGTCCTCCGGCGGCGCCATTCCGACGTGTTCGAGCAGGCCGAGGATACGCTGTTTCCGGTCGTTCCCGTCGAGCTCGTTATTCCAGCGTTTCAGCGGCGCCTCGAGGATGGCTTTGACGCGCCGGTGGGGATTCAGCGCGCCGCCGGGGTCCTGATGGACGATCTGGAGTGATTTGCGTATCTCTCCCCACGACATCCCGTCACCGCCGTTGGCCTTGACGTCCCAGATGTCGTGTCCGCGGTACTGCACGGACCCGCCGGTCACCTCCTGGAGACCGACGCCGGCCTTCCCGAGCGTCGTCTTCCCGCAGCCGGACTCGCCGACGAGAACGACCACGTCCTGCTCGTAGATATCGAGGTCGACGCCGTCGACCGCCTTGACGGCGTCCGGATCGGAGAAGAAGTCGAAGAAGCCATTTTCCTGTTCGAAGTGAACCTCAACGTCCTCCATCGAGACGACGGGTTCCGCGTTGGGGTCCGTTACGGACCGGTCTGCGTGCTTGTCGTCGAAGCCCGGAATGTCCGGCGAACCGTACTCGGCCTCGTCGTACTCGTCGGTCATCGGAATCTCGTCCTCGGCCTGCTCCCAGTGGTGACAGTGGACGTAATGAGTCTCGTTGACCTCGTATGGACCGGGGTCCCGATCGCGACACTCCTCGGTAGCCAGCGGGCACCGGGGGTGGAACGAACAACCCTGCGGGACGTTAACCGGATCGGGAGCGCTTCCCTCGACCGGTCGCATGGCCTCGATCGGGGAGTCGAGGTTCGGGGTCGACTTCAACAGTAATCGCGTGTAGGGGTGGGTGGCGTGCTCGAGGATCTCCTCGGTGTCGCCGAGTTCCGCGAACTCGAAGGCGTACAGGACCCCGATCCGGTCGGCGATGTCGGCAACGAGCGGCAGGTCGTGCGTGATGAAGACGATGGAGAGGGCGTACTCCTCTTTGATCTCCTCGATGAGAGAGATGATCGAGCGCTGCATCAGGAGGTCGAGCGCCGCCGTCGGCTCGTCCATCACGAGCACCTCGGGTTCCAGGATGAGCGAGAGCGCGATGAGCGCTCGCTGTTTCATGCCGCCGGAGAGCTCGTGGGCGTAGGCGTCGAGCACCCGTTCGGGATCCATATACAGATCGCGGAGAATGTCGTGGGCGCGCTCCATCCCCTCCTCGATGTCGTGGTCGTGGGCATCGAGCGTCTCCACGAAGTGCGTCCGGATGGGGCGAACGGGGTTGAACGAACTCATCGCCCCCTGGAACACCATCGAGATTTCCTCCCACCGGAGCTGCCGCAGTTCCTCCTTGTTCAGATCGAGGATGTCGACGTCTTCGCCGGGCGTCGGATGGTACGTGATATCGCCCTGTAACAGGCCGGGATCGACGACGGCGTCGAGGAGGGCGGACGCGAGCATCGATTTGCCGCTCCCGCTCTCGCCGACGACGCCGAATATCTCATCTCGTTGGATGTCCAGACTCACGTCGTCGAGGACCTGTGACGTGCCACGGTCCATGTCGAACGTGACCGACGCGTTCCGGATTTCCAGAATCGGGTCCGCTTGTTTTAGTCCGCTTTCGTAGTTGTCTTTGGAAACAGTCATGTTAGAGACCTCCAGTCTGACCGCCGGCACCGGGTGCTTCTTCGACTTCTTCGTCGACCTCGCCGGTCGTCTTCTCGTGGCGTGCCCGGACGCGCGGGTTGAACACCCGGTCGAGGGACTGTCCGAGCAGGATGAGGCCGATAGAGATGACGACGATCGAGATCATCGGCACGAGGAACCAGTGAATCGCCGCCATTCGTGTGTGAGCGTTGGCACCGTACGCGAGGTTGAGAATACTCCCCCAGTTGAGGTTCTGGAAGGGGAGAATCCCGAGGTAGTACAGTGCGACGGCCTCGAAGATGACTCGACGCCCCGCGTTGGTGAGGTTGATGACGACGAACGGCATCAGGTGCGGGATGATGTCCTTGAACACGATGGTGCGCGTCGGGAGTCCCAGCGAGCGGGAGGCCTCGACGAACTCCTCCTGTCGGAGGGTGAGCACCTGCGAGCGAATCGAGCGGGCGAGGCCGCCCCACGCCGCGACGCTCAACAACAGCCCGACGGCCCACGGGTTACCGAGGAGGGAGTCGGAGAACATCAGCCCCAGCACCATCACGAGCGGGAAGCCGGGAATGTTGATGAACACGTCGGTTATCGAACTGAGTACCGTGTCGGTCATGCCGCCCTTGTAGCCGGCGACGGAACCGACGACGGTTCCGATCGTGACGGTCGAAACCGCGCCAGCGGCGACCATCTTCAGAATCGTCGACGTGGAATAGATCGTCTGTGCCAGCAGGTCACGGCCCATGTCGTCGGTCCCGAGCGGGTACTCCCACGACTGGAAGGGTAATACGAGGGCCTCTCCCTCGAGGGGCTCAGTCTGCTCGATGAAGACCGGGCCGAGAACGCCCATCAGGAGATACGTGAGTACGATGGTGAACCCGATCCGCGCCCGCCAGTCCGTCCAGATAATGGCGATGGGTGTGTAGACGTACGCATCGTAGAGTTTCCGGAGTTTATCCTTCCGCGTCTCCTCGTACTCGGAGACGACGTCGAACGGTGACGCGTCGTCGATCGCACTTCCGCCGTCGGTCATGGGTTCGTCGGTGTTATCTGTCATCGGTCCGTTCCATCGTGTCGGCTGTTGTTCGAACTGCGTCCCATTGCTATCGCATCCGTGTTCGGTCTTGCCGCTCGGACCGGTGATGTGGTCTCAGTACGATTCATTGTTCTGTCCTCCGGCGCGCGGATCGACGAACGAGTACGTCAGGTCGGCGATCAGCAGGGCGAGCACGATCGCGACCGTGATGACGACGAAGCCGCCCATCATCAGCGGGTAGTCGCGCTGTTTGAGCGCGCTGAACAGGTAGAATCCCAGTCCGCGGTACTGGAACACCCGCTCGAGGACGACGGAGCCGCCGAACATCTCGCCGATGCTGATGAGGAACGTCGTGTACATCGGAAGGACGGCGTTTCGGGCGACGTACTGCGTCGAGATCCGGATATCGGAGAGGCCGCGGAGGCGAGCGACTCGGAGGTAGTCCTCACCGAGGACACGGATACTGTTCCCGCGCATTCCGAGCGAAGCGACCCCCGACGCGACGAGCATCGAGATAATCGGCAACGCGGCGTGGTTGATGATGCCGGTTATGTACGCCCACGTGAATCCGGGATCGACACTGGCCGGCTGCCGACCGCCCGACGGGAAGGGGCCGTGGTAAGCGAGAAAGATCAACAGGAGAATCGCCATCACGTAGTACGGAATCGAACCGATGACGACGGCGTAGGACGTGAGCCCGACGTCCAGTTTTCCGCCCTCCCAGTACGCCATTAACGCGCCGATGGCGATACCGAGGAAGAAGCTGATGAACACGGCCCAGCTCAGCACGAACAGCGTCCACGGGAGCGCCTCGGCGAGAACGTCCGTCACGGGTTTCGCGTAGTAGATCGACTCTCCGAGATTCCCCTGCAGCATGTTGATGCTGTACTCGACGTACGCCTCGTGGATTGGTTGGTCCGGATCGATGGTGAGCCGGGCGTCGATGAGGTTCTGTATCTGTGTGGGGTTGTACCCCTGTTGTGCCAGTCGGGTGACCATCGATCCCATTATACTCCCCGGCATCAGCCGAACGAGGGCGAAAGAGAGCGTGATGACCGCCCACACCGTAAATACTGTCTGGCCTAATCGCCTTATACGCCAGTCAATGGATACCATAGTTCGATGTAGCACATATTTCCGGGTCATTCCTAATGAACGTTCCCATCCGCTTCCGGGGAAGCGGACCGGCGATCGACTCATTTCAGCGGCCGGCGGGCACAGTGGGAGACATGGCGGGACGCGTCACTCGACGCGCAGTCCGCTCGAGCCGTTGTCTCGGAGCGTCTTCCCTCGCTTTGCTCCACTCGGTCCGCACGGAGAGGCTGTGCACGTGTGTGAAACGTATCGCGAGGGCGAGCCGCCTGCGTGTCGGGCTGACCGCGGCAGCGATGACTGCTCCGTTCGACCGGCGAAAGCCGCCGTCGAATCGACGATCGAGGCTCCCGCTGGCCACGTCGACTCGCCGCTCCTTCCAGTGACGCCGCCGCGACCACGCGAACCCTCACGGAAGCGCTCGGAACCCCGCTCTCTTCGGAATCATCGGCCGCGAAATCGGTCTCCGGTATCGAATGACTCCGCGCGGGCCGATCCGCTTCGAGCCGGCTCTCAGAACGGATCCCAACCGGTATAAATCACGATGACGCTCGCGATGAAGCTGAGGACGACCGGGATGAGCGTTAACTGTGCGACGATGTACGAGCCAGTCCCCGGCTCGCCCGCGAGCAGCGAGAAGGCGAGCAACAGGAAGAACACGACGGCCAGTGCCAGAACGACCTGCGATATCGATTGGAGGAAGCCCATACGCCCACATGCGGCTACACACTAATCAAACCACGATAAAAAGTACGGCTGGGGTATCGTATCGACTTACTCGCCGCCGACGTATCGAATCGTCCCGTCTTCCATCTTCGGTGCGATGTACAGCGCGTCGTCCACGCCGTTGATGATCGAATCCTGTGCGTCGATTTCCCAGTTGCCGCCGTCGTACGCACCGGCGTCGGGCTGGAACATCGCCTCCATCTCGGGGAGCGTCTGGTTCCACCACCACATGAGTTCCTTGTGGTACTGCTCGTCGCCCGTAATCTGCCACTGGCGGATGTGGTTTTCGACGTTGATGGTCTTGGTCCCGTCGCCGCCATCGGGGTCGCCGACCGGCATCGGGATGTCGCGTTCGGGCTGGTAGTGGGTGATCGATTGGATCCAGTTCGGCACGAGATCGAGCGTCCACATCGCAGTGATACCGTTCGCGGACGAGCCGTCGGGCATGACGTGGTAGTCGCCCGCCGACCGACGCTCGTCGAGGGTCGCGCTGTCGACCTGCTCCTGTTTGATGGCGACACCGAAGTCCTTCAGGTTCTGTATGAGGATTTGGTGATCCGGACGTTCGATACCGCTCATCCAGTTGATTTCGAACCGATCGCCGTTCGGACGGTACCAGTTACCGTCGTCTCGCTGGTAGCCCGCGTCGGTGAGCAGTTCGGTTGCGCGCTCGGTGTCGTTCTGTCCGTAGAGGGTAAAGTCCTTGACCCACTCGGCTGCGGGGTGGTCTCCCTCGGCGAGAATGTTCCCGGGAACCCGACACGGTCCCCACTCGAAGGGTCGGTTCACGCCCTGGAGAAGGCGCGGTAGTTCCTCGCGGTCGAACACGTGACAGACCGCCTTTCGGACCCGAACGTCTTCGAACGGCGTGTCGTAATTGTGGCCGTGGCCGCAGTTGAACGCGAACAGTTTGTTTGAGGAGAGCGTCTCGCGGAACAGGGTGTGTCCCTCCGGCATACGCCCCTGGAGGTCCTCCTGAACGGGGAAACCAGTGTGTGCGGCGTCGACTTCCTGGGCGGAGTACGGCTGGGTCGGTTTCCCGCTCTCGTAGAGGTCGAGCCTGTACTCTTTCAGGTCGATGTTGCCGGAGTGGGGGTGGTCCTCGTACACCTCCATGACGACGGTGGCGTCTCCGATTTCCGAGACCTGAAACGCACCGTTACCGACTGTGTCCTCGCTGAGCGCCGGTTCGCTACTCGTCGTGATCTCCTGGAGGACGCTGTTGTCCTCCTCGTCGAGGCGCGTCTTCCATCCCTCCCACGGCTCCTCGCCGCTCTTCGTGAAGATACCGCGTCCCTCGCGGCCGGCGAGGTCGGCGGTGGCGTTCTGGAGCGCCCAACTCTCGTCGAGCGCGTCGTGGAAGTTCACGTGAAGCGTCGTCTCGTCGACCGCTTCCGCGGACTCGACGAGCGGGTGGGGACGACCGCCGTCCTCCGCTTGCATCGCGAGAATGCCGAGCGCGATGTCGAACTGGAGCGCCCAGTCCTGTGCGGTAACCTGATCGCCGTTGTGCCACGTGAACTCATCGCTGAGGCGGAACTCCATCGTCGTGTCCTCCACCATCTCCCACTCCTGAGCGATGATGGAATACCCCTCGTTCGACGCGGGGCTGTGGACGACCGCCCGATCGAAGATGTTCGCACCGGGGTGCCAGCAGCCGCTCTGCGTGGGGTTCCACGGGTTCAAGTGGCGGTTCGCGGGCGCGGTTCCGCCAGTCGTTGGGTCGAATACGTTGAATGTTCGGCCGGTACTTTCCGAACCGCCCCCCATACAGCCGGCAGCGAGGGCGACGCCACCTGCGGCGCCGTATCGGAGAACGTCTCGTCTACTCGTGTCATCGAGCCAGTTGTTAGACTCTGGCATAGTCCATTGTCAGAGACAACCACATATATAATTAAGGATTATTCGCGGCGATCTGTTCTTCACCGGCACCCTGCTCACCAAAATTCTGCTGCGATGTCGAAACGAGTTGCTGCGGCGCGCGTCTCCATCCGCGGTCATCGCGCGGTCCGCCCGTACTACTCGAAGATGCGTGCGTCGTCGAGGTTCCACGCGGTGAGATACGCCCGCTCGAGTTCGACGAGTTCGACGAACAGGTCGCTCGAGACGGAGCCCCCCTAAAATAGTTCGTCTCCCTGTCACGGCCGCCGGTTACGCGCCGTCGTCGCCGTCGTCGACGGTTCCTGAAAGGTTTAACATGAAGAGTCTCATCTTGCGTGGCATGGCATCAGGTGACAGTATCAACCGTACCGACGAGAGGGGACCGCTCTCCCGGCGCCGACTGCTCGCGCTCTCCGGGGTCGGCCTCGCGGGCGGTCTCGCCGGCTGTAGCTCGAGCGAGTCCGACAGCGATCCGACGGATTCGAGCGATTCGACGGACTCCGGACCGAGCGGAACCGAGACCGAAACCGGCTTCGACGCCGTTCTCGCCGAGTCCCCGGGCTCGAGCATCGCGCCCGCCGACGGGTTCGCGGACACCTCGTGGCTCGACGGCGACGCGGCGGTCGTGAAAGTGACGAATCTCGAGGCGTCGGGAGAGGGCTCGCTTCGCTGGGCGCTCACCCGGCCCGGCTCGACGATCGTCATCTTCGAAGTCGGCGGCGTCATCGACCTCGAGCGAGAGCACCTCGAACTGTCGCAGTCCGAGACGTTCGTCGCAGGGCAGACCGCACCGTCGCCCGGAATCACGCTCATCCGCGGGGCCGTGGACGTAAACGCCGACAACGTAATTCTCCAGCACCTCCGGGTCCGGCCGGGCGACGACTTCGATGGACCGACGCAGTTCGACGGCATCAACAACGGGGGCGGGTCGAACGTCGTCGTCGACCACTGTTCGGTGACGTGGGCCACTGACGAGAACCTCTCGACGTCCGCCGGTCCCGCCAACTCGAATATCTCCTATACGAACAACCTCGTCGCGGAGTGTCTCGCCGACTCGCTTCACCCGAAAGGCGTCCACCCATACGGATCGCTCGTCAACGACGAGAGCAAGCGCGTGTTACTGGGGGGAAACTGCTGGGCGAACAACCTCGCTCGCACTCCCCGCCTGAAGGGGGGAACCACCTCCGTCGTCGCCAGCAACGTGATGTACAACTTCGAACGAGCGACGAACCTCGGCGGCGGCACCGAGGAGGAGACGCTCGCCACTATCACGGGGAACTACTACCGCGCGGGTCCGAACACTCCGCAGAACGATCCGATGATTGGCGCGACGTTCACCGACGCGGAGGGCTCGATCGAGGCGTACATCGCGTTCAACACGACCGATCCGTCGAGTATGTCCGTCATCGACGCCGGGGCACAACTCACTCGCGTCTCGAGTCGTCCGCTCTGGCCTGAGAACCTCTCGGCCGGAACGAGCGGCGTGTACGACTCGGTTCTGGAAACCGTCGGCGCGCGCCCGGCCGACCGGACCGAACACGACGAGCGCGTGCTGACCGACGTTCGCGAACGGACCGGCGACTACATCGACAGTCAGTCGGAAGTGGGCGGCTACCCCGACCTCGAGGCGACCGAACGCACGCTCGACGTGCCCGACACCGGGCGCGCCGAGTGGCTCGCCGAGTTCACCGCCGCCGTCGAAGTCGCTTCGTGACTCAGGACGCGTCCTCGAGTCGCGTCGTCGGATCCCACCCGTCGAACACCGTCTCCAGTGAGGTGTGCTCGGCGGCCTCGGCGTCCGTGAGTCGGTCGGCCCACTCGACGCGCTCCTCGGGGACGTAGCCGGGGCCGCTATTCTCGTATTCGGCGTACGTGGCCGTCTCCTCGTTGTCCGGGTCGCGCCAGTTGTGCCATCCCGCCGGTTTGATGTGGTCGTCGAGAGAGCAGTTCACGAAGACGGTCTTCGCGTACGGTCGCCACGGACGGCCTAGATAGAAGGCGTTCGACGGTGCGTCACCGGTTACCTTGCAGTCCGTGAACACGTAGCCGTAGTCGGATTCCTCGGGCGTCGAGGCGGCCGTGACGTATCCCTTGTCGCCCACGCAGAATATCTCGCAGTCCTCGAAGACGGCCGTCGCCCAGCCGAAGACGAAGTCGACGCGCCCCTCGATGTAGCACTCGCGGTAGTACTGCCGGGTATCCTCGCCGTACGTGTAGAGGGTGTCCTGCCAGCCGACGAAGCGACAGTTCTCGAAGACCGCCCGGTCGGCGTCTACCCGGACCGCGACCGCCTGTGCGACGTGGTCGGCGTCGTTCTCGAAGGTGACGTTCCGCGCAGTGAACCCGTCGCCGTTGACGAAGAAACTCGACGATCCCGTCGTCCCGATCTCATCGCCGTTCACGTCGGTTACGTCGGCGTGATCGTCGTAGGTGAGCACCGTTTCCTCGGCACCGGCCCCGACGAACGTGACGTTCGTCTTCTCCGCCGGTAGAACGAGTTTCTCCTCGTACCGTCCCGCTTCGATTCGGACGACGGTCTCCGACGGGTCCCGGTCGGTAACCGCGTCGATGGCGGCCTGTACTGTCTTGTAGTCGCCGCTCCCGTCGTCCGCGACCACGATGTCGTACTCCGTCGCTGCTCGCCGCTCCGATTCGTCGTTCGTTTCTGGGTTCCGTGTCATGTTCTCCGCGCCGCTGGACGGCGTTGTCACGTCCCAGATCGGGCACCGATAAAAAGGAATCGACGGAATGATCCGTCGTCGTCAGTCGCGGCGGTACAGCAGGAAGCCGGCGGCGAGCAGTGCCGTCAGCGCGACGGAAATGCCGAAGCCGGGCGTGCCATCGGAATTCTCTCCATCGTTGCTGGAGTCGTTCCCATCGTCATCGCCGCTGGTATCCCCGCCGTCCGAGCTCTCGACGGTGTAGTCGAAGCTAGCGGACAGGTGGTCGCTGTCCTCCGCCGGGTACGGATCGTCGGAGATCGGGAAGTCGTACTGTTCGTTGTCGTTGCTGTCGGTGTGGACCAACACGTACAGCGTGGTGTCCTCAGTCACGGCTTCGCCGAGGTCGACCGACAGATCGGTGTGGGTTCCGGTCTCCAAGTAAGCGGATGAACCGACCGTTGCGCCGGTCGGCGATCCCCTATGAACGGAGACGAACCCGCCGTCGCTTAGCTCGAGCGAGTCGATGGTGATGCTCTCGCCGTTACCGGACTGACCGGAGACGCTGATGGTTCCGGACGGCGGCTCGACGATCTGGCCGTCCGCCTCCGCGACCGTCACCGGCGTCTCGTAGTCGCTGGGCAGGTCAGCCACGATGCGTGCCTCCGCGTGGAGTTCCGTTCCCTGCGGGATGTCGCTCGTGTCGAAGGTCGCGGAGATCGTCCCCCACGGGTCCGTGTTCGGGCCGTCACAGCAGATCTGTTCTCCGAGCCCGTCGAGCGTCATCTCGCCGGTGGACTCGTCGAAGTCCTCGCCCTCCGCGACGAGCCTGATGTCCATCGCGGTACCGCGAGCCATCGTGGAGTTGAACGTTACTTCCGCTTCATCGGATTGGGTCAACTCGAGGTCGTCGGTCGCGAGGACTGTCTTGCCCTCGACGATTTCGAAGGTGATGGTCTCCTCGATAGTCCCCTGCGCTTCGGTTTCGATGGAGAGGGTCGCCTCGAACTCGTCGCCGATTTCGGGTTCGACCTTCTCACCGTCCTGGAAGAAGACCATATCGTTCAGCTTGAACGAGAAGAACAGCCCCGTCTGTTCGGTCCCGTTGTAGAGACGCGCATCGGAGGAATCGTTGTCCGGTGCGAGGAACACGCCGGAGCTGTTCTGTTCGAGGTCCAGCGTCTTCGGCTCACCGTTCGCGTTCGTCTGCGTCACATCGAGCGAGAGCGGTGAGTTGGTGAACTGCTCGACGGGGTCGGCGCCCGGTGACTTCTCGATCGCCGGGAAGACTTCGGTCCCCGTCTCGTAGTGGAGGAACATCTCGTCGAAGTACGGCTGCTCGACGTTGACGTTCTTTGCGATCGTGGAGTCGCCGGAGAGGTGGCCGTCACCGACCTGATTGGCGATGGCGCTGGCCTCCTTGTGGTCCGGGTTCGTGTACGCGATCGTCAGGGGTTTGGAGTCCCTGATGACCGTGTCCTCGATGGTGTAATTCGGGTCGATGACGTCGTCGACCGTCATCGTCGTGGAACCGAGGAGGTGTTCGAAGTCGCCGCTTCCGCGGCCGCCTTCACCGTACACGTACACCTCGAGTTCTTGGTTCTCCATGCCGGCGAGGTTGAACGTCGCGGACACCGTACCGCGCGGCACGGTGCCTGGGTTCGAGACGTCGCCAATTTTCATGTTACCCGTGACCGTGGTCTCGGCCGTCTGATTCTCGCCGTCTTCGGGAACGACGACCATCTCGACGTCCGTGTTGGCGCTGAGCGAGGACTCGCCTGCGACCTCGGCCTGGCCGGTGTTCGGCGCGCTGGCGTCATCCGCGAAGACCGCGTCGCCCTCGACCATGTCGAACGTGACGTCCTGGCTCTGGCCGTGGATGTCGATCTTCGCGTTGTACGATTCACCGGTCTCGAAGCTGGCTTCCTCGCCGTTTTCGTCCAGCGTCGCGCGGTTCGGATCGATCCAGACGTAGAGGCTCGTGTCCGGACCGCCGTCTTTCATGTAATCTGTCTGGACCTCTTCCGTATCGGCGAGGACCATAACCGGCGGAATCTCCGGTCCGGTGGGCGCGGCGACTTCGGCCGGCTCGAAGTTCTCTTGGTTCTCGGCGATGTCGAGCGTCTTATCGCCGCCGTCCTGGCTGATCTCGAGGTCCCAGTTCTCGTTCTCGAGGAATTCCTGCGTCACGACGCCGTCCTCGGCGGGGTCGTCGGAGGCGGGCTCGAGTTCCTCGAGCGTGTCCGCGCTGACCTCGATGTTGAGCGCGACCATGTCCCACTTGCCATTGGGGTTCTTCGCCGTCGAGTTGTCGACCGCGATGTGGTCGTCCCCTTTGGCGTTACCGAACATGTGGATGCCGTTCGAGTCGTTCCCCTCGTACTCGTTTGGCGGAACCGGGTACGGGCCGTTACCGTCGCCGTCATCGCGGAACCAAGAGACCGTCATTACCTTGAGACTGTCTTCCTGGACGTCCGCCGACGACTGAATTGCCGACGACATGTTCGCCGTAGTCGTCGCGTCCGTACTTCCCGCCGCCCCTCCTACGGAGGCGGCCGCGAAAACCGATACGATCATCAGCGTCGCGAGAATCGCTGCTCTCAGCTTCGTATGTAGTTCTGTCATGGATGTCCTGTGGGTCCATCCCTATCATATGAGCAGTTGTGTATATAGATTGTGTTACGTTCTATCATCCACCAATCGATATGAGTGACTGTAATTACCGCGTTTACGAAAAGCGTAGAATAACCGATGATCGGTGCGATACATACTATTTCCGGCGACCCGCACTACTCGAAGACGCCGTCGAGGAAGGGAAACTCCTCGTCGATATCGACCCGCTCCTCCCGGCGGCCGGACTCGTAGGCGGCCATCGTCACGACCACTGCCTTGAGCCCGTCGTACACCGTCGCGGGCGGGTCGGTCCCCTCGACGATGGACTCGAGGAACGCGCTCCCCTTGCTCAGCCGGCGGCTGTAGCCGAAGTACGGGTCGCGTTCGGTCCCTTCGTCGTCGATGGTATAGCCCGTCCGGTCGTCCCACTCGCGGCCCTCGAGGTAGACTGCGCCCTCCTCATCCCAGATGTGGACGTGTTCGCGCGTCCGAGCGACGACGCCCGTATCGGAGACGTTCGCCATCGCACCGTTCTCGAACTCGATGTTGATAGTCGATTGCTTGTCGAATATCTGCTCGTCGTCGTGGAATTCGACGTTCGCGTTGACCTCGGTCGGCTTCAAGCCCGTCGTCCAGAGGATGGCGTCGATGACGTGGGTGCCCACGTTCAGCAGGTGGCCGCCGCCGCTGAGTTCCGGGTCCATCCGCCAGTCGTTCATATTCTCGTAGTATGACTGCCAGTCGTGAGTGATCTCCCCGGTAATGAAACGGGGATCCCGATCGCCGAGCGCCCAGCGCTCGCGGGCCATGTGGTAGGCGGGATTGAAGTGTCGCTGATAGCCGACCATCACGACGTCGTCGCTCTCCTCGGCACGCCGAGTCACCTCGTAGGCGTCCTCGACGTTCGTGGCGAGGGGCTTCTCGCAGAGCACGTGGAGGTCCGCGTCGAGGGCCGCAAGCGTCTGGTCGTAGTGGAGCCCGTTCGGCGTCGCAATGCCGACCGCATCGAGCCCTCCCTCTTCGATCATCCGTTCGTACTCCGTGTACTGGCCCGTCTCCGGAACGTCGAACTCCTCGCCGACGTCCGCCAAGGCCGCCTCGTTCACGTCCGCGAGCGCGACGAGTTCCGAGCCGTCCAGTTCGACGAACTGCTCCGCGAGCCGTCGTCCGAGGCTCCCGATACCCACCACACCGACAGTGATCGCGTCTGAGTCTCCGGTCATTACCTGATACTCCGACAGTCAAAACGGAAATAGTTGTATGCTCACGGTCGGTACCTCGCCCTCGGCCGCTCGTTATCGATACCGCTCAGTTCTCGTCCTCGACGATGACGCCGTCCTCGGCGTCGATACCGGCCGCCAACGAGCCGTGATTGCCGGCGAGCGAGACGACGCCCTCGCCGCCAGCTTCGAGGAACGTTTCGGGGGACTTCGCCCCGTCGCAGCCGCTCACGACCGTCCGATCCACGTCCTGCAAGACGACGGCTGGGCCGGAGTCGGCCGTCACCTCGAGATCGTCGAAGGTCACGGATTCGGTTTCCTCGAACGTCAGCGCCGGGCCCTCGGGGGTCCGAATCTCCACGTTCGTAAACGAGATATCGTCGATGGACTTGCAGAACAGCCCGTGGCGCTGTTCGTAGTTGCTCGCCATCGCGGGGCTCAGATCGGAGGCGCCGAGATCCCGCGTTGCGTCGATTTCGACGTTGTCGAAACTGATGCCTTCGAAGTGCTGTTCGGGCAGGCCGGCCAAGAAGGCGGCGCTCTCCACGTCGCGGGCCGTGATGTCGTGGAAGTTTACGTTCCGGACCATCGGCGTCCCCTCGTCGACGGGGATCTCGTCGCTGTCGATGTCCATGAAGTAGTAGCCGTTGATGACGAACGGACACGCGACGTGGCGCATGACGATGGTGTCGAAGCGGAGGTCCTCGACGACGGCTCCCCGGTCGCGTTGGGTTTTGATGCGGATCCCGCGGTCGGTGTTGGTGAACGTACAGTTCGACACCGTCACGTCGCGCACGTCACCGGACATCTCGCTCCCGATGACGACGCCGCCGTGGCCGGCCTCGACGGTGCAGTTCGTTACGGTGATCTGGGCGGCGGGGATACCGACCTCGCGACCCTCCTCGTTTTTCCCGGACTTGATACAGATGGCGTCGTCGCCCGCGTTGATGTACGAGTCACTGATGCGGACGTGCTGTGAGGAGTCGATGTCGATGCCGTCGCCGTTCGGCGCATCTGCTGGGTTCGCCACGTTCACGTCGTGGAGCGTGACGTTGTCCGAGTAGACGACGTGGGTGTTCCAGAACGGCGAGCGCTTCAGCGTCACGCCAGAGACGGAGACGTTCTCGCTGTCGTACACCTGAAACAGCGGGGGGCGGAGCGTGAAACTGCTCACGTCGTCTTCCTTCTCGTTTCGTTCGCTGAACTCGGCCAGTCGCTCTCGGAGTCCGTCGGGTATCTCCGACTCGTCGGCCTCGTAGAACTGCCACCAGTAGTCGCCCTGGCCGTCGATGGTTCCGCGACCCGTAATTTCCACGTTCTCGGCCTCGTACACCCGAAGACACGGGTGGAAGCCGACCTGATCCCACCCTTCCCAGCGGCTCTTCGCGCTCGGGAACGCCTCGTAGTCGCGGACGAACAGCAGCGTCGCCCCGGCGTCCAGCTGGAGCGTCGTGTCGTCGCCGACGACTAGCGGCGCGCTCAAATACTCTCCGGGAGGGAGACGGACCGTTCCGCCGTTCTCGGCCGCCTCGTCGAGCGCCGACTGGAGTACCTCCGTGTCCCGTCGCTCTCCGTCGCCCGTCGCACCGCGTTGCCGTACATTGATACTGGCCGTAGATACCATGCCCCACCGTTCCAGTAGTGTACGAATAAGCGTTGTGCTGTGCCGTCAGTCGGCCGCCGCGGTCCGGTCCGGCCGCCCATATATTGGGAGGCTATTACACACCACAACCATTAAAGTAGGGCAGAAGCAACGTGCTGCTGAATATAAATCATGGAGAATAATAGACGAACCTTCATCCGGACGATCGGCGTCGGCTCACTCGCCGGCCTCGCTGGCTGTTCCAGCCTAACTGGAGACGAGACGACGGACGAAAATCCAGGCGGGAACGGCGGGGACGGCCCCAAAATCATCACCATCGACGGAGCGGGAACCGATATCTGGAACACCGCCGACGCGGGACACTGGTTCTACACGCAGGTGAGCGGCGACTTCGACGTGCGCGTTCACTGTACTTCGATCGAGAACACGAACCCCCACGCGAAAGGGGGCATCATGGCCAGAGCGAGCACGGAGCCTCGCGCGAAGAACGTCATGATCCGCCGCCGCCCGGGTTACGCGACGTCGCCGCAGTGGCGCCCCGAGAACGGCTCCTCGACGACGAGCACCACCTCCGAGGACGGGCAACCGCTCTCTCGCGTCGACGGCGGCATGTTCGACGGCAACTGGCAGCGCCTGGAGCGTAGCGGCGACACCATCCGCGCGTACGGCTCAGAGGACGGTGAGGAGTGGACGCTGGTCGCAGAGATTCCGTCGAACGTGATGTCGCTCCCCGACGAGGTCTCTCTGGGCCTCGCCGTGACGAGTCACGATCAGGCGAACGCCGCCACGGCCAAGTTCCGCGGCCTCGAGGGCCTCGACACGGCCGACATGACCAGCGAGGACCTCGGGAACCCGATCATCAAGGGCAGCGTCACCGTGAGCCAGCCGGCCGTCGTCAACCTCACCGAACCCGACACGTCGCCTACTGCGGCCTCGCTCACCGGCGAACTCGAGACCATGGGCGGTGCCGACGCCGTCGACGTCTCCTTCGAATACCGAGAGGCGATGTCCGACGAGTGGCAGTCGACGGACGTCACGACCCTCGAGGAGACGGGCGAGTTCGGTTTCGACGTCTCCGGGTTAACGCCGCGTCGCTATTACCAGTATCGCGCGCACAGCGACAACGGTGAAGCGGAAATCAGCACGGTAAACCAACTGTTCTCCACGCCCAGCAACTCCAGCGGCAGTTCCGAGGAGGGTCCCCGGAGCGCCTCTCAGATCGACCCCGGTGACGGGTTCGCAGACGTCGCGCCGTGGCTCGACGATGACACGCCGCTCGTCGTCGTCAGCGAGCCGACTCGCGAGGAACTGGCCCGCGCGACGAATATCGCCGGTCCGCGCGTCGTCGTCTTCGAGACGAGCGGCACCATCGACCTCGGCGCGGAGGACCTGAACGTCCGGAACGATAACTGCTGGATCGCTGGCCAGACCGCTCCCTCGCCCGGCATCACGCTCATTCGCGGCGGTCTCTGGGTGTACGGCAACAACTCCGTCGTGCAGCACATCCGTGTCCGGCCCGGAGACGCCGGCCAGGATGAGGGATGGCAGCCAGACGCTATCGAGATGGCCGACGACACCGAGGGGAACGTCATCGACCACTGTACCGGCACGTGGGGCGTCGACGAGAACATCAACGTCGGGTACGACACGAATGATTCGACGATCTCGAACTGTCTCATCGCGGAGCCGCTCAATGACGCGACTCACGAGAAGGGCGAGCACGGCTACAACTCGATCGTCGGCAACAACGCGAAGAACGTCGCCCACGTCGGCAATGTGATGGCGCTCGGCACGGACCGGAACCCGCGCCTGAAGCAGGGGACCGAGACGGTCGTCGTCAACGACTACGTCCACTACTACGGCGACGGCATGTGGGCCGACCCCGACACGAGTCACGCCATCGTCGGCAACGTCTTCGAGGACCCGCAGTCCGACGAGGCCAACGTCTTCGGTGACGGGAGCGTCTACGCCGAAGACAACCTGCAGGCCGGTGACGGGAGCGTTGACATGATCGGCAGTAACATCACGATGCTCGACTCCGAACCTCACTGGCCCGAGACCCTGGAGGCGCTCGACTCCAGTGCGGTAATCGAGCACAACCTCGCGAACGTCGGCGCGCGACCGGCTGACCGGACCGAGGACGACGAGCGTATCATCAGTGCCATCAGCAGCGGGGACGGCGGCGTCATCGACAGTCAGGAAGACGTCAACGGCTACCCCGAACTCGCCGAGAACACCGAGGACCTCGGCGAACCCGAGAGCAACCTGCGCGCGTGGCTCCGCGAGGAGGCGCTCGCCGTCGAGGAGTAAGCAGGCTACCTGAGCGACTTTTCCGTTCCGCTTCGTCAGTCGCGTCACGTCCGTTGTCGCGGCCCGTCTATCGTTCGCGACGGGCGGTGCATATCCCGAATTCCCAAACGTACAAGGTCCTGCTCGCCGATACCACGTTACTGTATGACTGTGCCTTCCGCGAGCGAGATCGTCGACGGCGTGCGGACTCACGTCGACGCGGTCCTCGAACACGCCCGCGACGACTACGGCGACGAACACACGCCGTTGCTCGTCGACGCCCTCGAGGCGACGACGCGGACGGGCGTCGCGTACGACGGTCGCGACGTCGCCCACGGCCACCTCTCGAACGTCGCCCTCCAGCAGTCATTTCTGCGCGCGCTCGTCGGCCTGAGCGAGGTCACTGACGACGGAACGTATCGCTCGAGGGCCGACGATATTGTCTCGTGGACGTTCGATCACGCCACCGACGACGCCGGCCTGGTATACTGGGGCGGTCACGCCGCCTACGACCTCGAGGCCGACGAGGTCGTCGTCGGGAAGAGCGACCACGAACTCAAGTTCGAGTACCCCTTCTACGAGTTCCTCTACGACGTCGCTCCGGACGCGACCCGCCAGTTCGTCGCGGCGTTCTGAAACGCTCACATTCTCGACTGGGAATCACTCGATTTCAACCGCCACGGCGGCTGGAACGAGCCGATAGGGGACCTCTGGGATCACGAGTACGAGGGCGGCGACGTGTTCTTCTGGGGCGACGGCCTCACCTTCGTCAATACCGGCAGCGACCTCTACTACGCGGCCGGGCTGCTCGCCGAACTCACCGGCCAGGACGAACCCCTGGCGTGGTCGAAGCGACTCGCACACCGATACGTCGAGACCAGACAGGACCCCGGAATCAGCGGCTATCAGTTCAGCCAACACGCGAGTTACTGTAACGGCCCCGAAATTCGCGGGGACCGGGCCCAGTACCAGTTCGCACCGTACATCCACGGCGATAACCGCATCTTCGAGGGGACGCTGTTCCGTCCCCGTCCCATCGTCCAGCGCCAGCAGTTGGCGCTCGCCGAGCGATTAGGGGAGCGCGGAACACCGTTCGGCCGATGGGCGATCGAGGAACTCAGGTCATGGCGCGAGGCCGCCTACCGGCCCGCCGAAAACGAGTTCGAGCCGATGCTCACGGACGGGTTGAGTCTGGACGGGTTCGTCGTCCGCCGGGAGGGGTATTTCGGTCCGAAGGGACGGGTCATCGGCCCCATCGAGGCCGGCCCGGACTTCCTCTGGACGTACGCTCGCGCGTATCGGGCGAGCGGCGACGACCTGTGCCGGGCGACGGTGCGGGATATCGCCATCGGCCTCGGTCTCGGCGACATCGGTGCGCCGCACGAACAGCCGGCGCTCGAGTCCGATCCGATCCCTGACGCCGTGGGGCCGGAGCTGCTGTGTGCGCTCCTCGAGTTGTATCGGGCGAACGGTGACGACGCGTATCTCGACGCTGCAGCCCGGGTCGGCGGTCGCCTCCTCGCCGAGCGGGAGAACGGCCTGTTCACCGACGACGCGGGTCGGGCGGTACTCGATGACCTGACGCCGCTCGCGCTCCTCCGTCTCGCCGTCGCGCTCCGCGGTGACTCCCTCGACGCGCTTCCGACGCCCGTCGGTGACCGAAGCACTCCGACGGGTGGTGTGTAGCACGCCCGTGGCGACGCATCGTCGTCCGGATATGCAGAACGGGCCCGAGGAATTTATGTGAGTGCGAACTACTGTCGAAATATGCGCATCACAGACGTTGGGGGATTCGCCCTGTCGTCCCCGATAGACCCGTCACAAGACCGAGACTTCCACGGCGGCACCCGTCGTCTGCTGAAACGCGACGTCGTGCTCGCCGTCGTCGAGACCGCCAGTGGACTCCGCGGGGCCGCGACAGCGGGCGCGACGAGTTCCGCGATGCGAGAGTACTTCGAGGGCGACTCCCAGGGGACCTTCGCCGACGTGCTCGAGAACGAAGTCGCCGCCGCGCTCGAGGGGGAGGAGATCGACGAGATCACTGACGCCCACGACCTCGTCGAGGCTACTGCCCTTCCCGACCGCCTCGAGACGAAGGCCATCTCCGCGATCGACGTTGCCCTGTACGACATTCGGGGGAAGGAGCTGGGAACGCCAGTGTACGAACTTCTCGGAGACCAGTACGAGAACCCCCCGGAACCCACCACTGACCTCCCGCTCTACGCCAGTTCAGGGATGTACATGGAACCGAAGGAATTCGCCGAGCAGGCCGGCTACGTCGAGGAAGCCGGCTTCTTCGGCTACAAGTACCGCCCCGGGATCGGTCCCGATGCCGACCGCCGAACGATCGATCTCGTCTCGGAGGCGCTCGACGAGACCGAGATGATGCTCGACTCGCACACCTGGTGGAAGCTCGAGGACAGTTACGGCGACGAGACCGTCGACGACATCGTCGCGTACGCGGACGAAAAGGGCGCGTACTGGGTCGAAGAACCAGTCGCACCAGACGACTACGCGGGCTACGAACGCCTGGCGGAGACCGGCGCAGCGCTCGCGGGAGGCGAGAGCGAGGCGTCACCCGACGGGTTACTTGCGCTCGGCGAGACGGGCGCCGTCGACTTCCTGCAGGGCGATGTCCGCCACCACCGCGGCTTCACCGGCTGCCGGCGCGCGATCGAGTTCTGTCGCGGTCGAGACGTCGAATTCGTCCCGCACAACTTCGGTACCTGGCTTGGCCTGCTCGCGAACGCTCACCTCGTCGCCGCCGCACCCGAAGTCGACCTCGTCGAGTACCCAATTTTTGAGGACGATCCGCTCGTCGACGCCTCGGGCGACCCCGGAATGTATCCGTTTGATCTCGCATTCGACATCGTCGAGGGACGGCCACCGGTCGAGAACGGTCGGCTCACCGTTCCCGACGAGCCAGGACTCGGTATCGAAATCGACCTCGACGTCGTCGAGGAGTACCCGTTCATTGAGGGGCCGTGGACCGAATTCCGCTACGAGTCGTAGCGACTGCAGGATCACCGATGAGGGATCGTTTCAGGTCTTGTAATCTGATAGGAACATTTCTTCGCCGTGATGGCGGCAATCTGTTCCCTCTTGGGGAACACTACTGGGCCGTATTACTGCTGCTGGTCCCTCTTTAGTCAGACGGCAGCGAGCCGCGGTAACCGATACGTTCTCATTTCGCCGAGAATCCGCGACTCCTTCTGGCCAGTCGGTAACGGTCGATTCAATTCCGCTACTGTCCAGAATACGTCTGGTAACCGAGAGGGGTTCCGTTCGATCCCTGTGCTTCAGCAGGGCATAGCCAACGTTTGCGAACGTGATCGACCGATTTCGGCCGACCCGACGTGTGGAATGGACGGGGGTGGAGAAACAAGCGATTCGGGACAGGAGAACGAAAATTGGGTTTAGCGCTGCCATAGAAGAAACGACCGCTTCGAGGACCCCGCAGTACGCTTTATGACGTTTGTTGTTCGTTGGAACGTGATCCGAAAGCTTACCAAATGTTTGGATCTTGAAAGCTTGGCTCGGCTGAATCCCGCGATTTAAGGGATCGCTCGTCGCCGGAGAACGGTAATTTCTCATCTCGTGATGCGTTCCCGAAGGGGGAACGGACCAAAAGCTTTCAGTAAACCCGACTGGAAGGGGTGATGGCCCTACTAATTTACATCCATATTACTGTAAATCGGGCTCCGTCGAAATCAGCTGCTATCGAACGTGCGGGCGAATGAAATCGGAACAGAATTCATTAGTCGTTGATAGGAAACAAGCAGAACCGAGTGTGTGGCGATGCCTCCGCGACCACGATTATGGATCAGAACAAGGCAGAACGGTATGATAAACGGCTCTTCGTCCGTCCTCGCTGATCAGATGTCCGTGATAATGCCGGGGTCGCCGTTGATGGCCTGTGCGTCCTCGTCCAGCAGTGCCACGACGAGATAGGGAACGTGCGTTTCGAAGTACTCGACGAGCGCCGCGATCCGCTTGGAGTCGATCGCTTCGAGGGAGTCGAGCAACATGAACGGGACCGTCTCGTACACGTCGTGAACGAGATAGCCGGCTAACGCGAACACAAGTCCGGTCACTTCTCGTTCGCTTTCGCTCAGATGGTCGATCGTATCCTCGTAGGCCGCACCTTCGTCAGTACTGCGGACGACCTTGAGATCGAACGACGACTTCGAGACTTTCTGGCGCCCGTCACGAACCTCTCGACTGGTCTGATCGATCCAGATCCGATCGAGATTGTCGTAGCCGAGTGACTCACGGAGGTTCTCCATGTGTTCGTTGAACGCCTCGACCGCGTCCGCTTCGATCTGACCGATCCGCATGCGGAGATCCGTCTGTTCGTCTGTTACGTCCTCGCGGCGCGCTTTGAGCTTCTCCCGCTCACCGAGTCGCTCTTCGATCGTAGCGATTTCGTCTTCGATCTCGTCGCGCTCCCGTTCCTTGCGTTCGAGTTCGAACTCGAGTTGGTTGACCTCCTTGTGCTGGTCGAGAATTCCACTGTACTCTTCGGTCTCGAGCTCGTCAATATCGGTCTCGAGTTCGTCGATTTTGTCGGTAAGGGATTCGCGCTCGTCCGTCAAGTCCTCGATTCGGTCGCTCCGCCGCTCGATCTCGTCAGTGGTCGACTCGAGGCGCTGTCGCGTCTGACGGTATTCGGCCCGGTTTTCGTTGATCGCGGAGCGCGTCTCCCGCCGATCCTCGAGATCGGCGCTGATCTCGGATCGCTCTTCGAGTCGCTCCTGTCGGACGGTTCGGAGTTGTTCGAGCGTCGTCTCGATCTGTTCTCGAGCGACCGACGAACCGCAGGTCCAACACGTGACCGTCTCGGCGTCGGCGAGCAACCGATCCGTCACTGGTCCGTCGTCAGTCTGGCCGTCGTCTGCGAGGACGGAGTCGGGCTCGTCGAGGAGTTGCTCGTTGAACTGGATCGTGCTCTGAAGCTGTGAGATCTCTTCGGAGAGATCTGCTTTCTCCGCCTGGAGCGTCTCGATCTCGGCTTCGATACGGCTAATCTCGGTCTCGTCACCCGCCGAGAGCGATTCGAGTCGGTCCTCAATCTCGTCCCGTTCTTCCTCCAGTGCTTCGATACTCTCGCGCTCGGTCTCGATTCGATCGCGAACGCGCTCGAGTTCGGACTGCGTGTCGCGTAGTTCTCCGAGTTTCGTTTCGAGCGTGGACTGCTTCTCTCGTCGCTGTTCGACATCGACGTTCGTCTCTTCGAGTTCCGCTCGAGCCGTCTCGAGTTCGTCCCGTAGCGTCTCGATCTCGTTCGTTATCCGCGTTCGCTTTGCCTCGAGATCGGGGAGCCGCTGGTCGAGCGTTTCCAGTCTCTCGAGTCGCTCGTCGAGCTCTCGTTTTCGTTGTTCGTACTGTTCGATTTCGGCCTTGATCGCGGCAGTATCGATCGGCCGCATGATCAACTCGCGAAGATCGTCGCCGCGAGCGACGGCTTGCCGCGCCTCGTTGGATTCGAGCAGAAAGGCGAACAGATCCGCAATCTCCGGGTCCGCTAAGTACGGGTCGCCCTCGGTGGCGATCGCTCCGGCTCGCCGTTCGAGCCGCCGCCGATAGATCTCGTTTCCGAACTCGAGTGTCACGCTTCCGTCGTCGGCATCTGCTTTGAGACTCACTCGATCGCTTCCGAGCGCTGCCATGATCGCCTGTAGCAGTGACGTACGGTTAGTCGCGTTTCTTCCTGAGAGAATCGTCACCCCTTCCTGAAAAGAGACTTCCGCCTCGTCGATACCGCCGATATTGCTGACAGAAAGCGTTGCTTCCTTCGGGATGTCGTGTGTCTTCTCGTCCACGCTACTTGCCATAATTACTTGTTTCGCCCATCATATATAGGAATTGTCCTTTTATTTGCAGCGTCTCCGCGCGTATGGCGACCGCCACGGTCTGACCGGTAGTCTCGTTATTGCTCTCTGTTGCCCGATATCTAGCAGTTACAGGAGCGTTGGTCGAGCAGTTCTCTGATAGTGTATTCCTGGTAGCAGTCCTCGCAGGTCACCGTCACGGAGACGTTCACGTTGAATGCACCGATCTCGAGAATCTCCTTTCGCTCGAGTCGCTCGACCGTGTCCGATGTGACTACCGCGGTTCGATTCTGGAGCGCACCCAGTTTCTCGGTACTTCTCTCGAGTTGTTCCTCGTCGCTGGGGGTTCCAATTGCGGTGTCGAGACACTTCGTCAGATGGTTGTAGACCGTCTGGTGGGAGACGAAGTCTGACTCGACCTGTTCGACCGGGACACCGTCACGCTGTAGTTCGTTTCGCGTCTGGACCCGTGTTCCGCTGGTGACGTCGTCGCTCGTGAGCAAACGGTACGTGTTCTTGACCGCTCCCTCTCTAGGGGGGATGTCCGCGTTCGTAAGCGCCGTCTCCAGTACCCGCTGGTTCACGTACGTTGCGAGTTCGCGCGTGCTGCGCTGTTCGTCGGCGTCACCGGTCCAGTAGCTGATTAGCGTGTCGTGGAGATCCGTGAGGTCGTACCTCTCGGAAACTCGACCGAGTTTACACCCACACCTTGATTCAGTCGTATCGGAGCCCTCGTCGGTCACTGCCGATAAATACTGCTGTGAACATAAAATGGTTTCTGTCCCGGAACGTGGCGGAGTCAGTCTCTTCGGTCAGTGGTATACTTCGTCACCAGCTGTACCCCCTATCATATTCAGACCTATCACTTCGTTACTGACGTGACCGTTCGGTTGCCGTCTTCGGAAGAGCGGTGGTCGTTAATTCGGGCGTTATGGAATCTGTCCGAAAGGGACTGTCGTTTGACCACTGATCGTTACAGGTGTACAGTTGTAATTACTCTCTGTCCGATACCCCCGACACTTGATGGTACCATCCGTTTTCACCGTGGGTATACGCGTGATCCCCTCGTGTGTAGATAAACTGGTTCCACGCGGAAACGAACGGTCTCGGCCACTCATCAGCCGTCTCCGCGCGTGTGTTGCTGAAGTAGTTTGAGTCTGGAGTCGTTTACCATTTTACCATCTTGAATATATGTTCGAACTATTCCGACCTCCACGTTTTCAGTGTCGAATCGGGATCCGTTTCGACGGAATGCAGTCTGAAGACGCGTCGCTTCACCAAGGAGGGACACGAATCGTTGAAATTGTTTTTCTCGGTACGTTTCTGATTACGACGTTCCGTTAGAACGAACAAAATTGCCGAAAACAGCCGTTTACGAGCGGTTTTGCTCGTTACTGGATCAACAGTAGTGGACAGTAGTAACGGTGTTCGCCAATCAGAATTCCCGTCTCGTCGACCCCGATACGATTCGGAGAACGTCAAATTTCGGCTGTAGATCGAACTTATGAACCCGATTTCCGACTCCGCCTGACACCGCACTTCTCGAGTCACAGAGTTGTACTGAAAAACGATAATTCGGAAAGAGGTGGAACTGTCTCTAGTAGACGTTAGAAATAGTTGCTCACGGCACTGTCTAGTTCTGTACCTCCTCGATCGGCGTCTTTCCATCGAGAGCTTGATGCGGTCTCTGATGGTTGTAGTAATGCATAAACTTTTCAAGCCACCCGCGGACGCTCGACCGACTGCCCACCCACGAATTATGGAAGCGGTCGATACGCATTTTGAGGGTGTGAAACCACTTTTCGATGAGGTTTCGGTCGGTATAGTTGATCTGACCGCTCAATCCTAATCGAGCAAGGGCAGTCCGATAGCCGAATTGATCAACGAGAAACTCAACATCCGAGAGATCGTGTTTCTCGGTGAGTCGATGGAGAAACGCAGCCGTCGGATCGGTGCCATGCCGCCCAAATAACGCAACATCGAGAATCAACTTTGTCTCGATGCCTATTGCAGCGTACAACCAAGACCATTCGCCGTTAATCTTGACAGCGGTTTCGTCAACGGCGACCCGCTTCGGCTGCGCCTCAGGCGGGTCGCGTCCGCTGTCAGCTAGCCGATGAACCCAGTTCCAAACCGCTCCGTGAGATCGTTGAACGCCTAATTCCGCTAAAATCGTTGTTGTCTCCCGAAGCGAACAGCCGGTCTGATGGAGGCGGACGGCGAACGCCCTGACGCCCGTCAGTCCGCTCATTCTCCCAAGATTCTTCAAAATCCGGTTCATAGCTCTCGCTGAGCAGGTCTGCGAGCATCTAACCAATTCACTCAACCATCTGCTCACTTCTCAAATTGACTCAACTAGACAGTGCCGGCCGCGGATGTCGAATATTGGGATAAAATTTTGGAAGTGATTAGTCAAATACCGACTGAGCAATATTTGGATTCGGAATCACTGTAGGAGGCAGTCAAACGAAAACAGAGGTCAGTACGCGTGTCTTGTTATCAGCCTCTTCGAAATCGTCTACCTGAATGAAAGAGGAGAGACCGCTGCAAATGCCCCTAAGGGGGCAAGGTAATCTTGCGGCGCGCAGAGCGCGCGCCGCGCTTGCGAAAAATTTGGCCGGCCGATATTGGACGTTACAACGGTGCTACCCCTGGGTAGTGAAGAGTGGTACCTCGATAATCCACCTTGCCGGGTCTGCTTAGGACGGGAGACGAGACCTCAAGCAGCTGTATCTAAGGCCAAGGTCACAAATTACCGCCCCGCCGCTGGTAGGGCAAGCCGAAATAGAGGGTAAAGAGGAAGCACCAATATAAGATGGTTTGGCTCTGTTGAAAACATATTCTTCAGAGCATTTTAGCGTGAAACTAATACTCACTACACGTGCGTATTGATCGCTGTTTAATAGGAAGAACAGATTGAGATTTGACCGAATGTAAGCTAACATAACAAAGCATTTAACCTATCTTTTCGTAGCTGGAATTATGGGGATCACCCGCCGGAAGGCACTCCTGCTTGGAGGCGGTCTTGGAATGTCAACGCTTTCGGGATGTGCTAAACTGCCGTTCGTCGGTCCACAACTGACGTTAACGCTTATGAACTTTGATTCGGAACCACATTCTCTCAATGTTGAGATACTCCGAGCAGAAGGTGGCGAACGAAGCGAGTCAAGAGTTTTTCAAGAAAATTTTAAGCTGCCACCGCTGGAAGAAGATGGTGCCGACAATACGGTACAGGAGTCCGATGTTCTCGAAAGTCGGAAATACGCTGTTCGCGCGAACCTGAGAGAGAATGAATCAGTGCGGGAAAAGTACCTCTTCTATCCCGATTGTACTGGTAATGATGAACCAGATGAAGAACTCTATATTGAGGTTAACAGGGAAGAGGAGGATGAAGAACCCTATATCAAGTTCCAGCAAAATTGGTGTGGAAGTGATTCGTGGTGGTTCTGAGTCCGACTGGAAGGGACGTTAACTATGCTTCCTGTACTTACCGCAGAGGGTGCCAGACCTATCATGTTCGAAGGATTTCAACAGAGCCGATGGTTTCTATATGTCAATTAGGTCTCCAGAATCCTAATCTCTGAAAGATTTAATTATGTGGGTGAAGTATCATCTGTTATGAGTAACGCAAAGGAACTATTCGGCTTAGGTGCATTTGTGGCAGGAACTCTATTTCTATTTTATTATTACACGCGAATTGTGGCTGCAGATTCGATGTCAGAATCTGTTGAAATATTCTCGCGAGCGATACAAACTCTTATCTTTACTTTTGTTCCAACATCTGAGATTGCAGCGCTGATTTCAGTGACTGCTGGATTTATCGGGTCAGCTATTTCCATCAAGTCACTTGGGCCTAAACTGGGTATGATTATTTTCTCATTTGGATTTCTTTACACATCTACAAACCTCATCATTTACTGGTTCACAGTCTCGGTTTAGATCAATCCTCAAGTTTCCCTCCCTGGGGTTGCACGTCGACAAATCCCGTTCCCCGAATATGCACACGAGCTGCGACTCGTCATGTGCATATCTCGAGTCGATCCGTTGTTCGAGCCGTCGTTCGTATCTGGATAGCCGATACGTTCCGACGTTTGGACCGAAATAGGTTGTTCAGTGAGCCAAAAAGCTAGGATTTCGGGGGTCGTGTGTACGAGTACGCGAATCAGGACTGAGACTACGCATATCAACGAGACGCGATCGAAGATACAGCTGACTTCTACAACTGCAACAAGACGAAAGCGGTGGTGAGTGCCTGCGACGACATTCCGAAGTTCGTCCAAGTGTCCCGCCAAGTCCTTGAGCACGACGACCTCACACTCGAGCAACGCCGGGAGATCGCCGAGACGCTGTCGACGCGAGCGGTGACCTTCGAGGCCAGTACCGAGATCGTCACCGAAACCGCGTGAGTGTTTCCCTCAGTACTGGTTGCTGTCTGCGAGTAAGTGTACCGCTTGGGTTCGATGTCTCGAGAAACGCCTGCCAGAGACCGGCGTTAGAGCCCCCACCCTCACGTGGTGTGTCAATTGGGGGAAGCTGCCCGAAATTTGGCACCGATATCACGGAGCCTTCTACTGGACCCTGGAATCAACTAGTGGTGTTTATCGCCCCAGAAGTGGTGAAGGGGCTGATCAGTTGTCCTCTTCGGAGTTATCGATGGCAACGAGAGACATCTACACGACGACGTTTGACGAAAGCGTTCAGACGACTACAACTACCTGTCAGACTGTGGCGGCAGCGTTCGATCGACTGACCGCGAGACGATCTGTGAGGACTGTGGACCTATCCTCGAGGACACCAAACTAGACCGAGGACCAGATTGGGGTCGACATGACGAGCAGGGATCCAAGAGACGGACCGGCGCTCCGCTGACACCGACACGCCACGATCGAGGCCTCTCCACCGAGATCGGGTACAAGCAAGACGGACATGGAAACGCCCTCTCGAACACGAAGCGCCGACAATTGAACCGGTTGCGTCGCGAACAGTCCCGTGCCCAATGGCAGTCGAAAGCCGAACGGAACCTCGCCTACGGTCTCAGTGAAATCCGGCGGATCGTCGCAAGTCTCGGCTTCGCACAGAGTATCCGGGACCAGACATGTTCGCTCTTCCGAACTGCACAGTCTGAACGGCTCTGTCGCGGACGATCGCTCGAGGCCGAAGCCGTCGGGTACATTGTCGGTCGGTATTTCGGGCTGGACACGAGCGGGTCAGCGTTTTACCTCGCTGCATGGGAGGGCGAAGAGTCGGAGGCTATCCTCGACCGACTCGAGCGGATCAGTTCGGCCGCTCAGGAGATTATCGACGCCGTCAACAAGGTGGGAAACAATGAGTGACAGTGAGATTCTGCTCGAGATCGTTAACGCGCTCGAAGAGAAGGGGGCTCTCTCGTGACGAGTATCAACTACAGCAGGTGATCGATGTCGAATCACTCGAGCAACTCGTGGACCCGACGAGTCAACACACTGATCTCGAAGTCAGATTCTCGGTTGGAGAGTTCCGTGTACTGGTTTCACCATCCGATGTGGCTGTGCTGAGGATCTCGTAGAATAGTACTCTCTATCGAATTAGCGTTCAGATCGATTCCCCAGTAACTCATGGAAAGAAAAATACCTATAAGATAGGACTCCAATAGATATTCAAATGACATTACATCTAAGAAACCCCATTATGCAACAAACACTATTGATCGATACAACCGACAGACCACGAAAGCTGGTAATGAAAGGAAATGCCTGAATGTCAGAATTGTGGTTCGCATGTTACTGAACAATATTCTCGTGTGTTCACGCCAGATGGCGTTGATGAACCTCGGGTCTGTCCACAGTGTCCCGATAAGCTTCGAGACGGAGCAGAGATCCGAGATGCGAAATCACAACGTCGGTGATCAAGATTAACAGCTATTTGAGCAATTCAATAGAAGTGGATAGTATTCCCTCGACAAATATGGTCTTCGGTCGGTTTCCACTTTAATACTTCGGCAATACAGTGTTCGAATATACCAATTCTATTCATATAATATCTATAATTCTTACAATTATCGCATTCGGCCCTCGTCATAATAAAACACGTCTGTAAGTCCAAGGTCGAGACCGGATGCCGAATAGACGGTGAGCAGATCGCCGGCTTCGATCTGCGTACTCCCTTTAGGCGTGATCGACGGGTCTTCTCCCTCACGGCCGATTGCGACGATAAGGACATCATCGGGGAGCAGATCCTCGTCTGCTTCCTCGATGAGTGTCTTCCCGTCGATCGGCGCATTCCCGGTGACCTGGCTCTGTTGAATTCCTCACTAGTTAACAAGTTCTATAAGGAATCGGGAGGTACAGAACGCATAGTCGCCGTTGAGTATTCAATCATAAACTCTACGGAACGTCGTAGCACTTCTTCCTATTTTTGATTCAGATTGGACCAATAGCTGAGTGTAGTCAAGGTAAGACCGATTCCGATTGCGAATGCATAGTTCGGATTCCCGAGGGCCAAGGTAACTACGAGATTACAAAGAGTGGCTGTAACCCCAGTAAGAATGGCATATTCGCCGCGAGATAGTCCCCATATCCCACTGTCTAGGCGTCTATATACCTGTCTAATATTGTCCATACGTACTTTCTTTACCGAAGCAAAAAATAATTTTCTATTCAATGACACGTGGTCCAGAGGGGCACTATGTCTCGATCACGTCTCCGAGTAATTGAAAGTCCAGATTCAATTCGCTGTTCTTCCTATCAGGATAGACAGAGTGGTTCTGGAGAAAGAAATTTGCTCATCAGTCTAATAGAGACTATGTGTCTCTCATGACTGTTGTCTCCCGAAGCGAACAACCGGTCTGATGGAGGCGGACGGCGAACGTCCTGACGGGCGTCGCCGTCCGCTCATTCTCCCAAAATTCTTCAAAATCCGGTTCATAGCTCTCGTTGAGCAGGTCTGCGAGCATCTAACCAATTCACTCAACGACCTGCTCACTTCTTAAATTGACTCAACTAGACAGTGCCAATCTGAAGGGGTAGGGGGGACGGTGTACGTGAAACGGGACGGTTTCTCCTCCCCCGAAACGAAAATCGAACGCCTGCCGATCTCGCCGTTCGACGGCAAGTCGACTCGTCGCCGATATTGCACGCTCGTTTGCAACTACGGCGGGATGTCACGCATACGAGCGCCCCGACAACCCGTTTCCGACGTTAGCGCCGGATGATCGATCGAAATCGACGGATCGAAGAACGACGATCGCCGTTCCGCTCCCCGCCACGGGGATCGCCATGATTATTTTTCTTGCCATCGCAGGAGGAGATATGGATGTCTATGGTATCATCGGAAACCCCGTCGAACACTCACTGTCACCACCGATGCACGAAGCCGCCTTTCGCGAGCACGGAATCGATGCCAAGTACGTCACCTTCGAGGCCGATCCCGATCGGATCGAGGAGGCGTTCCGTGGCGCGGATGCGCTCGGGATCGACGGTCTGACTGTCACGCTGCCGTTCAAACACGACGCCTTCGAGTTCGCCGAGCCGGACGAGCAGATCCGACGGGTCGGGGCGGTCAACACGATCGACTTCACTGAGAACGGGCCCGTGGGATACAACACCGACATGACCGGGACGCTCCGCGCCTTCGAGCATCACGACGTGAACCTGAAAGACACTCGTGCGGTCGTCGTCGGTGCTGGCGGTGCTGCCCGGGCGCTAGCCTTCGGCTTCGAGGACGCGGGCGCCGACGTACAGATCGCCAACCGGACGGCGTCCAAGGCTCACGACCTCGCCGACGAGGTCCCGGGTGCGACCGGTCACGGACTCGAGGACCTTTCCGACCTGATGGCCGACGCCGACGTCGTCGCCAACGCGACCAGCGTCGGGCTGGAGTCCGACGAATCGGTCGCGCCGGCCGACGCCTGGCACAGGGACCTCGTGGCCTTCGACGCGGTATACAAGCCGCTCGAGACGCGGTTCTTGACGGATGCGGCGGCCGCTGGCGCCCAGACGATCGACGGCGCCTGGATGCTGCTGTTCCAGGGCGTCGGCGCCTTCGAGACGTGGACGGGCGAGGACGCACCAGTCGAGACGATGAACGGGGCGCTGCGCAGTCACCTGTAACTCACGCTCGGCGACGACTGCGAACTGCGAGTTGACCGTTCGAGCGCACCTATTTCGTTTCTTTCGCTGGTCGCCGTGAGGCGTGGCCCGTCGATGGACGGCGAATCGAGGCCATCGGTTCGGGCGCGTCAGCGACCGATTCGGCGTCGATAGCGGGCAGAGGTAAGTCCCCGACCTGATCAGACGTCAGCGTCCGACTCGAGGACCCGCTTGCCGGCGATCAGGAACCAGCCCTGGCCGTAGAGGTTGATCGCCTGCGGAGCCTCCGGACCGCCGGGCATCGCCGCATTGCGCTGGACCGCACCGTCGGGGGTCACGACCGTCTTGGCCGCACCGATCGCGTCTTCGGCCACCTCGCGGTATTCCTCGTCGAGTAGGCCCCGATCGACGGCCTCGGTGAAGGCGTAGGCGTACTGGAGGGTTCCCGACGTCTCCAAATACATCGTGTCGTCGTCGATGAGGTGGTGCCAGAAGCCGCTGGCGTCCTGGTACTCGGCCATGCTCAGGAGGTGGTCACGGACGAGCTCCTCGAGGCGATCGCGCTCGGGGTGGTCTTCGGCCACGTAGTCTAACGTGTCGAGGACGCCCGTGGCGAACCAGCCGTTGCCGCGCAGCCAGAGCGAGCCGTCGGGATAGTTGTTGGGATGCTCGCGCCAGATGTGCCGGTAGAGGTCGGTGTGCGGATCGCGGAGATGTTTCGCGTGGACCAGGATCTGGTCGACGGCTTCGTCGATCGCTTCGGGCGTGTCCGTGAGCTGGCCGTAGCGGGCCATGAACGGACACATCATGTAGATGGCGTCGATCCACAGTTCGATGTCGTCCATGTGGTGAGTAATCCCCCCGTCCACGCTTCGAGGCGCGTCCTCGTGGAGGTACTCGAACTGTCGTCGGCAGGCGTCGAGGTAGGAGTCGGGACCGCCGTTTTCGTAGACCTCGAGGGCGAGGATGGCGACAGCTCCAGCGTCCGGAATGGGACGGAAGATACGGTGTTCGTCCCACTCCGGTACGACGTCGATCGATCCGTAGGCCATCAACCCGTCGCTCGACTGCGATCGGACGGCCCAGTCGATATACCGTTCGGCGATCTCGGTGTGTTCGTCGTCGTCCGTCGCCAGCAGGCCGCGGAGCGCCATCGGCCGTTCACCCTGAATGAAGTCCTCGAAATCGAGGTCGAACGTGTACTCGGCGACGGTCGGGAGCAGTTCTTCTAACGGACGTTCCATGGGCATATGCGGATATGTGACGGATTATCACTTAAGGTTATAGATGTCGATCCGGTCAACGACTATCGAATCGACCTATCGTGTGTTCGATCGGTTCGTTGAGGGTCTCTCCAATCACGATGATTGGCAGAGGGAAATCCGATGTAGTCCATCGCGATGTGAACTCACGTTCGGGAGCCGGGAATCCTGGACGATAACGGATCTTGACGCCGAAATAGCAGCTATTGACGTCGTGAATTGATAGAATTGGACAGTAATCACTCCTGGGAGATGCGCGTATTGACCCACGCTACGACGTTTATTACATACGTACATCCGTAATGTTCGTGAGACGGGAACCGATCTCACTCGCCGGTCTCGAGGACGTGACGAGGTGGATCATCGGCGATCCCACCTCACGCACGCCGGCGAGTGGTTGACCGTAGATCGGTCGGTCGGCTCAGGCCCGTACGGCTGCTCGAGCCCATTTTTGAGCCAGACCTATCTAAACCCCGAACAGTACTCAAAAAGCGAGATCTCAGAAGGGAAAGCATAGCGAGCGATAGCGACTGTCGCGTCGTTTCCTCACGACCTACGGACCTCGAGCCGAATCGAATACGACCGACCGCTATTTCAGTTTCGTGCTGACTCGACAGTGTCGACCATTCGGCGCGCGTTCTCGGTGATCGTTGCGTAGTCCTCGTTCGCGACGGCGTCGTCCTCAACGATCGCGCTGCCGGCGCCGACGGCGACGGCTCCAGCCTCGATGTACGCCGCCGCGTTCGACGGACCGACGCCGCCGGTCGGGACGAGCGGGATCTGCGAGAGCGGGCCACCGATTGCGGCGACGTGTTCCGGCCCGCCAGTTTTCGCCGGAAACACCTTCACGAAGTCGGCGCCCGCTTCGTAGGCTCGCAGTGCTTCGGTCGGCGTGAACGCGCCCGACGCGATAGGCGTCCCGTAGCGGTTGCTCACCTCGATGACGTCGGTGTCGACGGTCGGCGTCACCAGAAACTCCGCACCAGCCAACTGCACGGCCCGCGCCGTTTCCGCGTCCAGGACGGTCCCTGCGCCGACGAGGACGTCGTCGAACCGACTCGAGAGCGTCTCGATCGTTTCCAGGACGTTCTCTGTATCCGCCGTCACCTCGAGCGCCGTGACGCCGCCGTCGGCGACTGCCGAAGCGACGTCTATCGCAACGTCCGGCTCGACGCCTCGAAGGATTCCGATTACACCGCCGTCCACGATCTGCTCGATCTTTTGAACACTCATACGGAGTGCCAACGGAGGATGCCTACTAAATTACACTGATATTGATCGGTCCACGGTACGGACAGTTACCTGTCGATCGCGGCACCTCCATTGGCGATGACTGTCTCGACCTCGTCTTCAGTGATCACCGCCAGATCGCCTTTGACCGTCCGTTTCAGCGCTGCCGTCGCCGCCGCCCATGTCAACGCGTCCCCGACGGACGCATTGCGGACGTACCGCGAGAGGAACGCGCCGACGAACGCGTCGCCGGTCCCGATTGGGTCGAGCGTCTCGGTGTCGAACGCGGGCTGACTCACGCTCTCGTCGGCGGTGCTCGCGACTGCGCCGTCCGACCCCCGTGTTACGACGACTATCTCACAGTCGAACCGCGTGCGGAGTCCGTCGGCGATCGCTTCGCCCGTCCCGTCGACCTCGAGTATCGACCGGGCGTCGCGCTCGGGGGCGAACAGCAGATCGACCTTCGGGAGGAGCTCCTCGTACGCCGACCGCGCTGTCGATCGCGACCAGAGTTTACTCCGATAGTTGAGGTCGAAGGCGGTCGTGGTGTCGATGTCCAGCAGTTCGCCGGTTGTGTCGGACAGCGTTTCGGACAGCGCCGGCGTGATACCCGTGGTGAAGAATACGTCCGACGATCGAATCGCGTCGATCGGCACGTCGTCCGGTTCCGCCGTCGTTATCGCCGCGTCGTGCCGGTCGTAAATGACGTTCGTTCCGCGCGGTTCTCCGCCCTCTTCGATGTAGTACGCTCCCTGTCTCCCCTCGTCGCTCCAGACGACCGCCGGCGTAACGCCGTGCGACCGTACTTCGGTGGTCACGCGCCGACCGAGCGACGTCTCCGGAAGTTTCGATATCCAGACCGCGTCGGCGCCGAGCCGACTCGCCGCGATCGCGACGTTGCTCTCGGCGCCCGCCGTCCGGAAGTCGAGCGACTCCGCCGTTTCCAGTCGCTCTCCGCGTTCCGGCGACAGGCGGAGCATCGTCTCACCGAACGTCGTGATATCGGTCGTCGTCTCATCGGTGGAATCCGTCATACTTGTCAGTTGCCAGTTCCCGGCGACGGACATAACTTTGGGGATTCCCGCCGGAACGCCGGGAACCTGTCGGGGTCACCTGCGAGGGCGTGGGTACACCGCGTATCGCGATAGAAACCGATCCGATTCGGCAGCGCCGACGAATGCGAGTGGAGCGGACACCGCCGGAAGAATTGCGTTCCCACTCTCGATAATCCGCAAGAACGATACTCCGTCGACGAGACCGGGTCCCGCGCCGCCGTGTGGACGTGTCCGGCCTGCAGTCGTCCGAGGTCGTACAGCCCGTTGCCGCCGGCGTCGACGTCGGCGTCCCACTCGTACCACGGCTGGTTGCCCGTAGTCGGTCCGTCGCCGGATCCCCGCCGCCCGCTCGCCGTCCCCGAGAGCGCGCCGAGTCCGGTCGCGCCGAGCACCGCCACGCGCCGCGTCGGCCCATCGAGAGCGGTGTGGTATCGGCCGTGTCCGTCTTCGCGGTTCGGTTCGTGTGACCGGGCTCCGTCGACCCGACCTGGTTGCTATCATTTCCCATGTTAACTCCTGACGTAATTTCGCAACAGCGTATTCCGCAATACACCATCATATAATTGTTTGTATATGAATTACAATTATATATGATTATTAATAATATTTACTGATCAAGTACTCTAACGTCTGTTCGATGCGTCAGTGTGTATGGCAGGCAGTCACACCGATCAGCAGACGGGGTCCGATATGTGGCCTACTCGAGCAGAAAGTTCCGGGTCCTCCGGCCGGAAGACGGTCGGCAATACCGGACGTCCGTCATAGAGCGGATATCGGAAAATCCGACAACGTGTCGGAGTCGACTGCGCTACGACGATCACGTTCGTGATAGTTGCACCGCCTCCCGGACTTTTGTTCGCTCCCACCGGATAGATTCTCGGTATCTCGAGGCCGACGATCGGTGGGCCGGTGTGGGGCGCCTTCGTTCGCGATACGACGGGCCCGCCACGCCGGTTGCCCGTCCGTTTCCCGAATCGGTATCGGCTGAGGTCGGTCCTCGAATACAGCTGTACAGATGTAAATATAGAGGCTATACCGTGCTACCGGTGACCGATCACGTTCGCCATTGCCGGACGAGAAGGTCCCCCACACGTGGGCGCTGACTGACACGGCCGACGACCGCGCATCGACGGCGCTGACCGCTACGATTCTTGTTCACTCCATCGGGTCTGTCTCTCGAGTCACCCGCCGGAACCGGACGCAGGCGTCACTCGAGGCGCCGGTCCCGCGTCTCCCGCGGTCCGAGATACGATCGGCGAGTGTCGCCGTCGATATGGACGATCACTCGATCGACGACGACGCCAGGATCCATCGCGTACAGTGACAGCATATGACGACCGGACCCCTCGAGTTCGTGGCTCGTCATCGAGCGGACGGTCGAGCGGAGCACGTTCCGCTGCCACTGCGGGTCGTGTTCGCTGCCGTTCGCGTCGAAGTCGACGACCGTCGGCTCGGCGTCGTCGATCGCGACCGCGTACCGGTGGGGCGTCGAATCGGTCGGCGCGTGCGTCGGAAGCAACTGAACCTCGACGTGGACGTCACCGGCATCGGCCTCGAAATCGTACTCGAGGCGTGCCGCTCGCTCGCGGACTGCGTCGTCGTCGTCGTCGACGCGGGGATCATCGATCGGGCGCCCGGCCATCGCGGTCCCGGTCGTTCGACTGAGGCATTCGACGGGTTCCCAGCGCGTCTCTGCCTGAGTTGCGGCCGTCGGATGATTGGCCTCGAGTCGCTCCGCCGGACCGTAACGATCGACCGAACCGACGGCGTCGTCACGGTCGGCGACGACGTGGTGTTCTCGAACGCGGACAACACGTTCGAGTCTCCGCTCGTCTCCACGTTTCCGATTCGAAGCGACGAGCGAGGACTCGTCATCACCGGCGACCGCGGTCGCCTGCGAGTGACGCCGAACGGTCCGGACGCTAACCGCAGCGTCGAACGGCTTGCGGACGCTATCGAGACGGCCGACGGGACGTGCGACGTCTACCGCGCTCGCATTGAACGGACCGTCAGTAGCCGCGTAACTTCGCTACAGCTACGGATAGAACCTGACTAAGATCGAAATCTATGACTCATATGGTAGACGGCAGTGTCTAGTCAGGCCAGTTTGAGGAACGAGCAGGTCGTGGAGTTAGTTTGGAGAGAATCGCAGACCCGCTCAGCGAGTGCGACGCAGCGGAATTTGATGAATCTTGGGAGCGAAAGCAGACGGCGACGCCCGTCAGGGTGTTCGCCGTCCGTCTCCACGCGACCGGTTGTTCGCTTCGAGAGACGCAAGCCATTCTTCGCTGTCTCGGCGTTGAGCGCTCTCATCAAGCAATCTGGCACTGGGTAGATCGGCTGGTTGACGGCGTTCCAGACCCGCCGATTGCTTCGCCGTCGCGGGTCGCCATTGATGAGACCGCTGTCAAGATCAACGGCGATTCGATGTGACACTCGCGATCGTCGGTCGCCAGCCCCGACAGAAATCGGTATATTATAGCCCATCGAGGGTCGAACGTGTCGCGTGAAGCAGTACACGATCACCCGTGCACAAAGCGACGTCCCTCTCGGTGACGCTGTCAACGGAACGCCGTGGGAGGAGGCAGCGGAGTTTCGCATCGACGAGTTCTCGTGGTACGAGGGCGGTCCGAAACCGCTCACGACCGGTCGCGTCTGCTACGATGACGAGGCGATATACCTGCAGTTCTTCGTCGAGGACCCCGATATCATCGCTGCGGTGACGGAGCTCAACGGTCCGACCTTCGAGGACAGTTCCGTCGAGTTCTTCGCCGATCCGACTCCCGACGAGGACTCAATGTACGTCAACTTCGAGCCGAACTGCTGTGGTCAGTTCAAGCTCGCCTGGCAAGCAGCTGGCTGGCAGGAGCGAGGGATCGATCGCGACCTCGTCTCGCCCGAACTCGCATCCCGAATTTCGGTTCGGACGTCGGTCCCTGGCCCGACGACGGCGGGTGACTCTGCCGACAACTGGTGGCTCGCAGCCGCGATTCCCTTCGATGTCCTCTCGAGACTGACCGGCCGCGAGATTGCGCCGACCGCGGGGACGGAGTGGCGGGGTAACTTCTACCGGAGTGGTGTCGCTTCCGACTCCCAGAAGGCGACCTGGAACCCCATCGAGAAACCCGTTCCCGACTACCACTCGCCGGAGTACTTCGGTCGGCTCCGGTTCGAGTGACTCCTCGGTGGCGCTAAAACAAGCGAATTGATGCTGTCAGTCCTCGAGCAACGGCTCGAGTTCGGCAGCGAGGTTCTCACCTATCGTGATCATGGCGTCGTCACCAGGGTGGACCAGATCGGCGGTGAGGCCGCCGATGGTAGGCAGCAGTTCAGGCCCCTCGAGGAGGTGGACATTTTCATGGGGTGTCTCGGCGACGACCTCGCGGAGTTCCTCGCGGAATCGCTCGCACAGTCCGTCGGGGTCAGCACTTCGACAGACGTCCCGGGCGTTGCGGAAGATGGTGATAGCGACGACCGGGTTGTTGCGATGGGCGCTCGCGACCCGGTCGATCAGCTGCGCAGCGCGTTCGCGGAACTCCTCGGGGGAGAAGGTCCCGACCATGTTCACCGAGATCGAGAGCGTTGCGATATCCCAGTCATCGCGCTCGGCGATGTGATCGGCCATCGCGGCGTCGCAGTAAGCGGTGCCACAGGAGCCGAGGTTGATCAGGTCGGCATCGAGCCGACGGGCCGTCTGGCTGACGTAAGTCAGGTGCTCGCCCAGCGGCGCCTCGCCTTCGGTGATCGAAGTGCCGTACGCGAGGTAGCGCCGATCGGGCAGTTCCTCCTCGCGGGGCGGACGGACGTCGCCCTCGAGGTCGTGATAGACCATCGGTCCGCCGCGGTGCTCGCCGGGTAACTGGATCCGACAGACCCGCGGATCGAACGCGAGATCGTCGCGGACCGACGGCTCGAGGTCGGTCAGCTTCTCCGGAAGCGCGACCGAAATCGTCGTCGGGTCGTCGCCGATGACGACCTCGGTCGCGCTCTGGATCGGTCCCCAAGAGACTCGGACGGTCCCGTCCTCGGAACTCCCTCCGGGAATCGTCGAGAGCGTCACCGTCGCGGGACCGTCGGGGACGAATCGGAGTTCGACGCCCGCGGGGTGGCGCATCCGCGACTGCGCACCGTCGTTGAGATTAGTTCTGACCGCTTTCGGAACCCGTTGTAGCAACTTCCCGTCTCGACCCTCGATCGACTGCACGTCGCCGACGTTGTGAAACTGGATACCGTCGTAGTGCATACGGATACGTTCTCCCGCTACACTATCAACTGTTTGGGATTCCGGTCGGTCGTGTTTAGTTTGTATCATTGTGCTGGGCTACAAAGGCTTGGAGCCACGATTCAGCTGCTGACGGTTGGCGTGACTGAAACAGTTTGAGAACGAAGATTTATATTGTTTTATCTCATAGAAGATACGTTCAACAGCGTTCCGGTTTCCCTGTTTTTCGTATCGAAATCGGAGCCCAGATCGACGGAGTGCAGTCTGAATATGTTTTGCTCCATCGATGAGAAACAGGGTATCGTCAAGATTCTATTTCTCAGTGATTCCATGTAGGAAGCGTTCTGTCAATGCGGTCGTAGTTGTCGAATACAGCAGTAGTTGGAGTATTTTGTTCGTTTCTGGATCAACCGCAGCGTACAGCTAATAGCGATATTCGTCACGTTAAATCACCGTTTCCTCGAGCACGACGTGATTCGACCTCGCATCATCTGTCGGCTGTAGATCGCACTTGTGAACCCAATCGTGGACTGCCTTTCGACTGCGTTCGACACCAAAAATATGTAATTTTCGAACAGTGTTCGAAATAGAGAGACCAACAAGGTGGAGTCAAATGCCGAGCTCCATCCGCTGCCGTGGTGTGCGGCGTCAACGGAATTCTCGAGTTTCGAAAGCGTCTGCATTGCGAATTATGTCGACGAGAATGAGAACTACTGCCACTAAAAGAAGAGCCACTACTACCAAACCATTAAAAATGGTTCTCCTGTCGGGAACGGATATACGCCGCCAGCTGAAGACTGATGACAAGTCCTCTCGTGAGAAGGGGAACCGCTCGGTCGGTATCAGTTATATCTCTGTGATTACTCAGTGATTCCCTTCGATTGCCTGTGCGTCCTCGTCCAGCAGTGCCACGACGAGGTACGGCACGTAGGATTCGAAGTACTCGACGAGGTCGGCGATTCGCTCCGAATCGATCGCCTCGAGCGAGTCAAGGAGCATGAACGGAATCGTCTCGTAGACCTCGTGGACGAGATAGCCGGCCAACGCGAACACGAGGCCGGTCACTTCCCGTTCGCTCTCGCTCAGATGATCGATCGAATCCTCGTAGGCCGCGTCATCGTCGGTACTTCGCACGATCGTGAGGTCGAACGACGACTTCGTAACTTTCCGACGGCCTTCGCGGACCTCGCGGCTAGTTCGATCGATCCAGATCCGATCTAAATTGGTATATCCGAGCGTCTCGAGCAGGTTCTCCATGTGCTCGTTGAACGCTTCGACTGCATCCTGTTCGATCTGGTCGATCCGTGTGCGGAGGCTCGTCAGTTCGTCGGTAACATCCTCGCGACGCGCTTCGAGTCCGTCGCGGTCGTCGAGTCGGTCCTCGATCGTTTCGAGTTCTTCTTCGACTTCGTCCCGTTCGCGCTCTTTTCGCTCGAGTTCGAACTCGAGTTGATTGACCTCCTTGTGCTGGTCGAGGACGTCGCTGTAGTCCTCCGTTTCCAACTCGTTGATCTCGCGTTCGAGTTCGTCGATCGCATCGGTCAGCTCCTCACGCTCGGCCGTCAGCTCTTCGAGTCGATCGCTCCGCCGATTGATTTCGTTGTCAGTCGACTCGAGGCGGCGACGCGTTTGTTCGTACTCCGTCCGATTTTCCTCGATATCGGCGACCGCCTTCCGCCGGTCGTCGAGTTCGGCGCTGATTTCGGAGCGCTCCTCGAGGCGGTCCTCTCTCGCGGTCCGGAGCTGGTCGATAGTCATCTCGATCTGCTCTCGAGCGACTGCGGACCCACAGGTCCAACACGTGACCGTCTCCTCGTCAGCGAGCAACTGATCCGTCACGGGATCATCGCCCTCCTCATCGTGGCCCGCGTTCGGCTCGAACGAATTCGGCGCTTCGAGGAATTGCTCGTTGAACTGGATCGTGCTCTGGAGTTGCGAAATCTCCTCTGAGAGCTCGTCTTTCTCCTCCTGAAGCGTTTCTATTTCCGCTCGGAGTCGACTGATTTCTGACTCGTCGCCCGTCGACAGAGAATCGAGTTGCTCCTGAATCTCCGTTCGTTTACACGCACTGACCATGTTCTTCGGTGAACAACCAGACCGTCTCCCCCGTCTTCTCCGCCAGCGACTCGAGCTCGAGACGCGACGCCGCCACGATGGGAAGGCGTTCTCTGGCCTGGATGCCAATGTCGAGAAACTTCAGGCCCGCTCGAGCGTGTGCGACTGCCAAGTTTGCGGCTGTCTTCGTTTTGCCCACCCCACCTGCCTCGCTGTACGTTGAGTACGCTAACATACTCTCGTCATGAACACCATCCATATTGAAAGTCCGGTGTGTTCATTCTTTCCTGGAGTTCGTTATGTGTTGTGGTGGAGTTCACTGATGAACACCAGCAGTGAACATTATGAATGAACACAGATAACGAACACATGTAGGAGAAACACTCAGTGGAGCGTCTTAATGAATGTATGAGGGGAACACACCTACTGAAGCGTCTTAATGACTGTATTTGATAGAAGTCATTAGTGAACCCGAGGACGGCGTCGGGGGACCTGTCGTTATCTAACTTCAGGATCGGTCACTGGCTTGGCGAAGGCAACCGACTCCCGCACATTCGTGATCTCAACGTCGGCCTTATCGCCGGGTTGGATCCCGGAAACGACCACGACGAACCCTCGTTCCACCTTCGCAATTCCGTCACCTTGGTCGTCCAGTGTATCGATGGTCACTGACCGCACCTCGCCCTCTTCTACCGGCAGTGTCCCATTCACATGGCGGTTCCGATCGCGGTCGTCGTTTGGCACTGGTTCCGAGTTGGCCTGTCCATCTCGAGCTCAGTCCGCTGAGGCAAGCAGCGCCACCCGGTAGACATCACCAGTTGAGAGTGAGCTTTCGTCGACGAACTCCTTCGGAATCGATACCGTGTACTGGTCCCCGCGCTTTTCGAGTGCCGTTTCGTAGAGAAGACGTAACAAATCCTGAATCTCTGCCATTACCGGCTGTATGGCGGGCTGACTGAAGGAAATTTGATTGTCCAGCGGATCAACCGGCTTCGCAAACTCTCCACCAATTCGATATAGCGGAATACAGTTCACAACCACGTCACCATCGTCTATTCGGTGGATAGGCGTCTGGAAACCCCCGAAACCGATGGATTGTTTCGATTTACTTGTTGGTCATGATTACCCCAATAATCACGACCACTTTGAAGTACCCCGACGCCGTCGGGTAAGCACGAATGTTGCAACCGCCTCATGACGCCGCTTTCTCCGGGGTAGAGACGCTGAGAGTGGGGGTCTTTCTGCAGTTACCGAGTGGTTTTCGAATTCACCTCCCCAGCCGGAAGCCTGATCACGAATTATTGACAATCCGTAATCGAGATGGCGAACTCACCTCCCTGGTCGGACAAGCCACCCATTCAGCAGCTTCAGACGGTCGTCGACCTCCTCGAGACGCCAATACTCGCTCAGATTTATGTCCCATTTTGCAGCACGGTCCCGTCACTTTTTCCGAGATCGTCGACGAACTCGGTATCCGGATGTCTTTCTCCGCAAGCACGTTGATCCCGTAGTGAGTATTTAGGTAGAATCAGGTCCACATATAATGTTTTTATAGTAGTAGTCCGTGTCACGTCATATGAACCGCGAGACGGAAAGTACGGATTCGCCTGGAGCATCTATTTCGCTTTCGGTACCCCCTTCAGATCCGGAACTATTCAAACATAAGGCGACGAGTGATGTCCTTTTATTTTTAACAAACCATCGATTCAGTGACTTTTCGCTGCGAGAACTTGCGACACAGATCGGCCATTCACACCAGTCCGTTCGACGGGCTGTGAATGTTCTCAGTTCGAATGATCTGGTCACAGAATCTCCCAAAAGCAACCAGCGCCTTGTTCAGATCAACAGACAGCGCCTTTCCATCCCAGACGATCCGATTCTTCGGATTCCCCAATCGGAGTATCACCAGCCGGTCAAAACTGCTGTAACGAAGCTCCGTGAGAACATTAGTGACGTCGTCGGCATCATCCTGTACGGGAGTGTTGCCCGGGGAGATGCTGACCGACGAAGCGATATCGATCTCTGGGTGCTGGCTCGCTCTGAGCGGGCCGAAAGGCAACGAGAATCGAACGCCATCGCACGCGACCTCGAAGAGATGGAATTCGATGGTGACCGGTACGCGTACGATATCGACGTCGAGGCCGTCCAAGCGATTCCGGCCTACACCGATGACATTCGGGAAATCATCGTCTCGGGAATTCCGGTCTACAAGACGAGTGACTTCGAAACTGTCGAAAACCTCCTTCTGGAGGAAGGAGCTGCCGATGAGTAGCGGCTCAGACCCGTCATCTGTGCTCGCAGCACTTGAGCGTGCGCAGGACGCCTTCGAGATGGTTGGACGAGGTCGGACAGAATTCGAGGACGGAATTAGCGCCGATGCAGACTGGAAGACACAACTGACGAAAGCATGTCGCCTTCTCGAAGTTGTTGACACACTCCAAGCACAAGACGGGTACTACACTGCCGTCATCGAGGTCTGTTTCGGGGCCATTGAACGGTCGATCGAGGCGTATGCCCTCTCGATGACGACCGATACACTCCAAGATTTCCAGGATCATCAGTTCAGCTACGAACGTGCCCATCAGATCGGGCTATTCGAGAGGCAGACTGCAGAGGAGATGAAGAACCTCTACAGCGAAAACCGGACTGAGAGTTATTACGGTGGCGGTCGTCCAACCGAAGAACAAGCGGACGCAATGACCGAACTCGCAATCGCTGTCCATCAGTTCGCGGTGAGTCAGATCCGGGAGGGCGGCGTCTGTCTGTGTGACTGACTCCATTAGACACTTAGAGAGAACACTATGGACCAGAATACATCCACAGGACGAACGCAATTGACCCCATTTATCGACTCGTTCGAGCGCTACCTCCAAGACAAGGGGAAAGGCCGCGGTGGGGACGGCGGGAACTACCGACGCAACGCAGCGCGCGAGCTCGAGCGGTTCTTCGAGTGGGCTGCCGGCGACCGCGGCGACGACTGGGCCGGGATCGTCCCCGACGATGTCGACCGAAAGCCCACCTTTGAGGACCTCGACGAACGCGTCTTTCGAGAGTACGCCCGGCACCTCGCCGGTGATCGAGGGCTCAAACAGAATACTGTACAAACCTATTACCGCTATATCTCTGCGTGGTGTGGCTGGTGCGTCAACGAGGGCTACCTCGAGGCGCACTACGCGCAGCGGGCGAGTGCGATGGCACCACTCCCCGACGACGACGGCCGCAAGCCCGGTGACCAGCAGGCCTGGACGTCCGAACAACGCCATGCCATCACTCGGCACGTTGACGAGCGAGCCCACGATGCCATCGAGATGTACACGACACTCCCGGAAGATGTCGGTCCCCTCGACAGACAGCGAGCGCGATACACGGCGCTGAAAGCTGCCCGTGAACGCGCCCTTGTGTTCGTCCTCGCCTACACAGCTGTCCGTGTCGGGGAACTGCTTCGAGACCCGAACGACCCGCGCCGGCGCGGGGTCCGATGGGAGGAAATCTCGCTCGAGGACGGGAGCATGGACGTCTATCGGAAGAAACAGCAGTGGGACGCTGCGAGCCTCCCCGATCCGGTTATCTCGCCGCTTCGGAGCTATCAAAAGTTGATGGAGCCACCAACTGAGCACTGGCCAGTGTTCCCGACGTTCGACCAGCGGACGCTCGCGACGCTCGTGGAGGATGAGTTGGCCGATCGAGGAGAACGCCCGGCTGCAGTCAGCGAGCGACGTGGCGAGTACGCTCGTGACCTCTTACTAGCTCTCGACGAGGACATTCGACCGCCGTCGATCACGACAGATGGAGCACGGTCGGTTCTCCAACGACTCTCAGAGGTCGCGGAGATCGATATCGACCATCCGAAACACGACTATCTCGCGCCCCACGGTGGTCGTCGTGGGATGGGGGAAGTTCTCGTCCGCGCGTTCGGGTACACGGTAGCAGCCCGCTATTTGGATAACTCCGAGGAGATGGTTCGTGAGCGTTATTCACATATTGAAGCAGGAGAGCTAGGTGATGTTGCTACTGAGGCCCTCGAGGAAATCGACAGTATATCGGGCACTGTCTAGTTTAGCACCTCCGCTGGCGTCTGTCTGTTGAGTGATTGGTCCGGTCGTTGTGTGTTATAGTAGTGTGCAAACTGGTCAAGCCATTCTCTAACGCTCGCCTGACTGCCTATCCAGGAGTTATAGAAGCGATCAACGCGAATTTTGAAGGTGTGAACCCACTTTTCAATCAGGTTTAGATTACAGTAATCAAGCTGATATTTCCATCCTAATCGGGAGATGGCAGTCAGATGTCCATAGCCGTCAACGAGAAATACCGTCTCGGAGAGATCGTGCTTCTTGATCAACCTAGGTAGGAACGCAGCAGATCGATCTGTGCCTCGTCGTCCGAAGATTGCGATATCGAGAATCAACCGCGAGTCTAAGTCAATTGCAGTATATACCCAAGACCAGTCGCCATTGATCTTGACAGCGGTCTCATCAATGGCGACCCGCGACGGCGAAGCAATCGGCGGGTCTGGAACGCTGTCAGCCAGCCGGTGTACCCAGTGCCAGATTGCTTGATGAGTGCGTTCAACGCCGAGCAAGCGAAGAATAGCTTGTGTCTCTCTAAGCGAACAACCGGTCGCGTGGAGACGGACGACGAACACCCTGACGGGCGTCGCCGTCTGCTTTCGCTCCCAAGATTCATCAAATTCCGCTGCGTCGCACTCGCTGAGCAGGTCTGCGAACTGCAAAGCCAAACTAGCTCTACGACCTGCTCGCTTCTCAAACTGCGCTAACTAGTGTTGCTTCAAGCGTTATTTGAGACGGGATAGAGCGTTCGAAGTTTGGTTCGAGCGACTGCTGTAGCGAACTGCCACTCAATAGCGGACGGCACATTGTTTCGCTGCTGTTCCCACGTAGCGACCTCCGAACGGAAGGTCGCTGCGTCAGGAATCCGCCGATTCAAGCATTAAGTCTCGAGTGCTCTGAGCACGCCGATTGCCGGCCCAGAGGTAAGCTCGCGGATGAACTAACTTGAAAGAAAGGAGGCTCCCGAAATGATTCGATGGCAAGTAGATATTCAGGCCGTAAGCCCCATGGGCGGCGGCAATCCGGAAAATCGTAAAAGGCGCAGGACAGATTTTCCCTCTGAGTCGCCTGAATTCGATCGGTAGAGACCAGCGGGGATCGTACTATAAGCTGCGCTCTTTCATCTTTCTGGTAATATAACCAGCGATTCGATTTCTCACCCGCTTAGCCTCTACGCTGGTTAACTGTTCGACACGAACCTTGTTCTCCTCGAAGTCGTCGGTGAAAGTGCTGGGATGTTGTTCGATTAACGAATCACCGATAGACATGATTTCGTTGGCGTTCGAGGGCATAGTGATAGCACGATAGCATTGACAATAGTTCTTTGGCAAACTTTGTATTGGTAGTTGATAACGATTGGCTTTGCGAGCAGACGCGGTTGTGATGTCGATTGTGGAATCCAACTCTTCACAGGCGGTGATTGTCGATCTTCGGAGTGCCATGTGTCGTCGATATATTAATTGCCCTCTAGTCAGAAGGTGAGATGAGAGCAATCACCATGACACGAAGCGTCACGATAACTATCAGAGAAATGCCTACTGAACAGACTCGCGTTTGCCACTTCGACGAACTGTCGGAACGAGCAAAAGACTGTCTCCTACGGACAATCGAGAACGAGATCACGGCCGGGGTTGATCCCGAAGTCGCTACAGAGCTCGTACAGTACGACCTGATCAAATTCGTCGAATACTACGACGTTCAACTCACTGATCACGGAGCCAGCGGCTCGGTTTCCGCTTAACGTCCTGGTTGATAACTATAAAACCGCTTATAAATATGGGCAAGGTGAGTGGGAATATATAGGGTTCTGGATATAAATGGAATGTGTCGATTTTTGTCGGAAGAACCGGTAAGAGGGCAGATCAACCAAAGGACTTAAGAATAAAATGACCGAAGACAGTAACTGATGACGGCAGAACCAGAAGATATTATCAGCATCGGAGACCGCTTGTTACGTCAGCATCCCGACTCATTCACGAACGATTTCAGTACGAATAATCAGGTAGTAGCGAAGATGACCAACGTCGGATCAACACGGATCAGAAACAGGATAGCTGGGTACATAACCCGAAAGCGAGCCGAAAAGTAATCAGACGGCACTCGTTTTCGTGGGTCGATTCTGTGATCTGGCTTTCGTCTAGCCCACGTCCAGTGCCGATTTTGTACACGTATTCCTGAACTGCCCCACCCTTCAGAATCAGCGCAGTCGTGCGTATAACGATACTGTTCACCATCGGTTTCGCTCGCTTGTCCGGGAGAAATTGCGCAGACGGACGACTGCGTCTCAGCGTCCAATTGAGAACGGTACATCCAATCGCGGTCCGTACGCGCCGACCATTGTTTAACAGACTTAGTATGTTAATCTACGGTATCAGGGAGAACCGTTTCCACGGCTCACGAGTACACGACGGCGAAGCCACACATTCGATACGAAACAGCTACACACTCTATACGCCCGATTCCTTAGGGATCCGACTGCGTCATTGAGACTCGAACGTCTCGAAGAGAAAAGGAAGAAAGATTTTTGGAGATATATGTAGTAACTGCTAACAGATGTTAATCGCTGGCACGGTAATCGTCGACTCCAGTACCATCATCCGTGACGGTGCCGTCGTCGTAGATAATTCGGTCATCGAGAGCGTCGGGAACCGAGGTGATCTCGTTGATCGGTATCCCGATCACAAGCAAGAGGAGTACGATGTTCTTCTCCCCGGCCTCGTAGGAGGACACATTCACTCCGTACAGAGTCTCGGTCGTGGAATCGCCGACGATACGGAACTCCTCGACTGGTTGTTCGACTATATTCTACCGATGGAATCGTCGCTTTCGGCCGAGGAGATGGAAGTGGCTGCGAAGCTCGGATACCTCGAGATGATCGAGAGCGGAACGACAACGTGCGTAGACCACCTCTCCGTCGACCACGCGGATAAGGCATTCGAGGCCGCGGGAGAGATCGGCATTCGAGGGGTTCTCGGCAAAGTACTGATGGATCGTCGCTCACCGAAGGATCTCTTGGAAGACACGTCGGAGGCACTGGCAGAGTCGGAACGCCTCATCGAGAAGTACCACGGTTCGTTCGACGACCGCATTCGGTATGCCGTCACCCCGCGGTTCGCTGTCTCCTGTACCGAGGAGTGTCTGCGCGGCGCTCGCGAACTCGCCGACGAGTACGAGGGCGTCAGAATCCATACGCACGCGAGCGAGAATCAGAGTGAAATCGAAACCGTCAAGGAAGATACCGGAATGCGAAACATTCACTGGCTAGACGAGGTCGGCCTCACCGGTGACGATGTCGTCCTCGCCCACTGTGTCTGGACGGACGAAAGCGAACGACGGGTCCTCGAAGAAACAGGGACTCACGTCACTCACTGTCCGTCCTCAAATATGAAACTCGCAAGCGGCATCGCCCCAATCTGGGACTATCTCGATCGAGATATCAACGTCGCGCTCGGCAATGACGGGCCACCCTGTAACAACACCCTCGATCCGTTCACGGAAATGCGACAGGCGAGCCTCCTGCAGAAAGTGGATCGGCTCGATCCGACCGCAACTCCTGCCAGCGAGATATTTGAAATGGCCACGATAAACGGCGCGAAAGCGGCCGGCTTCGACCGTCTGGGAGCACTCCGCGAAGGCTGGCACGCCGACATCGTGGGCATTCGGACGGACATCACGCGTGCGACGCCGTTACACGATGTTCTCTCTCATCTCGTGTTCGGCGCTCACGGGGAGGACGTGATGTTCACGATGGTCGATGGCGATGTCCTCGTCGAAAACGGCGAAGTAACGACCGTCGATGCAGAAATTATTCGCCAGCAGGCAGACGATGTCGGACTCTCGATCGAGTCTCACCGCGAGGCGGCAAAGGAAGTGAAGCCGTGACTCCGAACGACTGTTTCCGCTGTGGTGTCTCTCTCGATAGCGACTAAACTAGCTTCCTGGTCGAGTACGTAATACCGTGGCAGCCGGCCGCAGATCAGGGATCGTCGAGTTTCGCGGCGACAAACACACCGCATCGCCGCTAGCCGTTATTTCCAGTATCGCGCTGAGCCGGACCACTTTTCCGCACCCTGTTTCGGCGCATCTGCGTCTGCGAGCGACCGATTTTCGGTAGCGTGAACTGCAGGCGTGTTCGCATCGTCATCGCCTGGACGAGGCCGGCGTAATCCGATGTCGTGAGCAGGTCGACTGACACGTCCAGTTCGGACTCGAGATACGTGGCGAGTTCGGTATTTTGCTCGATAGCCGTGTCGGGGTCGACGTCCGGAATGACTCCCATAGTGAGCGTCGGGGAGCGCTGCCCGGTCTGGAGGCAATTGCCGACGAGGCCAGTCCCAACCGTTCCGAGAACCGACCGTCTCGTTCTACCAGTGGTCACAGATTCTATCTATCTCGAGCGGAGTATGAATAGGTTGCCGTGACAGCAATCTTCCGGAGGCAGACCCCAACGGATAGCCGGTGTGTCGCGTCGTGCCGTTTCGGTGCTGGGACAACGTTATGGGTGTGTGTGCGCTGTCGTGTCATATGGAGATCGACGTGAGTGGCACAGTGTGTCCCCAGACGGTACTAATCGTGAAACGGTGTCTGGAGGAACTCGAGCCCGGTGACGAACTCACGGTAGTCGGAGATTATCCGCCAGCAGAACGGAGCATCCGACGCTCGTGCCATAAACACGGGTACGGCGTATCGACGGCGTCCACCACGGACTCCGAGTCGGAGTTCGCGCTGCGAATCCGCGTGACCAGCGCAGCAAAATCGTGACAAACCGGACAGAATCAGTGCGGGTCCTCGAGCCGGATGCAGGGTTCCGTGAACGGATCCCTAGCCGTCAGTTCACTCGCTCGACGCGATCGCTTCGATCTCGACACCGACTCCTTTGGGGAGGTTTGCAACTTCGACGGCACTACGGGCAGGAGGCTCGTCGTCGAAGAATTCGCTGTAGGTGTCGTTCATTTCCTCGAAATCGTCGATATCGTCCAGGAACACGGTCACCTTCAAGATATCGCTCATGTCCAGTCCCTCAGTCGACAGAACGCCCTGGATGTTGGACAGAGACTGATCGGCCTGCGTGGCGATCGGTTCGTCGGAGAGCAACTCACCGTCGGGCGTCATCGGTATCTGACCGGCGGTAAACACGAGGTCGCCATCGGTCGTCGCCTGACTGTACGCACCGACTGCCTCTGGAGCATCGCTCGAGCTGATAACTCGCTTCATACAGAGAGAGTCCCAGGCTTGCCTCTTAATAGTATTCTCTGACAAGGGAGACGACTACTGGGATGGCTCATGTGTGACGTCTGTGCGCCGAACGGTGGTCCGGCCGGCTCCCGATGCGAGCCGAAAGCCCTGATCGCGCAACCACTGGGTCGCGTGGCCCTCTCCGTGAAGCAGTAATTCTGCGAGATCGTCCGGTTCATCGACGTCGGTCGCGAGACGGTACGAATCGATCTCCGCCACCGCGGCGCCTATTTCGCGCGCTGTGGACCGATGGGCGAGATAGGAGTTGCCGTGATAATCGACTTCGAAGTCGGACGTACGGGAAACGAGCGCGTTCGTCCCGCCCCCTACGCCGCGCGCGAGCACGACATCCCCCTCCCTGGTGCACAGTCGCTCGAGCGCTGCGTCTGTAATCAACGGTAGATCGGCCATGACGACGGCTACCGCTGACGAAGCGGCCTGAAGTCGTTCGTTGACAGCACGCGAAAGCGACCGTTCGTCGACAGATACGGGACAGTCCCCGATCTCAAGCGGTGTCGAAGAGAGGATGAGTGGATCCCTTCCAGTGTCCTGAACGACGGAGACGACGTCTTGTAACATTGCCCGTGCGAACTCGTTCCGGTCGCCGTAATCGAAGAGCGCCGACAGCCTCGTTTTCGGGTCCCGACCGTCAAAGGGCACGATGACTCGCATGGTGATTCTCTCTCGTGGTTACCGGTACGACACCATCAATCTCCGCGTTTTGGTGTCGGATCGCTCCCGACACAATTCGCGGCTGTGGCTCGAATCCAGCACACAGATCTGGCAAACTGTGGTCACTGGGACGACGGCGGTTGTCCGTCGTTGCTATTTATGTTATCCGGAAATACTATCAGTTCGTGTCACACCACCCCACGTGTGACAGAGTCTAACGAGCAACAGTCGAAGGTGGCATCGTTCTTCGGCTACGAGAAGTACGGTACCGACACGAAAACGGAGGTCATTGCGGGGATAACGACGTTTCTGACGATGTCGTACATCATCGTCGTCAATCCGGTGATCCTCTCAGCTGCGATCAGCATCGACGGCTACTCCGACGGAGAGGTGTTCCAGATGATCGCGATCGCGACGATTCTCGCAGCGGTCGTGGGAACGGCCGTCATGGCCTTCTACGCGAACCGCCCGTTCGGACTCGCACCCGGAATGGGACTCAACGCGTACTTCGCGTTCACCGTCGTCATCACGCTCGGTGTCCCGTGGCAAACTGCGCTCGCGGCGGTGTTCGTCGAGGGACTCATCTTCATGGCGATGTCCTCGGTCGGCGCGCGGCGGTACATCATCGAGTTCTTCCCGAAACCGGTCAAGTTCGCCGTCGGGGCTGGTATCGGGCTGTTCCTCCTTCTGCTGGGACTCATCGAGATGAACGTCGCGGCCGCACACGATTCGACGTTGGTTACCTTGGGGAGCGTCGCCTCCGATCCGGTCGCTATCCTCTCCCTCGTGGGCCTGGCGTTTACGCTCATCCTTTATTCGCGTGACGTGACCGGTTCGATTATCATTGGGATCCTCACCACGGCCGTTGCCGGCTGGGGGCTGACGATCTCCGGCGTGGTCAACGATGGTCTCCTCACCCCTGGTTCCGTCCCCGAACCACATTACGATATTACGCCGCTGTTCGGCGCATTCCTGCAGGGGTTCCAGAACATCGAACCGGTCACGTTCATGATCGTCGTATTTACATTCTTCTTCGTGGACTTCTTCGACACGGCTGGAACGCTCATCGGCGTCTCCCAGTTCGGCGGGTTTCTGGACGACGATGGGAACCTACCGGAGATGGAAAAGCCGCTGATGGCGGACGCGATCGCGACGACCTTCGGAGCGATAGTCGGAACGACGACTGTCACGACCTACGTCGAGAGTTCCACGGGGATCGAAGAGGGAGGCCGGACCGGGATGACCGCTCTCGTCGTCAGCCTCCTGTTCCTACTCTCGCTCGTCGCGATTCCGATTGTCGCTGCCATTCCGACGTACGCGTCGTACTTAGCACTGGTCGTCGTCGGTCTGATCATGCTCGAGGGTATCACCGAAGTGAACTGGGAACAGTCCGATTGGCTGATCCCGGGTGGCCTGACGATGGTGATGATGCCGCTGACGGCGTCGATCGCCAACGGTATCGCGGCGGGGATCATCAGTTATCCGATCATCAAAGCGGCCCAAGGGGACCACCAAGACATCCACACTGCACAGTGGGTGCTCGCGGGAGCGTTTATCCTCTATTTTTACGTGACTTCCGGAGGTGTGATGGGATAGCTATCACAACGCTCGTTCCGGACGGTTGAGAGCGATGCCCGGGAAGACGACACACGAACCCCACCATCTCGATAGCGCGGATATATCGCCCTTACATGACACCTGTGTCCTCACGGCAAGCACGAGGAGACGTACCGTGGACCTCTGCGATCTTTCAGACGGTGCTGGCGTGTTCGCTCATCGGTGTGATGGGTGTCACCCTGATCAGTCCCATTCTACCGGACCTCCGCTCAGTATTCAAGATCAGCGATGCGCAAATAGGGCTCATGATCACAGCGTATACGCTCCCCGGCGTGTTTCTGACGCCGTTTATCGGCCTGTTATCCGACCGTCTGGGACGCCGGACGGTCGTCCTCCCTCTGTTGGTCCTCTTCGGCCTCGCCGGCGGTGGTATCGCGCTCGGCCCGTCGTTTCGCGGGGTGCTGGCCCTCCGATTCGTTCAGGGGATCGGCGGCAGCGGACTTATGGTACTGGCGATAACGCTCATCGGCGATTTCTACGGGGGAAAACGACGGAATAAGATCATGGGCGTAAACGGCAGTGCCATTGGCATCGGTGCCGCCACGTATCCTCTGCTCGGTGGAGCGTTAGCCACTATCCGCTGGAACATTCCGTTCGCGTTCTTCGGCCTCAGTCTCGTCGTCGGTGCTATCGCTCTCTTCACTCTCGAAGAACCCACGATAGCCGATCCGCCTGCGATCGGAACGTACGTATCGCGGGTGATCTCTGCGGTCCTCATCTCGAGAGCGCTCGGACTCTGGGCTGCAGCGTTTCTCACGTTTTTCCTGTTTTACGGGTGCATTCTAACAGTTCTCTCTCTGCTTTTGAGCGACGTTCATGGCCTTTCCGCTGGACAGATCGGCCTGCTATTCAGCATGGTTTCCATCGCCAACGCCACCACGGCGTCTCAGTACGGGCGCATCTCCCAGTACTTCGACGCACGGCAGTTGATCTCTCTCGGTTTCGTCGGATTCGGTGTCAGCCTCCTCGGCGTCTGGGCTGCTTCCACGCCGATACTGATCGGTGCGATGTTACTCTGTTTCGGCCTGGGATTCGGGCTCGTGATGCCCTCCCTCGATACGACTGTCGTGAGCCTCGTCTCAGGCCAACTTCGCGCGAGCATGATGGGGGTCCTGACGAGTATGCTCTGGCTCGGACAGACCGTCGGACCGATCGCGTTCACCGGTTTCGCGGGCGCCGCTTTCGACGAACCGGTGACCGGATATCGCTTTTCGTTGCTGTTCTGGGGGACGGCTACGCTCATCGGCGGTGTACTCGCGTTTCTAGCTCTCAATCGCCGATAGCGACGAAGAGACCACACGGTTTGCCATTGTTTGGTCACGGCACCGTCTACTCGATGACCGGATACGGTATCACGCGTACCGACTCCCCGGCTGCAAGATCCGACTCCGTTATGACGATACCGTCGGCTCGCGTCGCACGTGTGCTCGAGGAGAGGACGCTCGGATCGAACGTCTCTTCGTACACTTCGAGCGGGGAATCAACGTGGCCCAAGGGGATAGCGTTCCCCTCGTCAACCGTCACCGGCACTGCGTATTCGAATCCGGCCGTTCCGATACCGACGTCGCTCGTGAGGGTCGCATCGATCGTCGGTACCGGTTCCGTCTCGCCGACGAAGAACGAACGCATGACGAGTGTCGCAACCGTGTGCGCGCCGACTGGCTTTCCCGGAATCGCGAAGGCGACCGCATCGTGATCGGGGAGTCGCGAGACTGCGATCGGTTTGCCGGGACGAATCCGGACGCGATGGAACACTACCTCGCCCAACGCCTCGAGGGCTCGGATAACGTGATCCTTCTTGCCGACGCTCGTTCCGCCAGTCGTGATGACCACATCGTGTTCGTCGGCCAACTGCTCGATTCGGTCTCTCGTCCTCTCGTATTCGTCGGGAACCGTTCCCTCGATCGTGACACCGTGCTCCCACGAACGGACGAGCGCGGCCAGCATCGGCGAGTCGAGATCGGCGGTCTTCTCCTCGTGAATTTCGGATCCAGTAGCCAGTAACCCCGCGGAGAAGGGTTCGTACACGCTGACGCGTTCGATACCGAGGTCTCTGAGCAGGATCAGATCTTTCGCAGAAATCCGTTCACCGGGCCGAAACAGCACTTCACCAGCTGACACGTTGCTTCCCCGTTCGTACGTATACGTACCCGGTTCGAGGCTACTCCCCCTGAGTTCACCTGCTTCGACGGATGCTTCCTCGATCTTGAGCACGGCGTTTGCGCGCTCTGGGAGCGGTGCCCCCGTAGCGATGCGGGCAGCTGCCCCGGCCGCTAGCGACGGTGGCTCGTCCTCCGGAAATATCTCTCCGTCACTGACCGTGAAGGGATACGACTCGGTCGCGTCGACGGCGAATCCGTCCATGGTCGCGTGGTCGTGAACCGGAACGTCTCTGGGGGCAGTTATCGACTCTGCGAGAAACCGTCCAGCTATGCCGTCTCCGACGCTCAACTCTTTCGTCTCGTGGTTCGACAGCACTCGGTCGAGCACATCGAGAACCTCCCGCACGGCCTCGGAACGAGAGAGCATCGATTCGTGGTCGTGAGCCATAATACTGAGTTGGGTATATTATCACAAACCCCTTTCGTCCGTTTTTCAACCAAACGGGAACTCTCTGCGAACGGGCGGGCTCCTCGTAACGGAAAGAGAGGCCGCCAACATGTCGTTCAGTTACCGTTACACTCATCAGGTGCGATTCTAGTCTGCGTACCGTTTTCGACCCATCACGCGATTTCGTCGTGCCAAACCGCAATCTAAAGACAGGGCCGACTTATGTGAGAAAATATATATTCAATAAGCTATTTATGCCAAACCCATGTCTATGTGAATCGACAGCACATGTCAGAGAGGGACGGATCCATCGAACTGGCGTACGGATTAGAAGACAAACCACCGGCGATCAAGGCGCTCTTTCTCGGCGTCCAGCACGTAGCGGCCATGATCGTTCCGGCGACGGCGGTGGCACTCATCGTCGGAGGAGCCGTCGGTGTTGGCTCAGCTGACACGGCGTTCCTGGTTCAAATGGTGCTCGTGTTCTCGGGACTCGCGACGCTCGTGCAGGTGTTCCCCATCGGTCCTGTCGGATCCCGCTTACCCGTCGTGATGGGAACGAGCTTCGCGTTCGTCGGTGCGGCGATAGCCATCGGAAGCCAATACGGTCTCGACGCCGTTTTTGGCGCGATAGTGATCGCGGCACTAGTGGAGGTACTGATCGGGTGGCAGTTCAAACGGGTTAAGAGGTTCTTCCCGCCACTGGTATCCGGACTCATCGTTATGATCATCGGCCTCTACTTGATCCCGGTGGGGATGGACTACCTCGCGGGTGGCGTTGGCGCCTCGGACTACGGCGCGTACCACAACCTCGGTCTGGGCTTGCTCGTCATCGCCGTAACCGTCGGATTGAATCTCTTTACGGACGGCCCTTTACGGATACTCAGTATCCTCATCGGTCTCATGGTCGGATACGTGGCTGCGATCGCGATGGGTATCGTCAACTTCTCGCCCGTCGCGGAAGCAAGCTGGTTCGCCGTTCCCGTCCCGGGTCGGTTCGGGTTCTCCTTCGAACCGGTGGCCATCCTGACGTTCACTGCCATTCACATCACGGCAGCGATCGAATCCGTCGGGGACATCTCCGGCATCACATCCGCCGAAGGGCGAACTCCGACCGAAGACGAGGTAACGGGCGGACTCTTCGTTGACGGAATCGGCAGCTCGATCGGCGCACTGTTCGGCGCGTTCCCGCTAACAACGTTCTCTCAGAACGTTGGTCTCATCAACTTCACCGGCGTTATGAGTCGCTACGTCGTCGGTATCAGCGGTGTCGTCCTACTGGTTCTTGGTTTTGTTCCGAAAATTAGTGCCGTCGTGACGACAATTCCGAGTGCGGTACTCGGTGGTGCCGTGCTGGTCATGTTCGGAATGGTGATGTCGAGCGGTCTTCGCCTCATCTTCTTGAACGAACGGATGAACCGACGGAACATGGTCATCATCGCGACCTCGATCGGTGCCGGCCTTGGCGTCGAGGTCCGACCTGACGCGCTCAGCGCGTTACCGGATCAGGCGACGATTTTCTTCGGAAATGCGATCATTGTGACTGCCATCGTGGCGGTCCTGCTCAACACGCTGGTACCCCGCGAGACGGAAGCCAATCTCCAAGACGCAGCCACGACGGGTGATCTCGATGAAGGTCTGGGTACCGATGCAGTTGGGTCGTCCGAAGATTAAGACGATAAGTTCACTTCTTTGAATGGGGTTCTTGGTTCTCTATTGCCGTCTAAGTGGTGTGGCGCTTACGTTCACACAGTCTGGTGTGTTCATACGTAGCGTGTACCGCTAGTCGGTCAGTCATGCTACACCATGGCAATCTATTTCACGATCGCACTGGACATTCCGCTATGCAGTTCAATCGTGTCGCAGTCACCGAACGGTCTCATCGCCGATTCCGCGAAGACACGGCGGATGAAAGGTTCTGGAACGGGGTGATGTATCGTGACCGAACGCGTTGACACCCTCGTCCGCGGGACGTTAGTCAACGTGAACACCGGAAACGTGGAGGATCGCGCCGTGGCGATCGACGACGGGATCATCGTCGCGCTGGAAGAGCGTCCCGCCGAACGTGAACTCCACGCGAAATACGTCACGCCCGGACTCATCGACGCTCACATGCACGTCGAATCGAGCATGGTGACGCTTCCACAGTACGCGGAAGCGGTCGTCCCGAACGGCGTGACAAGCGTCGTACACGATCCCCACGAAATAGCAAACGTGGTCGGCGCTGCGGGCGTCCGCGCCGTCATTCAAGACGCTGAACAGACGCCGTTGAAGGCTCGATTCACCGTTCCTTCCAGCGTCCCAGCGTCGGACCTCCAAGACTGCGGGGCGACACTCCCCGCCGAAATGGTAACTGATCTACTCGAGGAACCGAACGTCATCGCGCTCGGCGAAGTAATGGACGTTCCTGGATTGGTCGCGGGAGACGAGGACGTCCACGCGAAGATCCGAGCCGCACGGGAGCGCGGATTGACTGTCGACGGACACATGCCACAGGTCACGGGTGACGAACTACACGAGGCCGCACGGTATCTGGACAACGACCACGAGAGTATCACGCTCGCCGAGGCCCGCGAGAAAGCCGATGTCGGTCTCCGCGTCTACCTGCGCGAGGGATCGTCCAGCAAGAACCTCGCCGAACTCTTGCCGCTCACCGAGGAGATCGATACTCGGCGACTCTCGCTCTGTACAGACGACCGTGAAGTCACAGACATTATCGACGAAGGCGGCGTCGACTTCGCCATTCGGAAAGCGATCCAGGAAGGCGCAGACCCGGTTAACGCCGTACAGATGGCGACGATAAACACGGCGGAGAGTTACGACCTCCCGTTCGGAAGAGTGGAACCGGGTGCACCGGCAGATCTCGTGTTGCTCGAGGATCTGGACTCCTGGCGCGTCGACGACGTACTCATCGACGGTGAACTGAATCCGACGGAGGACGGGACTGTCCCTTCCGCGACCAATCTTCCGACGGACACGGTCGAGTTCCCCTCGGTCTCGGCGTCCGACCTCGCGATCACGGCTCGTGACAGCCGCAGTCGCACCGCTCGCGTCCGCGTCATTGACGCCGTCGGCGGCCTCCAGACCGATCCCATGACCGCCGAAGTCCCCGTACGGGAGCGCACGCTACTGCCGGATCCGGACGAAGATCTGCTCTCACTCGCTGTCATCGAGCGACACGGTGGGAACGGAGGGATCGGCCGCGGCTTCGTTCACGGGTTAGACATCGACCGCGGTGCTGTCGGGTCAACGATCGCTCACGACGCGCACAACTGCGTCGTCGCCGGCGCTGATCACGCCTCCATGGCAGCGGTCGCGAACAAACTCGAGGAGTTAGACGGCGGCGTCGTCGCGTACGATCCCCTCGACGACGAATTCGCTTCACTCGCGCTCCCGGTCGCCGGTCTGATGTCGAACGAGTCGATAGAAACTGTCTACGAGCAGTTCGAAACCGTAGAGACCCACGCCGCAGAGATCGGGATGGCAGAAACCGGACTGATGGAACTCTCTTTCCTCGCCCTCGAGGTGATTCCGACGTATCGGCTCACGAACAACGGCCTCGTAGACGTCACGGATGGCAAGTACGTGGACGTGACGATGTCGTAGCGCGTCAGAAATTCCGATACTGACAGTGCTCGGGTACCGACGACGGCGGCAGCGGAATCGCGCGCACTGTCGCTCACCGGTCAACCACGGCGGACAGGATCACGTCGTCCGCGTAGGTCCCGTCCAGCAGATAGTGATCAGCGCGTGTCGCTTCGACGGTCCAGTCGCGCTCGACGAGGAAATCGATTCCCGTCTGATTCGTGGCGGGGAGGTGCTGATACAGTTTCTCGTAGCCACAGCGGTCGGCACACTGCCGTGCGTACGCCAACAGTCTGGTCCCGATTCCCGCCTCGCGTCGCGATTCGGCGACGCCACCGGTCACCGTCGCCGTGTGGGCGGTTTGTGCTCTGTCCGTCGCGTCGATGTGAATCCACCCACAGACCGCGTCCTCGATGGTCGCCACGTAGACTGCGCACTCTCTCGTCGAATCACGTCGGTGGGGCGTCCCGTCGTTTGTCACCGTTGCCACGGTCGGCGCCGTTTCGACGGACGGCTGTTCGCCGGCCATTGATCGCATGACGCTGACCAGTTCCACCCGATCGTCCTCGGTCGCCGGTCGAAATTCGACGGGCAAATCGAAACCGGTGAGACCGACCGTTTTCGGCTCCGCCACGCGGTTCAGATTGGCGGTCAAACGGACCCGGTCGTCAGTCTCGACCAGCAATCCGTTTTGCTCGAGGAGCGCTAGATGATGATCGATTGCGCGCCTGTCGTTGGGGTAGAGTGCCTCCTGCAGGCGACGAGGACGAACTGGACCGTGTTCGACGACGTACTCGTAGATGGTCCGCCGCTCCTCGTTGGTAATCTCGGTTACTGACGCTGTACTCGACCGTACCACGCCATCAGTCGGACTCGAATTTTCGCGCATAGTTTCTCCTGACACGACGGTTGCAGTCCGGCCGCTGCCTGAAATCCGTGGCTATCGACAGTACAGTCGGAATCGAGGTATATAGTTGCTCGAACGGACACGCCGCCAGACGCTCGTGGCAACACCTGACACATTCGGACAATGGCCGCACTGCCGGCGACCGTTACCGTGATTCAGGACGTCTCACTGTCTGATGCTGAGTCGTCGTATCCCGCTGGGGGCTGATTCGCTTTCCATCCGAAGGGGCATCAGTCGGTGGCCCGCTCCAAATCCGACTGAGAGTCGATGTCTCTTCTCACGCCCGGGTCGTCGACATCGACGAAGACGGTGTTTTCGTGGTTCTCAACGAGGTCTCGGCCGCCTCGGTCGCCGGAAACGGTCGACAACGTGTCGTAGTGCTGTCGACCGAACAGGATGGGATTCCCACGCCGACCGTCGTACGTGGGGGCGACGATGCTCCCGTCGCCGGTCACGTATGCTGTTCGCAATGCGTCCACAGTCAGTGGACGAACGAACGGCATATCTCCGAGCATGAACACGGTCGCGTCCCAGTCCGCGCCGCGTGCCGCGTCGACGCCGGTCCGGACCGACGCGCTTTGTCCCGCTTCGTAGTTCTCGTTGGAGCGGATCGAGAGATCGAGATCGGCGAGAGCCGCCACCACACGGTCCGCCTCGTGCCCGACGACGGCGACGATATCGTCGACGGACGACTGACACAGCGTCTCCGCCGCATGTCTCACAATGGGTGTCCCCTCAACGTCCGCAAGGAGTTTGTTCCCTCCCCCGAACCGGGTCCCCTTCCCCGCCGCGAGGATCACACCCCCGATAGTATTGACTTCATTACCGCCATCCGGTCCGTCGACAGCCCGAGCCGTGTCTGACCGATCTGCCATACGACCATTTCGTGACGGACCGTACTGGTTCTTTTCCCGTCGCCATCTCTGTCGACTTGCATCCTGACAGCGAGTACGCTCGAGAGACGCAGCACCGATAGTTCGCGCTCCTATCACGACGACTCGCTCTCGACGGGGAGGCAAACGTCTCGGTCGAACGACGTCACGAGGCCTCGGGTGAACCGAGTCGTTTCCTCGAGCGCGTGCTCGAGTACCGCTCGCGCCGTCTCTTGGTGGTCCGGCGTGTCCGCCTTGTTGACTACGGGTGTGACGACTGCGATATCGGGCACGTGTCGTAGTCCCCCGTCGGGACTTGCGAGCACGGTGCCGATCGTTTCGGGCGTAATCGTGTCGCCGACGGAGAGGTCGGTGATCGCGGTGACGCGTTCGGGACGGTGAACGACGGCTTCGGCGAGCGGTTCGCCGACGGCGTGCACTGAGGCCACGGGGACGACGTGAGTCGCCTCGTCTGGAACCACCGGCTCGTCGGTTCCGGGGGCCTTGAACTCCCGCCGTCGAGCCCCATCGGCTTTGACGAGGAGCCAGTCGACAATCCCACGATCGAGAACCGACGCCAGCGGCTCGGGATCGAACCCGCGAACTTTTCGGTCGACTCGTTCGGGATCGGCGACCCTTTCGCTCGCGAACGCGACCGGTGGCTCGGTTTCGAGCAGCGCGTCCGGCAGTCGCTCGGCGTTCGTGACCGTCAGCGGCAGATCGGGTGGCGGCATCTGTGTCGTCGTCGTGAACCCGACGTCGTACCCCCGCTCGGTTCCGTCCGTCGCGAGTCGGTGCATGGCGGTCTTCTTGCCGCCGGCACCGACGAACGCGACGAGCTCTCGGTCGCCGAGGCCCAGCGCGGTCGACAGTTCCATACCGTCACTGTGCGACGAGAGCGAAAATAGATTTGCCCCATCGGAGTGCGAGCCGCGGAGTAGATCGAGCCGATACTGTTTTGCGACTCACTCGCATACGTTGACGCATGACGCGAGTAGATGTGCGCGGAGAAATCTGTCCGCGGCCGGCGCTGATCGTCCGCCAGCAGCTCGCCGAACTGGAGACGGGCGACGAGTTACTCGTGCGAGGCGATTACCCCCCGGCGGAACGGAACCTCTGTCGAATGTGTCGCAAACGCGGGTTCACCGTCGCGAAGACCGAGGACGGAAGCGACGAGAACGCGTTCGAGTTGCGCATCGAAGTGACCGACGACGCCGAGATTCCGGAGGCGTAGTCGATGAGCGACCGTTCCGACGACGGCACCGTACAGCTCACCGAGTACGCCGACCTCCACGGCTGCTCCTGCAAGGTCGGTCAGAGCGATCTCGACGATCTACTTCGGGACGCGGGGCTGACCGAATCTCGAGACGAACTGCTGTTCGGCGTCGGCGAGGACGCCGCCGCGCGGCGACTGACCGACGATCTGGCGCTCGTTTCGACGGTCGATTTCTTCACGCCGATCATCGACGACCCCTACGACTTCGGTCGCGTCGCAGCGTGTAACGCCGCGAGCGACGCGTTCGCGACGGGGGCCGTCGACAACCTCGACTGTCTCGTCGTCCTCGGGCTCCCACAGGAATTGACGGACACTGCACCGATGATCCTGGCCGGTATCGCCGATGCGATCGACGACATGGGCGGCGTGATCGCGGGCGGCCACACGATCGTCAGCCCGTGGCCGTTCGCCGGCGGTGCCATCTCTGCGACTGCACCGCCCGAGGCGCTGTTGACCTCACAGCGCGCGACAGCCGGAGACTCTCTCTACCTTACGAAACCGCTCGGAACGCAGTCGGCGATGGGAGGACTGCGCGTTTCGGACGACGAGTTCGCCGACGTCGTCGCAGAGGCCACGGAACGGTCGGTTCAAAAGATCGGCGACGAAGCGCTCGCCTGGATGACGACCCCGAACCGGGCCGCTGCAATGGCCAGTCGCGACGTCGCGACCGCGGCAACCGATATAACCGGGTTCGGGCTCGTCGGGCAGGCGCAGGTCCTCGCCGACAACGCCGACGTGGGGATCGAGGTAACTAAGCTGCCGATCATCGAAGGAACCGATGACCTCTCGAGTCTGTTCGGGTACGGCCTCAAGGACGGCGAGAGCGCGGAAACCAGCGGCGGCTTGCTCCTGTCGATCCCCGAGTCGCGAACTCCGACGCTCGAATCCCGTCTCGACGGCGCTGACGTCTTCTACCGTCGTATCGGACGCGTCACTGACGGCAACGGCGTTTCGTTACGCGATCCAACGATAGAACCGATCAGCCGGGAGAAACGAGACAACTGACCGGTCGCTAGCTGAGTTTCAGGACGGCCTCGAGGACGCCGCCGCCGAGACAGAGCGCTTTATCCGAAATTTTCGCCGGGTCGACGTCGTCGCCGCGCGGATCGATATCGCCGAGTTTCGCCCCTTCGTTGACCTCAAGTCCGCCGTGGACGAGACCGCGAACGAGGCCGTCGATTTCCGCGACTACGTCGGTGTTGCCGACGTGACCCACGGTCTCGCCCGCCGAAACGAGATCGCCGATTTCGACCACGGGCTCCCACAGTTCCTCGCCCGGCGCGCGGAGGACCCGTTCGTGCGTGTAGCCGCGCCGTTCGCCCGGTTCGCCGTCGTACGGACTCGCCCGGCCGTCGTAGAAAACGCGACCTAACTCGTGGCCTCTGTCCGTCTCGACGACGGCGTCGACGTCCTCGCCGGCTTCGAATCCGGGACCGAGACCGACGACTACGTCCGCGTCGTCGCGGCGGGTGCCCGTATCGGTCCGACCTTTCGCCAGTATCGCATCGACGACCACGGCCGCATCGAGCGTCGCCGCGATCGAAGCCCCCGGGTCCTCGAGGACCGGTACCGCATCGTCCTCGAGTATCTCGATCGCCTCGTCCACGTCGGCCGCTCGGCGGCCGACGACGCCTTCGATCGAAACCTCGTCTTCGTACATCGCTGCCGCGAACGCCACCTTCCGTCGAACGACGGTCGGTCGCTCGACCTCGGTCACCACGACCGGATACCCGGCCTGGTGCAGTCGGTAGACGACGCCGCTTCCGAGGTCGCCGCCGCCCCGGACGACGACGAGGTCGTCGAGATTCAGTCGCGTCGCGCGCTGTCCGTCAGCACCGTACCGATCCATGTTCACCTCCGAGAGGATCGCCAGCGCGACGTCTTCTGGGCCGCTCCCGCCGAGATCGAGCCCGACTGGTGCCCTGACCCGCGCGAGTTCTCGCCGGCTGTACCCCTCCTCGGCGAGCGAATCGATGACGTGTTCCGTCTTCGTGTCGCTGGCGACGAGGCCGACGTAGCCGGCGTTGCCGTCGAGCGCCGCCGCGACGGCGCGCTGATCGAACGTCCCGCTGCGCGTCGCCACCGCGACCGATGTTTCGGCCGTCATCGGGAACTCGGACAGCGTTTCCCCGTACTCTCCATGGATGACGTTTGTGTCGTCCGGGAACGCATCAGGGTCGGTGTATTCCTCGCGGTCGTCGATCACCGTAACGTCGTACTCCAACTGCTCCGCCAGCGCCGCGAGTTCGACGCTGATGTGGCCGCCACCGGCGATGTAGAGGCGCGCCCGTCCGCGAATTCGTTCGATGAAGACGTCCATCGAGCCGCCACAGACCATGCCGGTGTTCCCGCCGGGCTCGAGTTCGTACGTTTGAACGCCGGAGTCGACCTCACCGTTCAGCACTGCTCGCGCGTCCTCGACGGCGAGGTGTTCGACCGTTCCGCCGCCGATCGTGCCGTAGTCGCCGTCCGCGGTGACGAGCATCCGATCCCCGACGTCCCTGGGAGCGCTCCCGTCCTTGTCGACGATCGTCAGCATCGCAGCCGCCTCGCCGTCGTCGACCAGTTCGGTAACTCGTTCGAACACGCTCATACGAAGTTTTTCACCTCGTTCTCGACTATCAGGTCGATTAAATCGTCGTACGTGATCTCCTCGATTTCCTTGGGGAGGTCGACACCGCGGACGTCGACGTCTTTCTCGACTGCGTAGAGTTCCGCGTCGAGCGCCGGAGACAGGAACACGCCGTCCTGTACGAGGACGACGCGTGCCTCGGGGTCGTCCGCCGCAGTTCGAAGTCCGATATCGGCCATGGGTTCGTCTATCAGGTATAGCATGGTTAGAAGTCCAGAACGCAATCGGCGTCCCGAATGCGCGCCGAAACCTCGTCGCCGGCGCGAACAGTCACGTCGTCAGCGATCTCGTCGGTGGAGATACCCCGCTCCGTCAGCGCGGCGGCGTCGACGATCATCGCTCCGTTCTGTTCCCGCAGATCGGCGATGTGCCCCGGCATGTTCAGCGCGTCTCGGTCGACGTCGCTTCGGGCGGCATACGTGCCGTCTTCCGTGAAGACGACTGTGACGTCGTGCCGGTCGAACCCCGCGGCGACGCCCCGCGCCGCCCGCAGCCCCTCCGGGACGTGCACGCGCCCGTACGGTGCTCGAGTCAGTAACACGACGACGTCGCGTTTCATAGCGATATCACTCGGTCTGCATCGCCGATCGTGTCCGCCAGATCGGGGAGGAGTCCGACCTCAACGCCGTCCGGATAATCGTCCGGCGCGTCGATACCGCGGGCGTCGACACAGAGGCCACAACAGATCACCTCGGCACCGTCGGCGATGAGTTCCTGAAATTTCTCCGTCGGCATCTCGTCGTAGAGGCCAGTGTCTGAACAGTCGGGAAACGTCTGTCCGTCGACGGGCACGAGCGCCCCGTCGAGGTAGTGAAAGAACGAAACTTCGTGGCCTTTCCCGAGCGCCGCCTTTCCGAGTTCGTACGCCGTTCGCCAGCGCTCGCTGTCGAAGGGCCCGCCGGTCAGTAGAATCCCGATGGAAGCCATGCTCTACCATAGCGGAGTAGCGATAATAATAGTTCGGACGACTCCGGTACGCCTCGAGAGATTCGGGACGGGAGACGGTATTTCGGAAGACCGCTTCGTATTATCGGCGACTAGTCGTCGCGTTCGTCGAGGGCCCGTCTGATATCGTCGGGCGTAATGGGCAGGGAGTTCACGCGGACGCCGACGGCGTCACGGATCGCGTTGCTGAGCGCCGGCGGAACGCCGTTCGTGGGGAGCTCGGCGATCGACTTCGCGCCGAACGGCCCGGTCGGTTCGTGCGTTTCGACAATGATCGTCTCCATCGGCGGATGATCGGTCGTCCGTGGCATCCCGTACTGTCGGAAGCCGAGCACCTCCGGATTCCCCTCGTCGTCGAACTCCAGTCCGCCGCTGGTGGCGTACTCGAGGCTCATGTGCTCGCCACCTTCGATCTGCCCTTCGACGAGCGCGGGGTTGATTGCAACGCCGCAGTCGGCGGCGAACGCCATTTCGTTGATCTCGTACTCGCCGGTTTCTTCGTTCACGGTCACGTCGACGAACTGGGCGCCGTACGGCGGCGGACTTTCGTCCGTCGAGTGATTGCCCTTACCGAGGATGTGTTCGCGGTCGTCGTGGCCGTACGTCGCTTCGTACCCGATTTCCTTCAGCGACACGCCGTCGCCGGTCACCTCGCTGTACACCTGCCCGTCGCCCGTTTTCAGGTTCTCGACGGGTTCATCGAGCATCTTCGACCCCCAGTGGACGAGCCGTTCCCGCGCGTCTTCGGCCGCTTCCTTGACGGCTTGACCGCTGATGTAGGTCGTCGAGGAGGCGTACGCGCCGTAGTCGAACGGCGTCAGGTCGGTGTCCGAGGAGATAACGACGATATCCGTGGGCTCACAACCCAGAACCTCCGCGGCGACTTGGCTGAACATCGTGTCGGAGCCGGTGCCGGTGTCGACGCCGCCGACCTGCAGGTGGAACGAGCCGTCCTCGTTCATCTTGATCTGGGCCGCGCCGAGTTCTCGCCCGGCGACGCCGCTGCCCTGGGCGATCATCGCCATTCCGACGCCACGGTGGCGGTGTGGCTCCGCGGGTTGCTCGAGATCGTCGTAGCCGATGGCCTCCTTCCCGCGCTCGATACACTCGCGGAGTCCGCACGACCGTATCTCCCGGCTGAACCGATCGCCGTCTTTCAGTATGATGACGTTCCGGTCGATATCCCCCTCTCGAACGGCGTTGCGTTTGCGGAACTCGATCGGATCGAAGTCCAGCCGGCGCGCGACCTCGTCCATGTGCGACTCGACTGCGAAATGGCCCTGCGGGGCGCCGTAGCCGCGCATCGCCGCACCCATCGGCAGGTTTGTGTGGACGACGTCGCCCTCGAACCTGACGTTCGGAACGCGCGGATACAGCGGGAGCGGTTTCGTTCCGACGTTGTTCGCGACGGTCATCCCGTGGGTGCCGTACGCCCCCGAGTTCGAGAGCGTATACAGATCCATCGCCTCGAGCGTCCCGTCCTCGTCCACCGCTGTCCGCATGCGCATCTGCATCGGATGGCGAAACCGGAGCGCGTAGAACTCCTCGCGGCGGGTCATCTCCAGTTTGACCGGCCGGTCGGCCGCCAGATGGAGTACGAACGCGATCGGTTCGATCGCCATCTCCTGTTTCGCACCGAAGCCGGCCCCGATGCGGGGTTTCGTGACGCGGACGTCGCGAATGGGAACGTCGAACAGATGCGCGATCTGCCGCCGGGTGTGGAACGGAACCTGCGTCGCAGTGATGAACGAGTACCGGCCGTCCTCGTCCGTGTGGGCGATCGTCGTGTGGGGTTCGGGGACACAGTGTGACTGGTATGGTGTTTCCCATTCCGTCTCGATCACCCGGTCGTCGTCCGTTCGATCGAACACCCGCTCGACGTCGCCTCGCTCGCCCTCGAAGTGAGACTCGAGGTTCCGCTCGTAGTCGGCACCGCGCTGTTTGTTCTCGACCTCGTCGGGATCGAATAACTGTGGCGCGTCCGGATCCGTCGCCGTCTCGGGGTCGAGGACGGGGTCCAGTTCCTCGTATTCGACGTCGATCGTCCGCGCGGCGCGGTCTGCCGTCTCCGTGTCCGTTGCGGCGATCGCTGCGATGGGATCGCCGACGTATCGCACGTGTTCTCGGAGTACGCGCAGATCCCAGGGACTCGGTTCGGGGTAGGACTGGCCCGAACTCGAGTACGCTTTGTCGGGCACGACGTCGTCCCACGGCGTGATCACAGCGTACACGCCGTCCATCGCTTCGGCCTCGCTCGTATCGATGTCACGGACGTATCCGTGTGCGATTTCGCTCCGGATTACTTTCCCTTCGGCGAGCTCCGGGAAGCGATCACGGTAATCGGCCGTGTAACGGGCCTCCCCGGTGACGATTTTCCGAGCATCGTCTTTCTCGACGTCCTCGGTCAGATGCTCGCGCTCATCCCGGGATTTCCGGTCGTCTGCAGCCACCTCACTCTCCCCCGGAAACGCGTCCGCTTCCGTGGCCTCCTCCTCCGCCCGATCGCCGTCGGGTCTCTCGTTCCGTCCCGGTGTCTCTTCCAGATTGCTCATTTCGATCGGCCCTCCTCACGGGGGCAGGTCGAGGGGAACTCCTCGCAGCGGCTTTCCCCGCCATCTGCCGCCACGGTCTGCTCACCGTCCATTCGGTCTGCAGCTTCGAGAACCGCTTCGACGATCTTCTTGTAGCCGGTACACCGGCAGAGGTTGTCCGCCAGCGCTTCCCGCACCTCCGTCTCGGTCGGTTCCGGATTCGTCTCCAGTAGCGCCTTCGAACGCATGATCATGCCCGGGATACAGAAGCCACATTGGAGCGCCGAGTTGTCCACGAACGCCTGCTGAAGCGGGTGGAGATCGCTCTGCGTCCCCAGTCCTTCGATTGTTTCCACCGTCGATCCGGCGACTTTCGCGGCCGGCGTGACACAGGACATCGCCGGTTCGCCGTCGATTTGGACCGTACACATCCCGCACGCGCCCGTATCACAGCCGCGTTTCGGGCCGGTGTAGCCGTTTCGCCGCAGTACGTCCAGCAGGACGTCCGATTTCTCCGCCTTGAACGTCCGTTGTTGGCCGTTTAGCTCTAGTTCGAGTTGCATGAGTCTCATCGTGGGAGAGAGACCCTCCCTTCCTCCGAGTATCGGTCTCGAGAACCTAAATAGCTACTCCGAAGTGTGACGATAGCGGTCGGAAGCAAAAGAGAGAATCGCCGGCGAACGGACGATATCGCTGATCAACTGCCCTTTGCGAGTGAATCGGTCGTCCGAGCGGGCGTATTCGCCGACTGTGCCGAACTGCCAAGCGAACACGGCCGAGGCAACGTCGCGTGGAACGGGGATCGATCCTCCCACAGCGGGCAAACGTCGCACATTTTCTACGCGAACGGGACACACCAGTACGTTAATCCCGAGCCGTCGAAAACTCGAGACGGTATGACGAGCGACGATCGAACCGACTTGACGGAGCTCGAGCGAGGCAGTGAACTCGTCAAACAGGGGTTCGCTCGCATGCAAAAAGGCGGCGTCATCATGGACGTCGTCAATCGCGAGCAGGCCCGCATTGCGGAAGACGCCGACGGCCACGACGACTGGTTAGCGGATAAGATCGAAATCGAAAGCAGACGCTCTACTTTTCGTCGAGCGCCGTCTTGACTTTCTCGGCGGTAACGGGCATCTCGTTGATGCGCACGTCGACGGCCTCCCGGATCGCGTTACTGAGTGCCGGCGGCACCGTGTTGGTCGGCACCTCCGCGACGGATTTTGCGCCGAACGGTCCCGTCGGTTCGTGAGTCTCGATGAGAATGCTCTCGATCGGCGGCGTCTCCGTCGCCGACGGAAGCCCGTACTCGTCGAAATCCGAGACTTCTGCGCGGCCCTGCTCGTCGACGGTGATACCCTCACTCACGGCCATCTCGAAGCTCATGTGATTGGCACCCTCGACTTGCCCCTCCGCCATTCCGGGGTTGATCGCGACGCCGCAGTCGACAGCGACGACGAGTTTGTTGACCTCGAACTCGCCCGTCTGCTCGTCGACGGTCACGTCGACGAACTGCGCGGCAAACGGCGGCGGACTCTCCTCCGTGGAGTGCGTTCCCTTGCCGAGGATGTGCTCTCGATCGTCGTGGCCGTACACTGACTCGTAGCCGACGTCCTCGAGCGTAACCGCCTCTCCGCTCTCCTCGCTGTACACCTCGCCGTCGCGCGTCTCCAGATTTTCCGCGGGTTCGTCGAGCATCCGCGACGCCCACTCGAGGATGCGCTCTTTGGCGTCCTCGGCGGCCTTCTTCACCGCCATCCCGCTGATGTAGGTCGTCGAGGAGGCGTACGCGCCGTAGTCGAACGGCGTGTTATCGGTGTCGGAGGATTTGACGATGATGTCGTCTTCGTCACAACCGAGCACCTCGGAGGCGATCTGGATGAACGCCGTATCCGCGCCCGTGCCGATGTCCACGCCGCCGACCTGCAGGTGGAACGAGCCGTCCTCGTTCATCATGATCTGTGCGGCGCCGAGTTCGTCGCCGGCGACGCCGGTCCCCTGGGCCGACAGGGCCATGCCGATGCCGCGGTGGCGGTGTGGCTCCGAAGGTTGCTCGAGGTCGTCCCAGCCGATGGCTTCCTTGCCGCGCTCGATACACTCGTCGAGACCGCAGGAACGGATACGACGCTCCGCGCCCTCGCCGCCCATCATGCCGGCGATCTCGTCCAGGTCACCGACCTCCATGTAGTGTTGCCGGCGGAATTCGATCGGATCGAGGTCGAGATCCCGCGCGACCTCGTCCAAGTGACCTTCGAGAGCGAGCGTCCCCTGGGGGGCGCCGTATCCCCGCATCGCACCGGTCTGTGGCGTGTTTGTGTGGACGATGTCGGCCTCGAAGCGAGCGTTCGGTACCTTCGAGTACAGCGGCATCGGCTTGCTGCCGACGTTCCCGGCGACGGTCATGCCGTGGCTTCCGTACGCGCCGGTGTTCGAGAGCGCGTAGAGGGCGATCGCTTCGATCGTCCCGTCGTCGGTGACTGCCGTACGCGCACGAACCTTCATCGGGTGACGCGAGCGCATCGCGTAGAACTCTTCGTCGCGGGAGGCCTCGTACATGACGGGACGGTCTGTCGCGAGCGACAGCGCGAGCGGGATCGGCTCGACGACCATCGCCTGTTTACCGCCGAAACCACCACCAACGCGAGGTTTCTTCACTCTGATGTCCCGAATCGGGATATCGAACAGGTGCGCCAGCTGGCGGCGAGTGTGGTTCGGGACCTGCGTACTCGTGATGAGCACTTTCCTGTCGTCCTCGTCGGTGTAGGCGAGCGACGTGTGTTTCTCGATCTGTGCGTGGGACTGCCGGATGGTTTCCCACTCGGTTTCGTGGACGTGCGCGTTCTCGCGTTCGAGCGCGGCGTCGACGTCTCCGATCTCGCCCTCGATGTTGGACATCCGGTTGCGGTCGTAGTCGTGGCCGACGATTTTGTTCTCAACCTCGTCGTCGGCGAACAGTTGCGGAGCGTCTTCGTCGAACGCCTCCTCGGGATCGACGACGTGGTCGTACTCCTCGTACTCGACCTCGATGGTGTCGACCGCTGCCGCAGCGGTGGTCGCGTCCTCGGCCGCGACCGCCGCGATCGGGTCGCCGATGTAGCGGACGTGCTCGTTGAGCACGTTCATGTCCCACGGGCTCGGTTCGGGGTACGACTGGCCGGCGCTCGTGTACTTCGCGTCCGGCACGTCGTCTGACCACGGTGTAAGAACGGCGTAGACGCCGTCCAGTTCCTCGGCCTCGGTCGTGTCGATGGCCGTCACGCGGCCGTGTGGTACCTCGCTGCGGACGACTGCGGCGTGAGCGAGATCCGGGAATCGCTCTTCGTAGTCCGCGGTGTACTTGGCCTGTCCGGTGACGAGCTTGCGGTCGTCGAACTTTTCGGCCGGCTGGGAAACGCTCTTTCGCTCCCCCGGTGCCTTGTTGTTGTTCGCCGATTCGTCCCACTCGAGGGGGTGTTCTTCGAACTCCTGTGGCTCTTCCGAGGTCGGCTTCGACGCGGTACCACCGTCGGTCTGGGGATCGTTCGGGTCGTCACTCATCGGAATCACCGTCGTGACCGGTGTCGTCGGTTCCGCGAGAGTCGATCCGTGAGCCGCCGTCGGCGGCGACCGATCGATCGCCGTGCATTCGGTCGGCGGCGTCAAGGATCGCTTCGACGGGTTTCTGATAGCCGGTACACCGGCAGAGATTATCGTCGATGGCCTGGCGTACCTCAGCTTCGGTCGGATCGGGGTTATTCGCGAGTAGCGACTTGGCCTCGATTATCATGCCGGGAATACAGAAACCACATTGGACGGCGAAGTGGTCGACGAACGCCTCCTGAATCGGATGGAGATCGTCCTGTGTCCCGAGCGCCTCGATCGTTTCGATCTCCGCACCGTCGACGTTCCGGGCGTCAACGCCGCAGGCCATTTTCACTTCACCGTCGACGAACACCTTCGATGCGCCACAGACGCCACTATCACAGCCACACTTCACGCCCTTGTAGCCGTTCCGTCGCAGTACAGTCGCCAGGTCGTCGTCCGATTCGACCGCCACAGTCGTCGATTCGTCGTTGATCGTTAGTTCGATTTCCACGGAAATCCCTCCATTGGTGCAGGTGTGGCTCTCGCACACGCACGTCGTGGTGTAGGATGCGAGACAACAACACATATATCTATGGGTGACTTCCTCAATGCCGGCCCGAGACGGCCCAAACCCAGCGAACCGACTCGCCATGTTCGTTGGACAGCTGTGGCATCTCGCGTCGTCCGAGGTCCGGGTCGCCACGTGTCGAGACGCCTGTTGGCACAGTGATGTGGCAGTGTCGACTGTGTCGCCGGTTTGTCCGATCGCTGTGTGACGAGTACAGTTTTGAAGGGTACTCTACATTGTCGCTGTATGGAGATTGCACTCCTCGGAGGTACTGGTGATATCGGTCAGGGACTCGCGCTGCGCTGGGCGCGGGACACTGACCACTCGGTCGTCATCGGATCGCGGGACGCCGACAAGGCCGAGCAAAAGGCGAACGAATACTACTCGTCACTGAAAGAGATCGGCGTCACTCCCGATATCGCCGGCTATAGTAACGAAACGGCCGCCGATTCCGCCGAAGTCGTCGTCGTCAGCGTCCCGCCCGAATACGCGCCGCAGACGGTCGAAACGGTCGGGCCCGTCCTCGGCGAGGACGACGTACTCGTCAGTCCGGCAGTCCAGATGTCGCGTGACGCGAGCGGGTTTCACTACGATCCGCCCGAAACGGGATCCGTCGCCGAAGCAATCGATCGCGCAGCCCCCGACGACGTACCGGTCGTGAGTGCGTTCCAGAACCTCGCTGCGGGCGCGCTCAGCGTCCTCGAGAACGATCTCGAGGCCGACGTCGTCGTTACCGGTGACGATGGCGAGGCGAAGGAGACGGTCATGGCGCTGGCAGAGGACATCGACGGCCTCAGGGCGCTCGACGGCGGCCCGCTCGCGAACACCGGCGTCGTCGAGAGCGTGACGCCGCTTCTGATCAACCTCGCGATGAACAATGACGGCATGCACGACCTCGGCGTCCGCTTCGAGTAGCGAGCGAGGACGGTTTCTGTCGCGGTCGGCAGCGTTCATTCGGTCACACCGTCGGCTGCGATCCATCGACGGATCGACAACGGTGAGCTGCGAGTATCGCCATCGGCCTTTTGCCTGACGAACCGAGACGACGATACGAGTCGCACGAACTCGATCTCGAGGTCCCGTTCGTCCGTCGGAACGACGAACCATCGTAGAGCGAAGTCCGTCATCGGAAGGTCGGTTCGATGTCGGGATAACATTGATACATTCTCGCGTACGAGTGACGACGGAGACGCAATCCTACCGATCCCCGCGGGGTAGTATTTGCTTTCCCGCTCCGTCCGCGATTCCGGGATCATCGCTCGTCAGAGACGCCATCCATGACCGACGCAGGCCACCCATGACTGAAGACACTAAACGGCACGCCGAAGCCAATCTACACGGTAGTCGTACACTTCTTTCGAAACGATCACTATCGTACGTATTCACGGTGGCGGTAGTCCTCGTAGTGGCCGGGTGGATCGTCGATGTCGATCCGGTCCTCCTACTGTCGTCGGACGCTCGCGGCCAGATGTGGTTGCTCGTCGCTGAAGGATATCCGCCAGACGTCAGCCGCGATTTTCTTTTCGGTCACGCCCTTCGTGGCGGATTGCTGTGGGCGGTCGTCGAAACGCTCGCAATAAGTATCATCGGCACCTCCCTCGCCGTAGTCTTCGCGATCCCGCTCGCGCTCGCGAGTGCATCGACCGTCACACATCAAGGACCGCTGTATACGAGTGCGTCCTCCTCGCGAGTCGCGCTCGGATACGCACTCCATCGCAGTACAAGACTCCTGTTGGGTTTCTCCGATCGGTCCCCGGCCTCGTCTGGGGTTTTCTCTTCGTCACCGCCGTCGGACTGGGACCGTTCGCCGGCGCGCTCGCGCTCGGCGTTCACAACACGGGCGTGCTCGGTAAACTGTACGCGGACTTCCTCGAGGATACGGATCCGATGACGACCGAAGCGGTCGCGTCGAGCGGGCGACGCGGTTCCAGGCCGTCTGTCACGGGATGGTCCCGCAGATATCGGCGACGGTGGCGTCGTACACTCTCTACAGGTGGGAGTGTACCATCCGTTCGGCGACGATACTCGGCTTCGTCGGTGCCGGCGGGATCGGCTACTACCTCGTCATCTCGATTCAGCGGCTACAGTATCAGAAACTCGTCACTGCGATCGCTGCAGTGTTCGCGCTCGTGGTGATGTCCGACGCGCTCGCATCGCGACTTCGCGCTCGGATGGTGTGAACTCGGCAGTCGGTGGTCGTAATGACGCCGAACGGAACTGACACGAGGCCGTCTCGGACATCGCCTACGCTGACGCCTTCGACCGGACGGCCTCGAGGAGTACTTCGGTTCCGGTCACGATGTCCTCCCACTCCGTGTATTCGCTCTCGCGGTGGCTAATGCCGTCGACGCTCGGGACGAATATCATGCTCGTCGGCGTGATCTTGTTGAGGTAGTTCGCATCGTGGCCGGCACCGCTGACGAGACGAGTGTAGTCACAGCCGACCGTTTCGGCGGCGTCGACGACCGTCTCGATACAGCTCTGGTCGAAGGGGTCGGCGTCGACGCGCATGATCTCCTCGAACTCGTACTCGAGGCCCTCTCGTTCGGCCGCGTGGGCGATCTCGTGCTGGATCTGCTCGACCGCTGCATCGACGACCTCGTCGTCGTACGACCGGAAGTCGATCGTGAACTCGACTTTCTCGGGAATCACGTTAATCGCGTTCGGCCAGACGTCGACACTGCCGACGGTGCCGACGAGGTCGGTGCCTTCGGTCGCGGTGATCCGCCGGACGCTGTCGGTCACGTCGGCCGTCGCGACGAAGGCGTCGCGACGCATATCCATCGGCGTCGGGCCGGCGTGGTTCGCCTGCCCCTCGAACGTGACGTTCATCCAGGAGAAGCCAAACACGCCTTCGACGGCCGCGACGGGCAGGTCTGCTTGCTCGAGGAACGGTCCCTGCTCGACGTGCATCTCAAAATAGCAGTGGATGTCGTGGGGTTCGCAGGGCTCGTCGCCCTTGTACCCGATCCGTTCGAGTTCGTCACCGAACGTCTTCTCGTCCTTGTCCTCGCGCTCGTACGCGTAGTTGAGTTCGAAAATGTCACAAAAGACGCCGCTGCCGAGCATGTCCGGCTGGAACCGGACGCCCTCTTCGTTACTCCACGCGACGATCTCGAGCGGGCGCGTCGTCGTCTCGTCGGCGTCGTTGAGGGCTTCGACGACTTCGAGGCCGCCGAGGACGCCGATCACACCGTCGTATCGGCCACCGTTGTACTGGCTATCGATGTGCGAGCCGAACATAACAGGATCGGCGTCCGGATTCGCCCCGGATAGCCGTCCGAAGATATTCCCCATCTCGTCGATACGGACCGTCAGATCGGCGTCGCGAAACCATTCAGCGATGGTATCTCGGGCTTCCTTGTTCTCGTCGGACAAGCTCGGGCGGTTCACCCCGCCGTTGTCGGTCGCCCCGATCTCACTGAACTCGTCGAACCGTCGGCGGAATCGCTGCTCGTCGATACTCACTTCGGCCATGTGGGAACGCACCATCGGGGCGAACTTTAACATTCCGAAGGGGTCTACCACAGAGAAGCAGCCAAACACTGCCAGACGCGGTGCAACTCACCGAAAGAACCAAACAGCCCATCCACGAGAGTCGACACATGTCGTCTGTTAGCACGGGGTCCGTAGAGTTCCGAAACGCACGCGTTCTCGATGGCACCGGTGGGCCGGTCTTCAGCGCACACGTCCTAGTCGACGACGGTCGGATCAAACGCATCAGCGACGAACCGAGCGGTGCCGATCGGCACGTCGACCTCGACGGATCATATCTCGCCCCCGGGTTCGTGGACATGCACGCCCACTCGGAGCTGCGACTGATTTCCAAGCCCACTGCCGAGGAGAAGCTCACGCAGGGTATCACGACCGAAGTGCTCGGACAGGACGGGGTCAGCGTCGCGCCCGTACCCGAAGCGCTGAAGACCGAGTGGGAGAAGCGTATCCAGTCGCTGGACGGGACAATCGACGGGAGATGGCCGTGGAACTCCGTCGCCGAGTATCTCGCCGAACTCGACGAGGCGGCGCCGGCCGTCAACGCTGCCCACTACGCCCCGCACGGGAACCTCCGATCGCACATCGCCAGCTTCGAGGACCGCGAACTCGCGGCCGGAGAAGTGGCCGATCTACAGGACGGGCTCGAGCAGGCGATCGATGGCGGCGCGTTCGGACTGTCCACGGGAATGATCTACCCGCCGAGTTCCTACGGACGCGACCCGGAACTCGAGGCGCTCGCCGAGACGCTCGCGACCCGGGACTCGTTTATGATCTCTCACGTGTGGAACGAGACCGACCGGGTCGTCGAATCGATCGACCGCTATCTCGAACTCTGTCGGCGCGGCGGCTGTCACGCACACGTCTCACACCTGAAAGTGGGCGGCCAACAGAACTGGGGGAACTCCATGGACGTCCTCGAGCTGTTCGACGACGCGATCGACGCGGGACAACGGGTCTCGTTCGACCAGTACCCATACACGGCGGGCTCGACGATGCTCACCGCGCTGTTGCCGCCGTGGGCGCGACAGGGCGAAACGGCGGACATCCTCGAACGGCTGCGACGGGCGGACGTCAGAGAACGTATCGCCGAGGACATCTCGGCGCCCGGGGAGTGGGAAAACCTGGCTCGCGCGGCGGGCAGTTGGGACAACATCCTCATCACGCGGACCGCGAGCGGCGACTACCAGGGAGACACGATCGAGGAAATCGCGACCGAGCGAAACCTCGACCCGGTCGATGCGATGTGTGAACTCCTCGTCGAGGAGCACTTGGACGTGACGATGGCGGACTTCGTCATGTCGGAAGAAGACATCGAGCGGTTCCTCGCGGACGACCGAGGAACGTTCTGTACGGACGGCATCTTCGGCGGCAAACCCCATCCGAGAGCAATCGGGACGTTCGGTCGCATCCTGGAGCGATACGTGCGGGAGCGCGATGTACTGTCCCTGCCGCTTGTGGCGCGCAAGGCGGCCGGCCACCCCGCCGACATCCTCGGACTCGACGACCGGGGGTACGTGAAGGAGGGGTACGTCGCAGACCTCGTTGCATTCGACCTTGACGCCGTGTCGGAGAACGCCACCTACGAGGACCCGTTCCAGCTCACCGACGGCTTCGAGTATATTCTCGTCGGCGGAGCGATGGCCGTCGAGGACGGGACGACGACGGGCGTTCGGAACGGTGAGATTCTCCGCTCGACCGACGAGTGGGACGGCTCCGACCGGCCGGCACTCGACAGGTCGTCCAACGAGTCGTGACACACGAACCGTCCTGTGGCACATGATCGACAAAGGGGGACACACCGATTTGGTCTACTCGCACAACCGGTCGGTACAGATCTGTAGGCGGTTGGTCGGCATTGCCTGAGTTTATCACCCATACTTATTTAGTAGACCTCGGATTACTTCTCAACGGAATTCCAATGAGCAGTAGCAAACAGGTGTTCGATAGAGGCGACCGTGTTGGTATCTACCTGCAGGACAAACATTCGTTACAGGAGAATCTCGAACTCGTCCAGTACGCAGAAGAGCAGGGGATCGACGAGATCTGGCAGGCGGAGTCTCGACTTGCACGCGACGGCATTACGCCGCTCGGCGCGTACGCCGCCGTCACGGACCAGATCAAGCTCGGGACCGGCGTTATCAACAACTGGACGCGCAACACCGCACTCATTGCCCAGACGATGAGCACACTGGAGGAACTCGCCGGTCCGAACCGCATCCAGTGTGGGATCGGCGCCTGGTGGGACCCACTGGCAGAGAAGGTCGGCATCGACCGAAGCGGTGCTCTCCGCGCGATGCGGGAATGCGTCGAGGTCACACAGGACCTCCTGGACATGGAGAACGTCACCTACGACGGCGAGTTCGTTCAGATGCGTGACGTGGAACTCGACGTCGTCCACGGCGACTCCGGACCGCGGACGGTGCCAGTGTACGTCGGCGGTACCGGATTCAAAATGCTCGAGCTCACGGGTCATTTTGCCGACGGCGCTGTGATGAACTACCTCGTCAGTCCCGAGTACAACGAGAAGGCACTCGACGCGCTCGCGACCGGCGCAGAGCGCGGCGGCCGGTCGCTCGAGGATATCGACCGACCGCAACTGGTCGTCTGTTCGATGGACCACGATGTCGACAAAGCGCTCGACAACGCACGCGAACTCATTACTCAGTATCTGGGGCAGCAGCCCCACATCATGAAGGCAAGCGGTGTCAGTCAGGACCTCATCGACGAGGTCGGCGACGCGATCGGCGGCTGGCCGGCGGACAAGGAAGACATCAAACAGGGAATGGAACTCATTCCGGACGACGTCGTCCACAAGCTCACAGCTAGTGGGACTCCCGAGCAATGTCGGGAAAAAGTCCGCGAATACGCTGAGAGTGGCTGCCAGTGCCCGATTCTCTATCCGCTCGGGGACGATCGCGAACTGATGATCGACGAGTTCGCAGACGGCTACCTGTAGCGATACGGCACGTACTCGTTCACGTTTCGGGCGAGTGGTGGGACCGCCTGTTCCGTTCGGCGCGTTTGCATTTTCAGTTCGAGAGTAGTATCTCGGATCGAGACCGACGTTCAACAGCCGCTTCGGCGACGATCAGTCGTCGGCAGCGGCGGCCTGGGCGTCTCCGAACAGCGCTTCCACTTCGGAGAGTTCGGGCTCGATCCGGTTGACGTCGCCCGTCGCTTTCTTCGCGCTCTCGGTATCTTTCAGGCCGAAGCCGGTCGAGACGACGACGACGGTTTCGTCCCGCTCGATGATTCCCTGCTCCAGCGCCTCCTGAACGCCGGCGACCGGCGTCGCTCCTGCAGGTTCAGCGTAAATCCCCTCCGTGCTCCCAAGGAGCTTCTCGGCCTCGAGAATATCCTCGTCGGAGACCAACACGGTGTCTCCGCCGCTCTCTTGGGGAGCGCGGCAGGCCTTGATCGTGTTGCGCGGCCGGCCGACGGCGATGCTGTCGGCGATGGTGTCGGCAATATCGTCGATATCCTCGTGGCCCTGGAACGTATCGTGAATCGCCGAGGCGCCTTCCGCTTGCACGCCGAGCATCTTCGGGTAGTCGTCGACGTAGCCGAGGTCGTAAAATTCCTTGAATCCCTTCCAGGCGCCGGCGATCGTACAGCCGTCACCCATCGAAAAGACCACCCAGTCGGGCACCTCCCCGCGGACCACCGACTGTTCCGCGAGCTCGTGACCGACGGTTCGTTTCCCTTCCACCTGGAAGGGGTTGATCGCCGCATTGCGGTTGTACCAACCGTACTCGTCCGTAACCTCGACGCTCAGATCGTACGCTTCGTCGTAGGACCCGTTGACGGCGAGGACGTCGGCACCGTATACGAGCGGCTGAGCGAGCTTGCCGGCGGGTGCGGCCCCGGGAACGAAGATGCGACAGTCCAGACCGCCACGCGCCGCGTACCCGGACAGCGAAGCCGCCGCGTTCCCAGTTGACGCACACGTGATGATATCACGGCCGGCGTGTTTGGCCTTCGTCACCGCGATGGAACTGGCGCGGTCCTTGAAACAGCCGGTTGGATTGCGCCCGTCGTCCTTGACGAGCGTCTCGACACCGAGCTCCTCGCTCAGATTCGGAGCGTCGAACAGGTCCGTCCCGCCTTCGTTGAGGGTCACGACTTCTGCATCGTCGTCGACCGGTAGAAACGCTTCGTACTTCCACTGGCTCTGAATGTTTCCGTCGAGGTCGGCGTCGAAGTTGTCGTCGATGACGTCGTAATCGTACTTGACCTCGAGAATGCCTTTGACGCCCTCGTGCTCCGGACAGGTGTAAATAATCTGGTCAGGGTCGTAGTCCCTCTCACAAATCGTACACTCTAACGTAGTGACATGGTTCATTGCCATACGAGATATCAAGCAAGGCACCTACTAAAAGACACCGCACACCATTCAAAACGGTTGCCGCTGTCAGTGAGCCGTATTTTCGAGATACGGCAGAACAATCTCTGTCACTGACCGGCACACGATATCCAAATCCGTCACAAATGTCCCGAAGAGTCGTTCAGAAAACAGAGAGGGACACATTTATCGTCACGGCTGTATGTCTTCGTTTCATGTCAGACGCGTTTCGATTGGGGGTCACTGGACCCGCCGGTCGAATGGAATACAGCCACCGTCCAGACACGACGCAATCGTTCGAGAACGCGCTCGAAAAGGCCCGTAACGGAGAGCGATTAACCGTCGATGACGGTGTCGAGCTGCTTACCACGGGGACGAAAAGTCCCGAAATCGACCAGAGGCGCAAGGAGGAAGTACTCCGGATCGCCGACTACCGACGTGCGGAGGTGGTCGGTGAGGAGGTGACGTTCGTCGCTAATCTCAATAACAACGTGACGACGGCGTGTAACACGGGGTGCCAATTCTGTAACTTCAAGGATACCGCCAGCAAATTCGAAACGGAATACTCCGAAGATCACGGGGGTTTCACGAAGACGCCGGAAGAATCTCGCGAGATAGTGCGAGACGCCGTCGAGCGAGGTATCTACGAAGTCTGTTCCGTGAGCGGTCTTCATCCGGCGTTCGCGCTCGACGATGAACACCGGGAACGACTGGAAGCGTGCGATCGTAACGACCTCAATTACAAGGCCCCTGCCGCGTACACCGTCGATCCCGGGACGTACTGCGACCAGATGAAGGCGATGAGCGTCGACGGCGTCCACGTCCATTCGATGACTCCGGAGGAGGCCTATCACGCCCGGCGCGGCACCGACTGGGAGTACGAGGAGGTGTATCGTCGTCTCCGTGATGCCGGCCTGAACTCTGTCCCCGGGACTGCCGCGGAGATCCTCGTGGACGAAGTCCGTGAGGTAATTTGCCCCGGGAAGATCGGAACCGACGAGTGGGTCGCAGCGATGGAAGCAGCTGCTGCCGTCGGTCTGCCGATGACGGCCACGATCATGTACGGCCACGTCGAAAACGAGATGCATCGCGTCCAGCATCTCGATGTCATTCGAGACCTGCAGGACAGGACGGAGAACATCACCGAATTCGTTCCGTTGTCGTTCGTGCATGAACAGACTCCACTTGCCGAACACGGCGTCGTCGAGTCAGGTGCCAGCACCGACGAAGACGAACTCATGATCGCCGTCTCGCGCCTGTTTCTCGACAACATCGAGAACATTCAATCGTCGTGGGTGAAATACGGCGACGCCCAGGGGTTGAAGATGCTCAACTGCGGAGCGAACGATTTCATGGGGACGATCCTTTCCGAAGAGATCACCAAGCGCGCGGGTGGCAGTTACGGCCAGTTCCGTTCGTTCGAAGAGTACTGTGACATGCTTTCAGCGATCGGACGGCCGCCGGTCGAACGCTCGTCAGACTACGAACAGCGCCGTCGCATCGACGTCGAGTCGGATCGAATCGGCCCCCGTCTCGGACCTGCCGCCGACGGAACACCGCTCGTCGAGTAAGTCCTCGTTGCAATCTTCGTATCATATGTGTCATACGGCTACTGCGTTGTACGCCACACATCGGACGGACGTGCCACACTGGCGGCACACTCATGCCACACTCGTCGTGGCGACAGTGCTTTTATACAGTAATCGCTCGATGGTTCGCTGGACGCTAGCATAGTCCACTACCGTCGGCACGGTCGCCGATGATAGCGCACGGAGAGCTAGCAGTGAGTTACAACCATGTACGGAAGACGCTTAGCGACAATAGAGGAGATCATCGCGCTCGTCAGTCCGGATAGTGAAGAAGAATTATCGACGCTCGAAACGTGGGCGGACGATCACGAGATACCCGTCCACGCGGTCGAGGTGGGTGACGACATCGATGAGGTGTACACCCCGGAACGCGAGTACTTGGGTGTCACTCTCGGCGGTGACGGGACGTACCTCGAAGGCGTCCGGCAGTTCAGTCCGAGACAGGTTCCGATCCTCGGGATCAACGCCGGGACCCTCGCGTTCCTCGCGAGCATCTCCCCGGACGACCTCACGGACGCCCTCGACGAAACCCTGCGAGGTGGTGCGACGGTCGACCGCCGGCAGCAGTTACACGTCGAGGGCAACGGAGTCGACTGTACCGGTATCAACGACGTCATGATCGAACACGAGCTGCCGGAGAATCCCGTCGACAGGAAGATCACCGAGCTGGAGGTATTCGCGGACGGCGAGTTCGTCGGTGAGTACGAAGGGAGCGGACTCGCAGTATCGACGCCGACCGGTTCGACCGGCGTCTCACTGTCGGCTGGCGGCCCCGTCCACTACCCGATGAACAACTCGTCGTTACAGATCGTGCCGCTGCACACCCATCGGATGGGTATCCGTCCGCTCATCGTCGATGCCGACACCACCATCGAAGTCGTCTCAGAGGGGTCCGCAAACCTCCTCGTAGACGGTGGACGCGCGCAGACCCGTCTCGAGGAGGACGATACGATCACTATCAGTGGAGCCGACACGTCGGCACTTGTCGTTAACACGAGTTACGACGACGACTTCTTCACGTCCATCTCCGAGAAACTCGGCTGGAGCGTTCGTGAAGACAGACACGATCAAGGTGATACCGACCGAGTAGTCTCGACCACCGAAGCGGAAGACGTCGTCCCCCGGGCCGAGCAGGTAGCGGAGGACGCTTCGAAGGCGGCCGGTGAGGCGCTCAGAGAACTCCACGGACAGACGGAGTCCGTCGAGTACAAGTCCGATAAATCGGACATCGTCACCGAGGCCGACTACAAGGCGGACAACATCATCACGACCGTCATCGAGAACGAGTTCCCCACTCACGGGATCCGATCGGAGGAGAGCGGTGAGCAAGTCGGGACGAGCGAGTACACCTGGCTGATCGATCCGCTCGACGGTACGGGGAACTTCGCACATGGCAACCCCAACTACTCGATCTCCATCGCGCTTCTTGAGGACGAGGAACCCGTAATGGGCGTCGTCTACGCGCCGGAAACGGACGAAATGTTCACTGCGATCGAAGGTGAAGGAGCGACGCTGGACGGCCTTCCGATTTCGACGACCGATCGAACGTCGCTGGACGAGTGTATGCTCCTCTCCGGTTACGATCCGAACGGAGCATTCCTCTCGCACTGCTATCAGGAAACTCGCGGTGTTCGAAGTATCGGTTCGGCTGCGCTGAACCTTTGCTTCCTGGCGGCCGGAAGCGCCGACGCGGTGTGGGAGTTCGATACGTATCCGTGGGACGTCGCTGCTGGGGTAGTTATCGCCCGCGAGGCCGGCGCCACGCTCACGAACGCGGACGGCGAGCAGTATGACCCGATCGCGGCACACGAGACGCGAAACGAACTCGTCGGATCGAACGGACCGGTCCACGAGGACCTGCTCCGTCATCTCGACGACGAACAGGAACTGCAAGCTACGCAACAGACCAGCGCAGACTGACGTACCGCGTCACGTTATACCTGCCTGCGCCGTTGCCGTCCCCTTCTCGTTTTGGTTCGACACTCAGTGGGGATCCACGTCCGTTTCAGCGGTAGGCTACGGCCGCGAGAGGAACTCGCCCCGGCCGGGCGAAGACTGGACCTCGTGATCGCTGGCGATAACGTCGCCGTTCGCAATGACCGTGTCGACACGTGCGCTCCACTCGCGACCTTCGTACGGCGTCCAGCCGCCGACGTACTGAAGATCATCGGCCGAAACCGTAAACTGGTCTTCGCGAACGAGAACGATGTCCGCGTCGGTCCCCTCCTGGAGCGATCCTTTCCGCGGGTAGATACCAGCCTCGCGTGCTGGCCGCGAACAGATAAGCTCGTGAAGCCGTGTCCAGGAGAGTCGGTCCTCGTGAACGCCGGCACTGACAAGGAACTCGAGCATCGTTTCGATGCTGGGCAGTCCGGCGTACGGCTCCCAAATATTCTCCCAGCCGCGCTCTCGGTCTTCCCGGTACGTCGGGAAGTGTTCGCTGGCGATGAGATCGATCGTTCCGTCGCGGACGGCGTCCCAGAGTCGATCGACCTCTGCGGGCGATTTGAGGCTCGGATTAACCTTCAGGAACGGTCCCTTCTCCTCGACGTCTTCCGCCGAGAACGCGAGGTAATGCGGACAGGTCTCAAGGGTCACCGGAACGTTCGACCGCGATTTGAATCGTCCGCCTTCGCGTGCCCCGCTTCCGCTAGAGACGTGGACGACGTGAAGGGGACACTCGGCGTATTCGGCGAACCACCCCATTCGATTGATGGCGTCGAGTTCCGCTTCGAGCGGGCGGGACTCCATGTACACGTCCGGCGTGGTTTCGTCTATCGACGCTCGAGCGTGGTCGAGGAGTCCCTGCGTTTCGCAGTGAACGCGGACTTTCCCGCCGGCGTTTCCGACGGCCTCCATCAGGGACACGATCATCTCGTCGGAAGCGAGGTATGGCTCGGCCGTGAACGTCTTGAAATCGCGCGTGCCCTCCGCCATGATCCCCTCGACGTTGATATCCGCTTCTTCGACGTTTCCCGCGACTAGTCCGAAGTCAATGTGTGCGAGGTCGGCACATTCGTCTCTCTTCTTCCGGAACGCGTCCGGCGACGTGATCGGGCTCTGCGTCGGGAGCTCGACGACGGTCGTCACTCCGCCGGCCGCGGCACTCGCCGTCTGTGACGCGAAATCGATACCATCCGGAAAGAGGTTCGGATCGTGCAGATGATTGTGGACATCCACGACACCCGGAATAGCGATCTTCCCCGCAGCGTCGATCACGTCTGTCGCGTCACCGTATTCGCTCGCGACGTTCGGGCCGATCGCCCGTATCTGGCCGTCGTCGATGGCGATAGATCCCGCTCGAACGCCGGTCGCACTGACGATACGCGCGTCTTCGATGAGACGATCAATCATGAACGACAATCGTATCGCGAACGACCAAAACAGTTGGCGAACCAATCGTTACCTTGTCACTTTCCGGAGTGTGACGCCTCGGCCAACGCGTCCACACCGAGAACACGTTTGTGGCAGCGATGTGTTGCGATATGGGAACCGTCGACGAAGTCGATCAGAGGTACCTTTTTGTAGAACGACAGTATTTGCCATGGTGTGATACTGAACGCAGGCACGCTCATCACGATGAACGATGAGCGCGAGGTCAGAGAGGAGGTCCACGTCGTCGTTGAGGACGGCGAAATCGTCGACATCGCCGACGGATACGAATCCGCCGAGGAGACGATCGACGCTCGCGACGAGGTCGTTATTCCCGGCCTCGTGAACTGCCACACGCACATGTACGCGCTTCCGATTCGCGGCGCGCCGCTGACCGCGTCCCCGGAGAGTTTCTACGAAGCGCTCGTCGACATCTGGTGGGAAGTCGACGAAGCGTTCACGACGCGTGACGCCCGGTTCTCCGCCCTCGGATCGGCCGCCGAGATGGTGGAGAGCGGCGTCACGGCGTTCTGTGACAACTATTCCGGACCGAACACACTTCCCGGCGCACTGGACGCCGTCGCCGACGGCGTCTCCCAGACGCCGATCCGCGGCATGATTTCGTTCGAGACGACTGCACGTAACTCCGAAGCGGAGGCCCTCGAGGGGATTGACGAGAACCAGCGGTACATCCACGAGGCAGAGGAGGAGTACGACGATATCACCGGCCACTACTGCCTCCACACCCTGTTTACGAACACGAAGGACGTCGTCGACGAGTGTGTCGAGCGTGCGGTCCAGGACGATCGGCCGATCCAGATCCACTTGGAGGAGGGACTGGTCGACGTCCACGAGTCGATCAAGAAGTACGGGGAACGACCCGTTCCCGCGCTCGATTCGATGGGGTTTTTCGAGGCAGACGTCATCGCTGCCCACTGCGTCCACTCCACGGAACGTGAACTCGAGATCCTCGCCGAAAACGATGTGAAGGTCGCGCACAACCCGTACTCCAATATCAACAACGCGGTCGGCATCGCCGACATCGAGACGATGGAAGAACTCGACATGACGATCGGCATCGGCGACGATGGCTGGGACCCCGATATGTTCGAAACAATGCGGTCGGCCGTTGGCATTCACAAACTGAAACAGAACGATCCGAGCGGCTTTGACATGGCGAAGGCCCTCGAATGGGCGACTATCGGTAGCGCGGGAGTCCTCGGAATGGAAGACCGGATCGGCAGCATCGAAGTCGGGAAACGCGGTGACTTCGTTACGCTCGACCTCGGTCCGAACCCCGTACTCCCCGAGAGCGCGCCCTACTACGTCGTCAGTGCCGCAAGCAGGGCCGACGTGACGCGGACCGTAATCGACGGGAAGACCGCGTACAGTCCGGATCAGGGCGTCCGCGGTGTCGACGACGCGGAACTGGAGTCCGTCGGTGAGGCGAGCGCCGAACTCTGGAATCGCCTCTGAACTGACGGGACCGACTGTCAGCCAGCGGCGTACTTCCGCACTGTCAGCGAAAGATCAGGGAACGAACTATAGTTAACAGGCTTAGCTTGTTAACCATCTGTTTGCCTCTTATCCGCCCACAGTCTTAACAGGCTAAGTCTGTTAAATACAACACGCACCGATCGGGCATCCAAACGAAGGAGAGAGACGAAACGTACACGCTTCGTCAAGATTTATCACTGATGCGCAAGTAAGAATGAGTAATGCCAACTGATCTTGGTTGCAAGGTGGATGCAGCCGTAAAACGGTACGGTTTGGAATCCGCCGATCCGGTGTACGAATCGATCGACAGGGGGCTCCTCGCTCGGTGGAAAGGGTCCGACGACCGGACACCGATGGGGTACCGATCGCTCACGGAGTGGTTCAACAAACGCCTCCTCAAACGGGTGTACGACGAGCACGGCCGCGATTCGCTGGGCGCTCGTGTCGATAGCGATTACGAGGCGCTACGCAGCGACGACGAACTCGTCCGAGAGGAGATGATCGAGAGCCTATCGGCAGACGGAATCGACGCCGAACGGGTTCTCGAGGACATGGTGTCGTATGGGACGATGAGAAACCATCTTCAGGAATGCCTCAACGGGGATAAAGCACCGCAAACTGCCGAGACTGAGTGGGAACGCGAGAGCATCGAGGTAGCTCGTGAGGTCGCCAGGGAGAAAGCCGAACGAGCACTGTCGTCACTGGAGACGAAAGGTCAGATCGACGGCGTCGAATCATCGTCCATCGAGGTCCAGATCCAGCTGAGTTGCGAGTCCTGTCCGACTCGTATCCCGCTCGAAGTAGCGGTCAAGCAGGGCTACGTCTGTGAAACGCACGACCAAACACCCGCCGCCTCACACTGATCATGACCTGGAATATCGAAATCGAAAACATCGCAGGAATACTCGACGGAAGGACGACCATTGAGCCGGGGTTGAACGCTGTTAGAGGGTCGAACTGGCAGGGGAAATCGAGTTTCATCGAGGCTATCAAGACCGCACTCGGAACGTCGACGGAACTCACCGAAAGCAAGGACAGCGGACGGGTGAAGCTACAGACACCCGACCGCGATATCACGGTTACGCTCACCCGCGAGAACGGAACCGTTCGGCGGAGCGGTACCCCGTATCTCGAAAACGAGTACGACGTTATTCGGACGGAACTGTTTGCCTGTCTCGACGAGCGAAACGAGGTCCGCAGTGCCGTTCGCCGGGGCGAGAACTTAGAGGACGTTCTCATGCGCCCGCTCGATTTCCAGAATATCGATGAGCAGATCACCGATCTGAAACGCGAGCGCGAGCAGATACGGTCGGAACTCTCACAGGCGAGAGAGGCGAAAAAACGCCTTCCCGGTGTACAGGAACAGGTCACCCAACTCGAGAAAGAGATCGAGGAGTTACGCGAAAAGCGCGATGAAATCGCCGTCAGCGACTCTGATGAAGCAACTGGCGAAGACGAGAACGATGACGCGTCTCCCCAGAAACGGTTGAGTAACGTACAGACGGAACGGAATCAAGCTGAAAACCAGATCGACAGATTAGAACGGACCATCGAACGAACCGAAGAACGTCTCCAGCAGCGAAGATCCGAACTCGAGTCGCTCGAAATTCCAGCGGACGACGATATCGAGGATAAACTTGCGGCAGCCCGGGACCAACTACAACAAATCGAACGGGATACCGAAGTACTGCAGTCGGTATACTCGGCGAACGAGATGGTTCTAAAGGAGAACCGACTTGATCTCTTGACGGAGGTCGAACGTGAATTAACTGAAGACAACGTGGTTTGTTGGACATGCGGGAACGAGGCCAAGCGCGAGGAAATGGAGGAACGACTCGACCACCTTGGTGACAAAATCACGGATCAGCGGGCACAGAAAGAGCGGTATCACGATAGAGTCCAAGAACTCGAAGCCCGCCGCGAAGAGATCGATCAGGCGGAGCGTCGAAAGCGCGATCTGGAAAGTGAAATAACGGAACTGGAAGACACGCTTGCCGATCGACGTCAGAGTCTCGACGAAGCGGAGGAACGATACCGAGACGCTCAGGAACGGGTCGAAGAGCTCTCAGATACCGTCGACGAGACCGTCGAAGCGATCTCCGACGTCGAAAGCAAAATAAAGTATCGGGAAGCCGAACTGAACGATGTCAAAGACGAGCTATCCCAGCTCGAAACCCGGGCCGAACAAGTCGAGATGCTCGAAGCCGAGAGCGCGGAAATTCGGTCCGATATCGAAGAACTCCGGAATCGCAAAGACAGAATCAAACACCGCGCTCGAGAGGCGTTCGACGAAGCGATGGATGAAATCCTCTCCCGGTTTGGAACGGGGTTCGAGACCGCTCGTCTCACCGCCGACTTCGATCTCGTCGTCGCTCGTGACGGTCGAGAAGCCAGTCTCGATGCACTCAGTGAGGGAGAACTCGAACTTATCGGCTTCGTCGCAGCGCTTGCAGGCTACGAATCGTTCGACGTCGACGAGGCGGTGCCGCTTCTGCTCGTCGACGGTCTCGGCGGGCTAGCGGACGACAACCTGCACACTCTAGTCGAGTATCTTCACGAACGGACGGAATACCTCGTGTTCACCGCATATCCGGAGTACACGGCGTTCGAGGGCCGCGAGATCGACCCCGGTAATTGGACCGTCGCGACGAACAGGCAGGCCATCACTGACTGAGTGACTGTTCTTTCTCCCATCTTTGCGGTTCGTTCCGTCACAACTGTTTTATCCGGGCGCAGTGACGCGAGAGCTGATGGACACTGCGAACGAATACCCGGGGTCGAGGCTTCAGTTCGGCGAAGACGAAATCCGGATCCAAGAAAACGAGATCGAGGAACTCCTCTCCGTTTCCCCGGATGACGCCTCCTCGCCAGAGACGTTGTCCGTCGCGAAAAACGTATTTCTGCCGCTGACGACGGCATGCCGGTACACCTGTACGTATTGCACGTTTTTCGATCCTCCGGGCGAAGCATCGATAATGTCTATGGACGAGATCCGAACAGTGCTTCGTCAGGGCGTCCGGGCCGACTGCACGGAAGCCCTGTTTACGTTCGGCGATAAACCGAACGATCGGTATACCGAGATCCACCACCAACTCGACGAATGGGGATACGGATCCATCCACGAGTATCTTCACCGGGCTTGCGAAGTCGCGTTGGAGGAGGGCATCCTCCCACATAGCAATCCCGGTGACCTCACCCACGATGAGGTGGAATATCTCTCATCGGTCAATGCGAGCATGGGTGTTATGTTAGAGACGACTGCTACTGTCGACGCTCACGCGGGTAAACGACAGAAGACCCCGGAACAGCGTCTCCGGACTATCCAGACCGCTGGTGAACTCGCCGTCCCGTTTACGACGGTTTTTCTCGTCGGACTCAGTGAGACGTGGCGCGATCGTGCAGAGAGTATACTCGCGATCAAAGCGCTCCACGAGCGGTACGGTCACATTCAGGAAGTGATCGTACAGAACGTGGTCCCGAACGACCGGTCCGAGTTCGAGTCGCCATCGGTCGAAACCATGCGCCGTGTGACAGCGATGGCGAGATACGGGTTGCCGGATGCGATTGAACTCCAAGTACCACCGAACCTCTTCCCGGTCGATGAACTCCTCGACTGCGGTATCGGTGATTTCGGCGGTGTATCTCCGATCACGCAGGACCATATCAATCCGAATTACACGTGGCCGGAACTGCGGCGACTCGAAGAACTGGCGGATACTGCGGAGAAGCGCGTCGTTGAACGACTTCCGGTCTACGAACGGTATCTCGACGAGCAGCGAGAGATTCACGAGCCACAGCGCCTCGATCGACCGTGGGTGACGGACCCGGTCCGAAACACCATTAGATCGAACGACCACCTCGCCCAATTGACCTCGACAGTGGATTCGCCGACGTGAACCACCGCTCTATACTTCGTCACACTGCCCTCTTATCGCTCATTCCTCCCTATACTGTGAGTTCGCGGATTTACCGGTAACAATTCCCGGTATGTAAACCCAATAATGTGGCCGTGTCGAACCTTGCCATATGGGAGTCAGTGACGCATTTGGGGGACTAACTGCGGTACTCGAGTACCTAGAAACGACCGACGCCGAGGTCAAGAACGTCGAAATCGGCAAGCAGGCGATCCAGGAACGTGATGAAATAACCGCGAACCTGACTGTCGGGGTACCGGTCCTCGCCGATGACGAGTTCCACGATGGAATTTCGATCCGAGGAGACAACGTCGACCTCAAGGACAGTTACGCGAATATCGATCTCTCGGTGACTCTATCGGTCGAGGAGTCACAGAGAGGCTACGGTTCTTCACCGACCAGCGTCGGCATGTCCTCGGAACGAGCTAGCTCGAACGCTGTTCCAGCATACAAAGATCCAAATGCGTTACGGGACGTTTACGAACAGTACGATACCTTCCCCGAGATGACCGAGGCGCTGGGTGTCGATGTAACCTCAGAGACGGTTCGACGATATATGGTTGAATATGATATCCACGACCCCAGTGATACCAAACAGGTGCGAAATCATACCGACCTCGATCAGAATACCCCTGATCCGTCGAGCAAAGACCTCGCAGAGGAAAGCGGGTCTGGGAAGCCGAACGCGGCTCCCTCCGAGACGATTGGGGGTGAGACTACCGCATCGTTCGGCGAAGATAAGTCAGCGGGATCGGTTGAGGACGGCGTTCCAGTAACGGCGACGAAGAAACGACCAGCATCTATTAGAACCGAAAACTCGGACGCTACGACCGGTACTAACGGGGATGGCACTGGCGAAAACAGCCGTGACGATGCTCCTGAAGGCGGCATCGACGATGAGGACCCATCCGAGAAAGACGATACGTCCGTGGCCGAACTCCTCGCCGAGGCGAACAGTGAAAGCGGTGACGACTCGCTCATGGCCGATGGACACGGTATTCCCAAGGGTTTGACCGTGGGTGAACTCACAACGATCGTCAACGAGTCGAGCACGGTCTACGAGGTCAAAACCAAATTGGGTGTTAATCAGGATCTCGCCCGGCGACTCCTCAAAGAAACTGCGCTGATAGACCTCGTCACACAGCGCCTCGGTGCCGAGCAGATTAGAGTATCTCCGAGGGAGGTACGGCGACGAATCGCCCCGAACGACCAGGATAGTTCGTAGCGTATTCTATACGGATGTCGCCGTGTAGATGACTGGTAATTCGTCTTCTCTTTGCTGCTAGCGTTGTCTTGTTTCATCTGTTTATTTTACATACTGATTTGGGTGAATAGACGGGAAGCGTTATTTGGGTGGGTGAAGAGTTCACACACAATGGCAACAATCAGGGTGCGAGATTGGACGAAAAAACAGATTGAAGAGATTCTCGAGGAAGAGTCTCACTCTTCGCACGACTCGGTGATCAAAGCGCTGTTGAAGGACCGAGAACTAGCTAAATTTGCGGGGAAGGACATCGAGACCGAAGAGAGCACATCGAACGCAGATCAGCAGCCGCCCGAAGACAAGGCCTTCGACGAGCTCACGGTCCTCAGTGAGATGTACCGTGCGGACAACGATGTTCTTTTCCTCTGGTGCCCGAACTGCGGGAAGGAACTTGTCCACCTTACCCTGGAAAACCCGGTAGATATCTCTATCTTCGAGATGGAATGCCAACGATGTCTCAATCACCTCGATCAGCATGCGATCATCGCGATCGAGATCGGCTATCCGATCGAAGAGAAACTCGTCGAAGACAACCTTCAGGCTGATCTGAAGGAGTGCACTATCGACTATTGGGACCGTCATCTCGAACAGTCGACCGAAAACACCGTCACTGAGGAGAGTGCAATCGAACAGTTGGTCTGGCAGTTCGATCAATATGTTCGGAACTTTCAGTGGGACTGGCCTGACGACGTTCCAGTTGTCGGTTTCGAAGCCGGAGATACGCTCCATAACAAAGTCGATGGTGAACTGATCGAGGTTATCGAACCGGTCACGGAAAACCGGAACGCTCTCGATTCGTTCGAGGTAAAGCGGTATTCCGAGGGGACGGATCCTAACGAGGCCAGAACTGAAATTATGGACAGTAATACGATCGCTAACCTCATTATCAACCGGAGTCTGCACCTCGTAGAAGATGAACCGTAAAGACGGCAAACCGTTTCGCAGAACGTGACTCGTTTTCTGGTCGTTCGTCTCACAGACGGGTGTTCGATATCCTATCCCGTATTCTTCATCCCAGCAGCGATTCCTTTGACCGTCAGCCGTAACGTCCGCTCTTCGATGCCCGTCCGATCGGTCTGGTCGAGTAGGTGTACCTGTAGTATATTCAGCGGGTCGACGTACGGATTCCGAAGTTCTAAGTTCTCACTGAGCCAATCGCGGGTGTGAAGATGGTCGCGCTGCCCGATCTCGGTCAGCAGGTCGATCGCCCGCTCGTACTCGTCGGTCACGCGTGGGAAGAACCGCTCGCGAAGCTCCTCGTCGGCCAACCCCGCGTAGCGCTCGGAAATCTCGAGTTCGGTCCGCGACAGCGAGAGCGCCGCGTTGTCGAGGGACGTCCGGAAGAATGGCCACTCGTCGTACATCGTCCGGAGCGTCTCCATCGAGCCGCCGTCGTCTAGGTAGGAATCGATGCCCGTCGCGACCGCGTACCAGCCGGGCAGGATACACCGCGACTGGGTCCACGAGAACACCCACGGGATCGCCCGCAGGTCCTCAACGGTGCGCTCGCCCGATCGGGAGGCCGGCCGTGAGCCCAGATCGAGATCTTCGATGACCGTGATCGGCGTCGCCTGCTCGAAATACTGGACGAAGCCGTCGCTCTCGAGGAGATTGCGGTACTCCCGTCGGGCGGCGTCGGCCATCATCTCCATGGCCTTGAGCCACTCCTCCTGGTCCTCCTCCTCGGGCTGTTCGATCGCCTGTTTGCGTGCTCGGAGCTGGGCGTTGAGCATCTGTTCGATGTTGCGTTCGGCGATGCGCGGGTTGCCGTACTTCTCGGCGATGGCCTCACCCTGCTCAGTGAACTTTACCTGGCCCGTCACCGTCGAGTTCGGCAGGGACAACAGCGCCTCGTTCATCGGGCCGCCGCCCCGGGAAATCGAGCCGCCGCGACCGTGGAACAGCCGCATCGTCACGTCGTGATCGTCACAGATCTTCCCCAGTCGGCGCTGGTTCTTGTACAGCGACCAGTTCGCGGCGAGGAAGCCGTTCTCCTTGTTCGAGTCCGAGTAGCCCAGCATGATCTCCTGGGTCCACCCCCGGGCCTCCAGCGCCTGTACGTAAGCCTCGTTCTCGAACAGCGTCCCCATGATCCGACGAGCCCCCGAGAGGGCGTGCTCGGTCTCGAGGAGCGGCACGATATCGATCCCCGAATGCTCTGGAAGGGACACGACGCCGGCCTGGTCGGCTAGGAACAGCACCTCGAGGACGTGGCTGGGCTCCTCGGTCATCGAGATACAGTAGGTGTCGATCGCCTCGACGCCGTACTCGGTCTGCCACGCCGCGAGGCTGTCGAACAACTCGAGGACCCGCGCCGAGTCTTCCGAGAGCGGTTCGGTATCCCCGAGATCGATCACCGGTTCGTCCTGCAACACGGCGTCGGTCAGGAACTCGACGCGCTCGTCCTCCGACAGGCCGTGGTAGCCGATTCCCTCCGCTTCGAGGGCCTCGGCGATGGCGTCGGTGTGTTTTTGCTGGTGGTCCCGCAGGTCGAGACTCGCGAGCGAAAAGCCAAAGGTCGCGACCTGCCGGCGGATCGGATCGACGTGGGACTCGACGACACTCTCGGCCCCGTTGTTGCGTAGGCTCGTCGCGATAACCTCGAGGTCCTTAAGGAGGTCGTCGACCTCGTCGTAGCCGCCCGGTCGGACGTCGCCGACGCGGCGGAGTCGCTCGCGCATAAGTTGGAGTTTCTGGCGATAGGGCTCGCCGGGGTAGCGCTCCTCGGCCGTACGTGCGCTACCCGGCAACCGTTCACGATCGCGCTCCAGGGAGGCCTGAAACGCCGAGCCGGCGTCGATCCGGCTCCCGTCCTGGCTCAGGATGCCCGAGAGGCGTTTGAGCTGATCGCGGTAGCGCTCCAAGATGACCTCGCGCTGGCGCTCTAAGGTGTTCGCGGTCACCTCGGGGGTCACGTACGGGTTGCCGTCGCGGTCGCTACCCGCCCACGAGCGGAACTCGAAGAGCTTCGGAATGTCGAGGGTTCCGGGGATTTCCTCATTGATCGTTTCGGCGAACTCATCGTAGACCTCGCCGACGACGTCGAACAGCGTGTTCTCAAGGTACCACTGGACGTTACGCGCCTCGTCTTCGGGCGCGGGCTGGCGGTTGCGGACCTGCGGGGTCTGCCAGAGACTCGTCACCTCGGCGTCGATATCGCGCCAGACCTGCCTCTCTTCCTTGTCGGTCAGCAACTGTTCGTCCAGCGTCTCGAGACACGTTGCAATCTCACGAAGTTTGGATTTGACCGTCTTACGCCGTGCTTCAGTCGGGTGAGCGGTGAACGTCGGTTCGATCAGCATGTCGTTGAGAATCTGTCTGACGGTTTCGATATCAGCTTCGCCGAGTTCTTCGGCCGCCGTCTCGAGGCTATCGTCGAGGATTCCTTCGTGAGATTCGGTTCGGATCGTCCGAACCCGCTCGCGCTCTTCGGCGAGGTTGATAAGTTCGAAATAGGTTGTAAACCCGCGAGCGACGATCTGCTGGTGATGAGACGACAGGTCTTCGAGCTCCGCGATCAGCGGCTTCCGGGACTTCCCGTCCCCGGATCGGTATTCGATCGAGGACCGACGAGACGATTCGACCGCTTCGAACGCTTTGCGAGAGGTCTGGTCCTCGAGGATGTTACCGAGCAACACGCCGAGCTCGCGGACATCCTGACGGATATCCCTGTTATGGAGTCGCATAACCCAACCTCTGTCGCTGTCGCCAAAAAGGACTAGGAGAACGACTATCGAGGCAGACTGGGCTGTTTCCCTACGGTGATCCGTCCGTCCCGCGAGCGGCGGTTGCGCTAAGCGGAAGGGTCAACCACAAGTATGCGATCTGTGAGTAGTGTGTCGTGTGTGGCACAATGTGCCAAACACCGAAGGGAGGCACAATCTTTCTCTCGTATTGTCTGTCCGAATACTGACCGCGAACCGTAACACGTCCCGAGAGGATCGTCCGTATGAAACCCCTTCCGGTTATATTCTGGCAAGTATGTTATTTATATTGATTACTTATAATGGGTCTCCGCGAAGAGCTACTATGATACGGTCTATCACCTCACGATCCGCGATTCATGTTCAAAAGCGGGCGATCGTCAAAACCATTTGTTATCGACTGGCCATGCTCCTGATTACAGTAACTGTTGCGTGGTCGGTCATCGGTGACGTGAATGCCGCGCTAAATATCGGTCTCGTCGCTAACCTCGTGAAGACCGGAACGTACTATATCTACGAGCGGACGTGGGATCGCATTATGTGGGGAGTCGCAACCTGAGTCCTACTACTCCGCCCCCATCTAGTTGCATATTAAGAGATTATATACTATGGCACAATAAATACTATATCCGTGCATATCGCAGAACGTGGTGATGTTTGACATCCAAGATAATCCTGGAAAAGAATCGTCGTATGAATGTTTACAGTGCGGTGAAATCACACGTTCAACGTCTCACCCTGGAAATTGTCCAACATGTAATAGGGTAATGCAGAACCGGGCAAATTCCCTCGAATAACTTTCAATCCTCGTTTTTAGCCTGCTATCTCTACAGGGTAGCCAAAGCAGTAGGTATTGGCCGTCAGTACGAAGAGAGAGAGAGACCCGTTATTTACACTCTGCTAACTCGACCGTGTCGCAGAACATCTTGCGTTAAGACTGAGTGGGAGGTGTAGTACCGCTAGCTGGTGGTGGGTATAAATCTAAACTACCAATCTCTGAACTGAAACTATTGTGGAACTTGAAACTCGTGTTCTCATCCATGAGAACCAGCTAGAGACCCCTTCAGCCGGGATTCTGTTTCAATACCCAAATAGACTAAGCGGTGTAGATCATTTCCGCCCACACTTTCGAATCAGCCGATAGATGAATCCGCGGAGTGATCGCCCGTTTCAGTCCCGATTTCGTGAAACAAGTGATCAGCCGCATCTCAGATGACAATGCGCTCTCTTTGGTTAAAACATCGGTTTGAGTGCCAATGCTTATTCGGTGAACGGATCTACTTAGGTTGATGGCTAAGATCGAGATCACTGCCGAGGAATTGCTTGCTGAGGCCCGCCAGCGCATTGATGAAATCTCCGCCGAGGAAGCAATCAACCGCCACGGCGACGGGGAGGTAGTGTTCGTTGACGTACGAGATGAGAACGAACTTGACGACGGGTTGATTCCGGGCACGGAACACGTACCCCGCGGCATGATCGAGTTCAAGGCCGACCCGACCAGCAACTACCATAACCTCGCATTCGATCCAGACAAGCAGTATGTCTGTTACTGCGCGGTTGGGTTACGCTCGGCATTCGTGACGGACCGCCTCAGGAGGATGGGCTACGATATCGTCAACCTTGACGGCGGGATTAAGGCCTGGCGCGATGCTGGCGGGGCGGTCGTCCCCTATGAGGTGGCGACAGCGTAACCTGTTCGTAGCGTACACTGCGATAGCGACCCTGTCGATAAACGATCAATCATCGGCGGGATCAACGACTTCTGCGTCTCTCGTTCCCCACATTTTCCGGAGACCGGCATGGACGATGAACGCTGATAGTCCGAGTAGCGACACAACGGTGAGGATTTGCACGGCGGTTGAGACGAGCGAGAGTGGTGACGTAGACTCAACCCACGCCGGATCGAGAAGCCGCGCTACATTCGAGGACGTGAGATAGACCAATGCCGAGGCGCTCATTGCGAAGACGAAGGCAGCTCCCGCGAGCATCGCCACCCGGATTCGGTTCCTGTCACTGGACGCCAGCCAGACCGCAAGCGTGAACATCGAGAGGCTGGCGAAAATTTGGACCGACCCGCCGAACAGCGGCCACACTATATTCCACGAACCGCTGGCGACAAGCAGGTAGGCGGCGATGGTCTGGAGACTCGCGCTTGGAACGGGCCGAGAAAGGAGGCTACTTGTCGGTCCGTCCGTCGATTCAGTAATTTCGTCGAGGAAGTATCGTCCAAGACGGATCGAAGTATCGACAGTGGTGAGCGCAAACGCCGAGAGCATCAACGCCAGGAAGGCTGCGCCGACGCCTGGCGGGACGCCGACAGCACTTAGAATAATGCCGCCGCCGGTGGCGAATGACGGGAGGGCGAGCTTCAGGCCAGTTCCTGTTGGGATTTGAGGAACGACCGCGATGGCACCCACGGCGATAACGGCAAGGACCCCCTCGAAGAGCGTTGTCCCGTACCCAATAGCCTGAGCATCGGTTTCACGGGAGAGTTGCTTGGGCGTCGTCCCACAACAGACCATGGAGTGGAGTCCACACACTGCGCCACAGAAAATGGTCGGAAACAGCATCGGAACGAGCGGTCCAACTCCGCCGAAGTCGTCACTCATGAACCCGGTGAACGGCTGCAGGTTCATGGTCAATGGCTCTGTAGCGGTGCCGAAGATGGTCCCGATGACGACGGCGAGGAGCATCCCAAAAAGGCCGGCGTACAGCAGGAACGATGAAAGATAATCCCGCGGCTGAAGCAACACCCACACTGGAAGGACGCTAGCGACGCACGCATACCCGAGGATAAGGAGGAACCACGCAGAGACGTTGGGGTTCATCACCGTTGGAATGGGAAGTCTCGTGCCGTCCGAGACCAGCACGAGCGGGTGATCGAGACCGAGGAATACACCGGCCATGACGCCCGCGCCAAACAGTATCGATCCCACCAGAAACGGCAGATTGAGGCGCTTCCAATAGACGCCGAACAGAACCGCAAGTACAACGTAGAAGACGCTTGCCGTCGCGGCACTCGGGAAGGCATCGAAGATGACTGCCGTCATGAACGAGAGGACGCCGATGACGAGCAGGTTCGCGGCCACGGCGATCGACAGCAGCATTCGCTTCCCATCGCCGCCGACGTAGCGGTTGAAGATGTGGCCAATCGAGCGTCCATCATGACGGATACTGGCGACCAGCGTCACAAAGTCATTGAGCCCGCCAAAGATGACCGTTCCAACGACGATCCAAAGTACTGCGGGGACCCACCCCCAAGCGAGTGCCGCAGTAATCGGACCGATGATCACTGCCCCGCCAGCGATACTAGAGAAGTGGTGACCGAATAGTACGGCCTTCGGTGATGGCACGTACTCCATGCCGTCCCGATGGCGGTGTGCAGGCGTCGTACGATCCTCGTCGAGGTCGAACGATCGATGCAGGAATCGACCGTACACCATGTAAGCGATAGCAAAGATGACAACCGTCACGCCGAGGACCGTAAGTAACTTGGTCATCTCTGCGTCACTCTCCTCCGGGTACACGTTTCTGCCTTACGAATCAGTCGGGGGGCGCTGTCAGATTAGAGTTTGAAGGAGTGAGGCGGTAGAATTCGTTGAGCTATGCCAGAATTCCACCGCCTCACCGGATCTAGCATCGAGATAGTTAGATTTTGTGGAGCGCGAGCAGACACCGCGCGAGCTCATGGAACTCAGTATCCACTCTAGTTGTGCGGATTATCACTTTCAGATACTGTCTCTGTCTTAGAGTGCTTCGGTGTCGAACGGGCGCGCTCGACCGTTCATAACTGGGTCCAAAAAGCCGACTTACAGCCGACAGACGGTGCCCAGCCGGATCACATCGCACTCGACGAAACCGTGATCCACCTCGACAATCGGCGCTACTGGCTGTACGCTGCTGTCGATCCCGAAACGAACAAATTTCTCCACGTTAGGCTGTTTCCGACGCGGAACGAGGGTGTTACCTCGATCTTTCTCTCTGAACTCACCGAGAAACACGATGTCGACAACGCCGTGTTTCTCGTCGATTCTGGACCGTGACTGATAGCTGCATTCAACCGACACGGCCTCCGATTTCGACACGAAACACACGGAAATCGGAACGCCGTTGAACGTCTCTTTAAAGAAGTAAAACGATGAACCTACCAGTTCGGAAATTGTTTCAGAAACGCCGAACCGAATACCGCCAAAACTTGACTCCAGAGCTACGCGTACGTATGGAATCAACTAATCTGAACACGGCCAGTCGGGGTGACACCCCATGCATTTTGATCTCACAGCCGCTCGTACCGAACTATTCTACCGCAGATATGCCTTTAAACTGCCGAAACGCCAGAATAGCTGGTCTCGCTTAATACACTTGATTAACTCAATAATCAAGCGTGATTTTATGGGAGTCGGCTCCCTTTCCGAACCACGAACGATGGAATCCAGCAGGAAATCGGCTCTCGAGGGTGAACGAGTGTGAATCGCGAATCAGCGTCAGTGCAGAACCGCTCGAAAAATTCCTTCGATCGAAGTCGAAGGGTGGGAAGGGAAGTGGGAACTACCAGCGGAATCTCGAGCGCTGCGTCGACGACTTCCTCGAGTGGCTCGAGGGGGATCCCCACTCGGGCGGGACGTTCGACGAACTCGACGAGCGAACCTTCCGGCGATACGCGCGCGAGCTCACAAGCCGGGACCTCGCACCGGGGACGGTTCGAACGTACTACGCGCAAGTCAGCGCCTACATCGGCTGGTGTGTTCGCGAGGGGCTCCTCGAGGCGAACTACCCCCAGCGGAACGTCGCGAAGGAGCCGCTCCCCGACAACGATGGGCGACGTCCGGGGATCAGCAGGCCTGGACCGACGAACACCGGTCACTGATCACACGGTACGTCGACGAACGCGCACACGATGCTGCCGACGAGAAGGGGTTCGACGCTATTCAGGAGTTCCGGGACCGAGCGCTCGTCTACGTCCTCTGCTACTCCGGGGTTCGCGGCGGAGAGATTGTTGCTGATCCCAAGGACGAGCGGCGCAACGGCCTCAAGTGGGGTGACGTCTCCCTCGAGGATCGGAAGATGACCGTCCTCGCGAAAAAACAGAACTGGTCCGATCGATCGCTGACGAAATAAGTGACAAATCTCATGTCGCGATACGAAGAACTGATCGACCCGGCTGGGGACGACTGGCCGGTATTTCCGACGTTCCATCTTCCGATGCTCTACGAGACGCTTCGAGCGGGACTCCGTGAAGAACATGATTGGCCCGCGGACGATATCGAGGAGTTCGTCGACGGGTTCACGGGCCAACTGGACGTGTTCGACGCACTCCGTGACTACGAATTAGCGCCGTCCTCGATCAACACGGACGGTGCTCGCCGAATCATGCGATTGTTGTGCGAGGAAGCCGAGATCGACCTCGAAGGGAAACACGGCTATCTCGCACCACACGGTGGACGTCGCGGTGCCGGCGAGGTAATGGTCCGACAGCGCGGCTTCACTGCCGCTGCTCGTCTTCTCGATAACAGCGAGGAAGTAGTTCGGAAGTCCTACTCACATATCGAGGTGAAAGAAATGGCCAAAGACGCCGGCGATGCGTTCGCAGAGCACGATACATGAGCGCTTTTTGATGGATCCCGGAACAACAGATGGAATTAAGAAACTCCCCTCGAGGAAGCCCCAGTAGCGGAGCTCGAAAAGAAGCTTCACGACCATTACGTGGATCTAACCAGAGAAACGGGGAGCAGACTGCAGGCCCTACTATCCAAACGCTGAGGGAATCGGAGAGTCGGAAGGGCGCGGATCTCCGGCTTGCGTGACTCGGAATTCATCCCCCCCTCAGGTGGAGGGAGATGTCAACCTGTATTTTTCATTCCTGCTGCAATCCCCTTGACCGTCAGTCGGAGCGTTCGCTCTTCGATATCCGTTCGGTGGTTCCGACCTCGATCTCGAGGCCAACTGAGGGGGGTTCGAACTCTTCTTCCGTAAGTTTCGACGGAGCGTTTCCACCAGAGGCTCAGAAATACCGCACAACTTAATCGAGAGACCTGCCAACTAGCAGTATGGTTCGTCGAAGCGTGCTGTTCGCCCCCGGTGACAAACCCGCTCTCATGCGGAAAGCCGCCGAGAGCGACGCCGACGTCGTTGTCTTCGACCTCGAGGACGCAGTCGCCCCGGCAGACAAACAATGCGCACGCGAGGCCGTCCGAGAGGTGCTCGACGACGTCGAGTCCGACAGCGAAGTCTGCGTTCGCGTGAACCCGATCGGCATCTCGGCTGCGATCGACCTCGAGGTCGTTCTCGAGGGGCCCAACCCGGACAGCGTGATGCTCCCGAAGACGGAGGCAGCCGAGGACGTCCGAACGGTCGATCGGCTGCTCGAGGAACGCGACGCCGAGTTCCCGGTGCTGTCGCTCATCGAGTCCGCTGCTGGTGTCCTCCGGGCCGACGATATCGCGACGGCCGACGCGACAGATGCGTTGCTGTTCGGGGCGGAGGACCTCGCGGCAGACATCGGCGCAATTCGAACCAGCGAGGGAACGGAGGTGTTGTACGCCCGCGAGCGGACCGTGATCGCGGCCAGCGCCGCCGGCGTCGACGCGATCGACATCGTCTTCACCGATTACACAGACGTGGACGGACTTCGAGAGGAGACGACGTTTGCTGCGGGACTCGGTTACGACGGCAAAATGGCGATCCATCCCGACCAGGTCCCGATCATCAACGACGCGTTCACGCCAGACGACGAGGACGTCGAGTGGGCCGAACGCGTGCTGGACGCGCAGGGTCAGACGGACGCGGGCGTGTTCGAAGTCGACGGCGAGATGATCGACGCTCCGCTCATCGCACAGGCCGAGCGCATTGTGGAACGCGCCCGACAGGCGGAGTGACAGCCGGCGCTGTACGTCCGAATCCGAACGGAACGGAGCTCTTCCTGCCCGTTGTGTGCTCTCGCTCTCGTCGCGTGAGCCGAGGTTATCCGTCGATTCGAGTGCGAGACGGACGAATGTGCTCGACTATTCGATGGGAACGCCTATTCCGCCACCCGTCGCTTCAGAGCGTATGAAGGCTGTCGTTCGGGCTAACTTCGACGAGAGTGTCTCCGCCTACGACGCCTCCGAGCGGCGAACCGGCCGGTTCACAGCGCTCGCGTGGCTGCTGGCCGCCAAGATGTCGGCTCGAGCGGACGGTCCCTTCGCGACCGTCCTCGACGCCAGGATCGGTATGGGCGCGAGTACGCACGTCTTCGCCGCCCTCGACTGGGAGTCGCGGTCGCAGTCAGGAGCAAACGAGATCGAGGCAGCGCCCGACGATGTGTTCACCGTCACCGCAGGCACCTAGCGGTTCGCAACGACGACCGCGGACGTCCGGCGCTTCCACGCTATCCCAGCGATGGCGGCGCGCCTCTACCCGAAATCGAGAGCGAAGAACGCGTCGCGAAGGCGCGCGACCTGCTCGACGGTCTCGAGGGAACCGTCGAACAGCGATGGCGATGGATAGTCGACGTCGTCGAATAATCTCCGGTACGTACCGTTTCGGCCCCGGTCGACCGGAATCGCTACGTTTCGCGCTCTCGTTTCAGCGAGAGCGCCGTCCGATCGAACTCGCAGACCAGCAGCTCGTCAGGATAGTTCACTTTGAACACCTCGACGTGCATGATGACGATGCCGCGCTCGCCGTCGCTGGTCTCGCGCTTGTCTGTCACCATCGACTGGACGCGGATGGTGTCCCCGTGGTGAACGGGGTTCGGGTGCTCGACGTTGTCGTAGGATAGATTCGCGACGATGGTCCCGTCGGTCGTGTCCGGAATCGTGATCCCAACGGCTAGGCTCATCGTGTAAAGGCCGTTGACCAGCCGCTCGCCGAACTGCGTCTCCGAGGCGAACTCCGCGTCGAGGTGGAGCGGCTGCTGGTTCATCGTCATATCACAGAACTGCTGGTTGTCGCGCTCGCTGATTGTCCGTCGCTTCTCGTGTTCGATGGTCTCGCCGACCTCGAACTCCTCGTAGTAGCGTCCCGTCACAGTCAGATGATGGTCCCGTGTTTCTTGTCGGGCAGGTCCTTCTCGACGCTCTCGTAGAACGTGAAGCGGTTGGTGAGTTCCTCGCGCAGCGAGCTCGGCGGGACGATCTCGTCGATAACGACCTCGCTGGCCATCCGATGGATGTCGATGTCCTCGCGGTACTCCTCGCGGAGCTCCTGCTCCACACGCTCGCGCTCGTCGGGATCGTCGATCTCGGCGAGCTTGCGGGCGTAGACAGCGTTGATCGCCGCTTCGGGCCCCATAATGGCGATCTCGCCAGAGGGGAGGCCGATGACGCTTTCCGGATCGTAGGCCGGCCCCGACATCGCGTAGATGCCCGCACCGTAGGCCTTGCGTACGACGACTGACTGCTTGGGGACCGTCGCCGACGAGGTCGCGTATATCATCTTCTTGCCCTGCTCGAGGATGCCCTCTTTTTCGACCTGCGAGCCGGCCATGAAGCCAGGGGTGTCACAGAGGTAGAGGAGTGGGATGTCGTAGGCGTCACAGGTCCAGATGAATTGGGCCGCCTTCTCCGCGGCGTCCGGGAAGATCGCGCCGGCCCGGTGGGCGGGCTGGTTGGCCACGATGCCGACCGGGCGGCCGTCGATCCGGGCGAAGGAAGTGATGATCTCCTTCCCGAACTGCGGTCGCAACTCGAGTGTCGACCCGGCGTCGACGACCCGGTTGATAACGTCGAACATGTCGTAGCCCTTGTTGGGCTCCTGCGGAACGATAGCGTCGATCTCCGCCGGGGAGTCGGATGGCACCCGTCCGTCTGTTCGGGGCGGCTTCTCGTCGCTGTTGTTCGGCAGGTAGCCGATGAGTTTCGCGACTAGTTCTCGGGCGTGCTCCTCGTCCTCGGCGATGAGGTCCGCGCTCCCGGAGTACTGCGCGTGCACGTCTGGACCGCCGAGTTCCTGTAAGTCGATCTGCTCGCCGGTGACCATCTCGACCATGCGCGGAGAGGCGATCGCCATTGCGCTCACGTCCCGGACCATGACGGTGAAGTCGGCGAATATGGGCGTGTAGGCCGCCCCGGCGATACAGGGCCCGTAGAGGACGCAGATCTGGGGAACCCGCCCGGAGAGCATCGAGTGGTTGTAGTAGTACTTCCCGATTCCCTCGCGGTTCGCGAAGAAACCGGTCTGCTGGTCGATCCGACCGCCCGAGGAGTCCATCAGGTACAGCACCGGCTTACCGGTCTTCAGGGCGCGCTGTTGCATTCGAAGGAACTTTTCGACGCCCTTCGCGGCCATACTGCCGCGCTTGACCGTGTAGTCGTTGGCCATGAAGTGGACGTCTCGGCCTTCGAACTCGGCGGCGCCCGTGATGAGACCGTCGGCCGGCAGCCGGTCGTCGGTGTCCTCGTCGGCGTTCGCACCGCCCGGATGCCAGTCGTCGAACGCCGCGAACTTTCCGTCCTCGAAGAGGAAGTCGTCGCCGAACCAGAGGTCGAGCCGGTCCCGGACGAACAACTTCCCTTGCTCGGGCAGTTGCTCGCGGTACTTCTCCGGACCGCCCTCGAGGATCTCGTCGATCTCCTCGAGCAGTGCTTCCTCGCGGGCCGTCGGTCCGAGGTCCGCGTTCGGTTCGGTCCCTGTTGCCGCGTCGACCCCGCTGCCGGCCGTCGCGTCAGACCCACCGTCGTAGGACGCGCTGCCGAGTTCGTTGCCGCCGTCGGTGACGACGGTCACGTCGTCCCGGTACTGCGACGCCATCGCCTCGGCGATCGCCCGTGCCTGTGCTTCGGTCGCGTCGTCTGAAATTCTGACTCGCATTGTGTTCACTCTAACGTAACGAGGGTGTCGCCCATGTCGACGGAATCGCCCTCGGAAATCGGGACCGATTCGACCGTCCCGTCGCTGACGGCGACCACGTCGTTCTCCATCTTCATCGCCTCGAGCACGCAGACGACGTCACCGGCGGCGACTTCGTCGCCCGGTTCGACGGCGACCGAGAGAATAGTTCCCTGCATCTCGGCGGTGACGGCGTCGGCGGTGGCGACCTCGGGGGTCACGTCCGATCCCGACTCACCGCCGGTAGCGGTCCCGCCGTCGGCGTTTCCGGCTGTCGTTTGCGGGACCCCGCCCTCGATGACGACGTTGAACCGACGGCCGTCGACCTCGACGGTGACCTCCGTGGTCTCGGTCCGCGTGCCATCGCCGCCGGTTGTCTCCGCGGGTCCCCATCGATCGACGGCCGCCTCGAGTGCATCGTCGTCGAGTTCCCGGTCTAGATATTTCGTGGTGTGCTCCCCGGCGACGAAGGTCTCGTCGTCGAGCATGAGTCGGTGGAACGGGATCGTCGTATGTACGCCCTCGACAGCGAAATGCTCGAGCGCGCGCTTCGAGCGCTCGAGGCAGTGCTCGCGGTCGTCGCCCCTGACGATCAGCTTCGCGATCATCGAGTCGTAGTCGCCACCGATCTCCGCGCCTTGCGCGACCGCGTGATCGAGGCGAACGCCGATACTCGCCGGCGGTCGGTAGGTCGTTAGTTGCCCGGGCGTGGGAGCGAAGTCGGCGGCCGGATTCTCGGCGTTGATGCGGTACTCGATCGCGTGGCCGTCGATTTCCACGTCATCCTGGGCGAAGGCGAGTTCCTCGCCGGCGGCGACCCGCAATTGCCACCGGACGATGTCGATACCGGTCACCTCCTCGCTGACGGTGTGTTCGACCTGAATGCGGGTGTTCACCTCCATGAAGTAGAACTCGCTGTCCTCGACCAGGAATTCGACGGTCCCGGCGTTCGCGTACCCGGCTTCGCGGACGCCCTGACGGGCGGCCTCGCCGATGTCCGTGCGCAACTCGGCGTCGAGCGCCGGGCTCGGAGCTTCCTCGATGACCTTCTGGTGACGGCGCTGGAGCGAACAGTCGCGCTCGCCGAGGTGCCGGACGTTTCCGTGGCAGTCGGCGATCACCTGCACCTCGATGTGTTTGGGCGCCTCGAGATACTTCTCGACGTAGACCGAATCGTTGCCGAAGTACGCCTCGCCCTCGCGCCGCGCGCTTTCGAGGGCGTCTTCGACTTCGGCCTCGCTGCGGACGATCTTCATGCCGCGGCCGCCACCGCCGCCCTCGGCCTTGATGGCGATTGGGTAACCGAACTCGTCGCCAAGTTCGCGGACCTCTTCGGCGTCGTCGACCGGCTCGATCGTTCCGGGGACGACCGGAACGCCGGCCTCCTGCATGACTGACCGAGCCTTCGTCTTCTCGCCGAGCGTCTCCATGGCGTCGCTGGGCGGGCCGACCCACGTGACCCCGACCATCGATTCGACGCGGCGAGCGAAATCGGCGTTCTCCGCGAGGAACCCGTAGCCGGGGTGGATCGCGTCCGCGCCGGCTCGCTCGGCGATGTCGACGATCTCCGCCTGGTCGAGGTACGATTCGCTGGCGGGCGCCGGACCGACGTTGTACGCCTCGTCAGCGTACTCGACGTGGCCGGCGTCGCGGTCGGCGTCGCTGTAGACGGCCACCGTCTCGATGTCGAGTTCTTCGCATGCTGCCATCACGCGGACTGCAATTTCGCCGCGGTTCGCGACGAGTACTTTCTCGAACATGGTCAGTAGGACTTGGGGAAACCGAGTTGCTGGCTGATGTGGTTGTACGCCATCTGCTGGGAGACCGGCGCCAGGCGCGTGAGGTTGATCTCACGCCACCAGCGCTCGACGTCGTACTCCGTCGCGTAGCCCCAGCCGCCGAAGGCCTGCATCGACTGCTTGACCGCTTCGATCCCGGCGCTGACGGCCGTCGCTTTCGCGACGTTGGTCTCGTAGCCACAGTCCTTCCCGTGATCGTAGAGCCAGGCGGCTTTCTCGCGCATGAGCGCAGCCGTTTCCATCCGTGCGTAGGCCTGCGCGATGGGGAACGAGACGGCCTGGTGGCTTCCGACCGGGGCACCGAACACCTCGCGGTCGTTGGCATATTCGATAGCGGTATCGGCGGCCAGTTTTCCGATCCCCGTTCCGGCCGCGGCGAAGCCGATGCGCTCGGGGTTCAACATGTCGACGAGTGCCCACCAGCCTTCGTCTTCTCCCCCGAGCAGGTTCTCTTCGGGCACGCGAACGTCCTTGATGAACACTTCGCAGGACTTCGAATAATTGATGCCGTGTTTGGGGATCGGAGAGACGTCGATCCCGGGATCGTCCATATCGACGATGAACAGGCTGATACCGTCGGTGCCACGGTCGACCTCATCGCGCGGGGTCGTCCGTGTGACGAGGATCATATTGTCCGCTCGATCGGCGAAGGTGATCCACGCCTTGTTCCCGTTGAGAACGTACTCGTCACCGTCCTTCTCGGCGCGCGTGGCGACGTTCAGCGTGTTCGTTCCCGCTTCGGGCTCGGTGATGCCGATCGAAAAGTTTCGCTCACCGGTGGCGATGTCGGACAGGTACCGCTCCTTCTGGGCCTCGGTGCCGTTCTCGCGGATGCCGACGGCGGCCATGCCCCCGGTGAGAACCAGATACCAGGTCCCGGCCATGCCACAGCCTTCGGCACAGAGCGTTTCCATCGCTAAGCCCATCTCCTGCATGCCCATGCCGGCGCCATCGTACTCCTCCGGGACCAACAGTCCGTGAAAGCCGGCCTCCGCGAGTTCGTCCCAGAACCCCTGGGCGAATTCGCCCTCTTCTTCTTTCTCTCGCCAGTACTCCGGCCCGTATTCGGCCGCGACCGCTTCCGCGGTCGACCGGATCATCGAACGTTCGTCGGTAGACTCGAAATTCATTATGTGGTATGTCGAACGAATCACTCATGACAGGTCGTCTCGCGAGACGGGCGCTTACGGCGACGCCTCGGCCTCTTCCTCTGCATCGTCCCGCAGTTCGGTGCGACGAATCTTCCCGGTGACCGTCTTGGGAAGTTCCTCGCGGAACTCGATTTCGCGGGGGTACTCGTGGGCCGACAACTCGTCGCGCACGTGATTCCTGATGTCCTCCTTGAGATCCTCGGAGGGTGTCGCGCCCTCGCTGGGCACGATGTAGGCCTTCACGATGTTGCCCCGCTCCTGGTGGGACTTGGGCACGACGGCCGCCTCGGCGACAGCCTCGTGTTCACCCAGCGAACTCTCGACCTCGAACGGGCCGATCCGGTAGCCCGACGAGAGAATGACGTCGTCGGCTCGCCCCTCGAACCAGAAGTAGCCGTCCTCGTCTTTGTGGGCGAGGTCACCCGAGAGGTACCACTCACCGTCGGACCCGTCGACGAAACACGACGCAGTCTTTTCGGGCTTCTGCCAGTATTCGGCGAAGAAACAGGGATAGTCTCCCCGCTGGGCGATCTCACCCGTCTCGCCGGGCTCGAGCACTTCGCCGGTTTCGGGGTCGACGATGTCGGCCTCGATTCCGGGAAGCGGCTTGCCCATCGAGCCAGGTCGGAGCTCCATCGTCGGGTAGTTGTTGATGATCATGTTGCCCGTCTCCGTCTGGCCGTACGTGTCGAGGATGGTGACGCCGAGTTCGTCCTCGCCCCACTCGACGACGCCGGCACTGAGCGGCTCGCCGATCGAGAGGGCGTGGCGTAGGTCGAGGTCGACGTCCGCCAGAACCTCCTCTTTCTCCCGCAGCATCCGGTACGCCGTCGGGACCGAGAACAGGACGGTGATCGGGTACTCGTCGAGCAGGTCGGCCCACTCCTTCGGGTCGAACTCGCCTTCGTACGTGAACAGCGAGGCCCCCCAGAACCAGGCTCCGAGCGTGTTGATCGCGCCCGTCAGCCAGCCCAGGTCGCCGGTACTCCAGTAGAGGTCACCGGGTTGGAGGTCAACGGCGTACTTCTGGGTCGCGGCGACGCCGGCCACCCAGCGCTGTTTGTGAAGGACGCCTTTCGCCAGGCCGGTCGTCCCCGACGTGTAGTACAGCAAGGCGTCGTCCTCGCCGCCGGTCTCAGCGGCGTCGTACGCCGTTCTCGCGCCGTCGAGCGCCGTATTGAACATGACGTCGTCGGTTGGCGCACCGCCGCCGCGATCGACGGTGATGACGTGTTCGACCGATGGCGCGTCGTCGAGCGCGTCTTCGACGGTGTCGCGGTTGTCGGTCGTCGTCACGACGACTTTCGCCTCACAGTCATCGAGTCGGTAGGAAATGCCGTCCGGACCGAAGCGCTCGTTGACGCTTCCCCAGACGGCGCCCCGCTTGAGCGTCCCGATCAGCGCCACGTAGTGTTCCGGAATCCGTGGCATGTACGAGAACACGCGGTCGCCCTGCTCGACTCCCAGATCCTCGAGGACGTTCGCGAACTGGCTCGAGCGGTCTGCCAGCTCCCAGAACGTCAGCTTTGTGAGCTCCCCGTCGGTATCGACCTGGTAGAGCGCGACCTTCTCACGGTCAGTAGCGTGTCGGTCCGCGACCTCGTATGCGATGTTGAGTTCCCCCGGTGCGTCCCAGTCGGCTTCCGCGTAGATGTCTTCCCACGAGAACTGCTCCCGTTCAGCCTCGTAGTCGGACAGGTTGTGGCTGGATACCATACACGGCACCGGATTCCGTTCCCCTACATAATCATGGTGGTAAATTCTGCGGGTGAAACAGACATATACTACACACAACTAAACACGATAGAGATATTGTACCGATCCCATAATGCGTAAACGGTTTCGTTTACAAGTCTTAAGGATACTAATGTATTAGGGGCGATGGCTACACGGCCGTCTCCACACCTCAGTCACCGTTTCCGGCCGCCGCATCGTGACGGTCGTTCCACGTCTTCCGGGCGGCGTCGCGAACAGACACCGGAAACGACCGTTCGAACGAGACCCGCGGGGCGATGTAGGAATCCTCCCAACGGGGGTCCCAAGCCGCGTTCACGTACAGCCGGGCGCCAGTCGTTCCATCCCGACGGTACCGTGGCCGTTTCGCTGCTGGCGCGGACGGCTCGCTGAAAATCCAGTCCCGAGACGGATGGGCCTTCACCCAGATATCGCCGAGAACGCGTCCGAAATCGTGCGGCGAGACGCCCTCGTCGACGATGATGACGGTATCGAACAGCGACGAGAACGTAAAGAGGAGGTTAGCGAGCTGCCATTCGAAGCCGGCGTAGAGGATATTCGTAGCGACGAAGCAGATCCCGAGTTCGGCCTCGGCCGGCAACAGAACCCACTCGATGGGTGAGATGCCCCAGTAATCGTTGACGCGACGGTACAACATCGCCGCCGTCGCCAGTCCCGTGAGTTGCAGGTCGTCCGCAAGCGGTCGTCCGACGGGCGAGAACGGGATCACCGGATCATCGGTCGCGATCACCCGCTCGACGGAGAGGGAAAGCGGCGTGCTCGCGACGCCGTGTTCCCACGCTTCGCGCCGATCCGACTGGAAGTCGGGGTGCCGATCCGCGACCGTCGTCTCGACGACTATCTCCGTCGCACTCGGAACGAGGCCGCCGTTCGTCGGAACCAACGGGACATCGTCCGCGACGCCGCAGGCCTGCACCGGCACGTCGACACACCCCGTCACGGCGAGCAGGTAGGCGGTCGCGACGGCCGCCGGCGGCACGCCGAGCGCGATCGAGAGCGTTCCGTCGTCGTCCAGCAGCGACGACAGCGCGGCCGGCGTGCGCACGCGGAGCTTATCGTCGCTGATGACGGAGCCGTGGATCGGTGCCCAGTGTGACCCCTCCGATGACGATACCGACGCGACGCCCAACGTCAACGAAGGCCAGACGTCTTCGGTTCCCCGCGGCAGGTTCAGATCCTGGACGTTATCGACGGTTCGCGACGCTGTCTGTCCGGCGTACGTCGGGTTCGCGTCGCCGCCGGACGGGCCGAGTCCCATAATCGTATCGAGTACGGTGACGAACGATGCATCGGGATTCAGGCCGAAGCCCAGCGCCAACCGCGACCACGGCTTCGATTCCCGGCGTTGCATCTGATCCGGGCCGCTGAACGTCCCGCTTGCGAGATCGACGCTGTCGGCTCGTCGGTATCGGATTGCCGGCCCGCTCGCACGAAGGGCTTCCGCCGCGACGACGTCCGGAGGTACGTCGGCGGACTCGTCGATGGTTATCAGATCACCGTCGCTCGCCAGCCCTCGCAGGTACTGTGCGAACGGGATCATCGCGCCCCATAACCTCCCCACTCGAGGAGATCGAACGCCTCCGACGAGACGCCCGCATTGACGAGGAGTTCCTGTGCTCGCCTTCGCAGTTCTTCGTCTCCGGCACTGTCCCCCGCTGGACGATCACTGGTGGCGTCGATGTATGCTTTTGCGGTCTTGGCTTTCGAGGTGCCGACATCGGCACTGCCCTTCTCGTCGGGTGTCTGGTAGATGTTGAGCGGCACCTTCGGCATGCGCTCGACGCCGAACTGGTGGAAGTCAGCGTCCGGGTCGGCCTCGAGCGCGATCGCAGTCAGCACGGCGCGCGGGTCGAGCGGGTCGACATCGGCGTCGACGAATACGAAGAAATCGATGTGGAGCATCCCCCAGGTGGTGAAGATGAAGTTCGCCAGTTCGTGGAGGTAGCCCGGATACGGGCGATCCGTTGCGATGACCCAGACGGTCTGGGAGGTAAACCGCCACGGGACGGCCAGCGCGACGTCGAAGCCGGCCGCCTGCAGGCCGAGGGTCGCGTCGGGGCCGGCCGCGGCCGTCTGGAGCGTGCTGCTCGAGTTCTGGCCGTAGCCGACGCCGGTTCCCTCGACGCAAAACGGTACTCGCGGTTCGCCTCGACGGGTTATCGCGTCGACCGCGAACACGGGCATGGACCGTCGCGGGCCGTTCATATAGCCGAAGTAATCGCCGAACGGCCCCTCGTCGAGCCGCTCGTTCGGGAGCACGCGGCCCTCGAGCACCAGCTCAGCCGTCGCTGGGACGTAGAGGTCGTTCGTCTCGCACGAGACGAGGTCGACCGGACCGTCTTTCAGTCCGCCCGCGAAGGCAGCCTCGCTTCGGCCGGTCGGAATCCACATCTCCGTACTGCACTGGACGGCCGGTTCGGTACCGAGGACGACCGCGACCGGCATCGGCTCCTCGCGCGGTTCGTACTCGTAATAGTACAGGTTCGGAGCCTGCTCGCCCGCCAGAAAGAGGAGGCTCGCGAGGTCGTCGTCGTGGATCATCATTCGGTGGCTCGACCAGTGGCCCCACCGGGTCTTCGGGTCCGGTCCGACGACGGTGTGGAGGTTCGAGTACCGCCCGCCGTCGCCCCGGTGGATGTACGGCCAGGGAATCGACAGGAGGTCGACATCCGTCCCGGTGTGGACGACATCCTTGCAGGGGGCCGCGTCCCGGTCGACTATCTGCGGCTCGCGGGGCGATCGGAGCCGGTCGATGACCGCTTCGTAGTACTCCGCTCCGGACAGGCCAGCCGGCAGTTCGAACACCCGGGCGAGGTGTTCCCACGGCCGACATCGCGGACCGCGGTACGGATCGCCAACGAGCGCCGCGTCGATCGTCGTTTCTTCGACCGACTCGAAGATCGGGACCTCACCGTCAGTCCGGTTAGCGAGGGTCGTGACCGCGCTCGCCTCGAGGTCCCACGACACCAACTCGGCGAACGAAACGAGGGCGTCCTCGTCCTCGAGAAGTCGGAGATACTCCCGAAATGAATCGGCCGACATGACTATTCCTCGTCCGTGAGGGCACGACGGAGCGGGTCGGCCTCGAACTCGGTTCGGACGTCTTCGTACGTTTCCAGCAGTGCGGGTCGATTCTCAGCGAGGTACTGAAACGAGATTTCCCGGAGTGCCTCGGCCGTCGAATCGTATTGGCCCGATTCGACGAGATAGCGTAGAATCACTTTGAGGTCGTCTGATCGAGTGTTGACGATGTTCGAGGTCGTTTCCTGCTCGCCCGCGAGCCGACGGAGGCGGTCTTCGTCGATTCCCTCCGAGGCGATTTCGTCTATGAGTTCGACGTACCGTTCCTCGCTGACGTCCTCGTGCGGTCCGGTAACGACCCGTAGCGGCCGCGGATCGGTGAGCTCATGGGGATCGTGGGCGATTCGAACCCGCGCTTCGAAGATCCGCTTCGTCTCGGCATCGGTGATCTGGAGCGTCGTCTCCGTCAGGTCCTCGTCGGGCAGATGTTCCTCTGCTGTGATGTAATGGTTCGACATGGCCTCCACTGGATACGTAGCCTGTGTCTGGTGATTGCACACGCCAGTCGGACGTTTCTACTCTCCACCCTTCCTAAAGAGTGGGGTTATTTCCTGACTGTTTCCGTTCCTCAAGCACGAACTCAGCGACGATATCACTGGGTAGACTGAACTATTTAACGTTCTGTACGACTCGTGTATTGCGTACTTGTGTATTGCGTTTGCCTATCGCTGCCGAAGCCGCATTGGGAGGCCGTTCTTTGTCTGCGTAGTGATCTCCGGTTCGATTGTGATCGTCGGGTCCCCATCAGCCCATTCGAGAGTCCACTGTTGACCGATCGTCGCCAGCACCAGCGTCGCCTCGAGGCGAGCAAACTCCCGACCGATACACGTCCGACGACCACAACCGAATGGGATGAACGCGTGGTCAGTGAGTTCCTCTTCGAAATCATCTGTCCACCGGTCGGGCCGGAATGACAGGGATCGGCGTAGAACCGCTCATCACGATGAGTCGAGATGATGGACAGATGAACTTCCTCCTCGGCCGGAATCCAGTAGCCATCGACCTGGACATCTCGAGTTGTCTCCCGGGGAATCGTATGGATGGGGGGATACAGTCGGAGGGGCTCGGTGACGATTCGGTTTGTGAGGTCGAGGTTTGCAATGTCTTCAGGTGTCGGTGGTTCATCTTCCAGAACAGCATCGAGTACATCGTGGAACGCTTGCCGAATATCAGAATTTATCGCCAGCGAGTACCAGGCGAATCCGAGCGCAGCGGCGGTGGTTTCATATTCAGCAAAGGTCATCGTGAGCATCTGGTCTTCGACTTCCTCCGTGCTCAGACGGTCTTGGCCACTTGCCTCGCGTGCCTTGTGGAGTTTCGATAAGAGCGTCTCTTGCTGGAGGTCGTTCGGCTGTGAGCTGTTCGCTCGTTCCGAATCTGCACTATACTCCGCAAGCAGTTGTCGAACTTCCGTTCGGAGACGCTCTACTGAGTTGCTGAACTTCCGGTTCGACGACATCCGTTGGGTACAATTCCTCGATTTTGGCGCGGTAGTGTTCGGCCCACGGGCGATTCTGTTCATGAGTCTCGATCGTCCGCTCCTAGTGATTAACCATGTAGACTCGGAACACCTGCTGCCAAGGTAGTTCCCGTCTGATCAGTTGTGTCTCTTTGATTCGACCGATTGCTATATAAATAATTTGGATGGAAACAAAAAATCTATATAGTGTAACGACCAACAATTCAATTGAACATTCAAGATAGTATATATGATTGGAAACAGTACAAAGACGATCGGTTTGAGGAAACGTGCCGACACAGTACTGATCACCAGAGATACGGGGGTAAATGCGTCTAACTGGTTTCGAACGGTATTGGCCGAACGGACGGCCTACCGTAATACTGCTCTTTGTGGCACGGAAACTGAACAGGGTCATTTACCCGATATGACGACGGATATCGCGGCCCTCGAAGCGCTGCTCGAGATAGTCCATGCAGATTACCACTATAATGAGTAATAGTTCTTCACGTAGTTCGTCCGAACCGCTCAGTAATCGTCATGATTCGTCGTACAGCCGATCGAGTGATTCCCGACAATTGCTCAGTTGGGTGAGGTCAACAGTGGTTTCGGCCACGGTATGGGCGGCTCTGATAGTCGTTCTTTCCGGGACAGCAGTTGCGCAGTCGGATGTCGGCAATGTGTACTGTGGTACTGGCGTTGAGACCGGTATCGGCATTGTCTTTGGTGCCGTTGCTGGTCTCGGCCTCCCTGCGACCGGCTTCTACATCGGTCGAGCCGGCCTTTCGTACATGCGCGCTGGCGGGAACCCTGAGAAGAAGAATCGAGCCAAGGAGAAACTCGTGATGTCGGGTATCGGATTTGGGATCCTCGTCCTCGCGCTGATCTCACCGGAACTCATCGACAAGGTCGGCAGTCAGATGGGATTCGGCTTCTCTGACTGTGTGAAACCGTTCTAATACAGCAAACAAACCGTTTCACCGAAATTCAATGACCACATCACGTGTGATCGTCATTGCCGTCGCGTTCCTCGCCGTAAGCGGAGGCGTTGCGAGTCTGACTGCAGGTGTCGCTGCAGTTGACCCAAACTCGAGTACGGCTATTCCTGCTGACGGACCGGATTACGGTGTAAACGAAACGCGGTTCCCGCTGTTGTGGTCGGAAGACATCGATAGAGGGGACCGCTCAAGTGAGGAGTTCACGGATACCGTTTCTTCCGACGCGGAGTTTTCCGCTCGGCTCGCAGGGTCGACGGATGTTCCGTTCGAAGAGCCGGTTGAAGCCGTCGAAACCTGGAACAGTGGCGACGTCCAGGATTTCACCCCTGGGAATGAGAAGACATCAGTTCATCCTGAGGAAGCACAGCTCGAGGACGGACTCTACGTCAGGGATGCGTACGCGAGCATCTTTGCAGTCCAGCCGTCGACGGTGTTGCATTCAGGAATCAACTCGACACAGTACATCGCTCCAGACGGAGAGGTCCTCGCGATAACCGATTACCGAGTGCATGTTCCAGATGACGATACCACTGGCTCGGTTCGCGATCAGTGGTCGATTGCTGAGACAGATATTGACAGTGTCGAACTACGGGCAGACGGTCGGGTACTCGACTCCGGTAACGATCATCGCTCTACTCTCGAGTACAGTGAGCTGTCAGGGACGCAGAACCTCTCCGTGGACGTTGCCATTTCCGTTCGCCTTCGCCATGAAATACGAACGTGCGATGATTACGACAGTGATGCAGAATCCTGTGATGGGGCGTGGGAGACTGAAACCGAGAATGTGAGCGAACGGGTAACAGCAACCGAATCCCGTCAGACGGTCGTTTCTCGGATCGACAATAGTGACGGGAAGCGCGTGACGTTCGAAAGCGACGAGAACCGCACTGGTGTCGTCGTACATCCGGGCACTACGTGGGCAGCAATCGATGTTGACAGTACCGCTCGTCTTCGGGGAAATTGGCGGTTCTACTCCGTGGGAGTAGACGGCTGGCATACGATGGTGTCCCGAACGGAAAGGGACACTACCCTGAAGAACTCATCCGTCCGCCCAGCGCAAATCCACGCCGTACCGACGCAGAAACGGCCAGATATGCCAAGCGAGGCGACGGATACTGCTGAGCCGCCGTTAGTTATCGAAGAAACTTGGGGAAGTGAACAAGACGGTCCCTCCCTTTCGAACGAGATCGATATTGCGACTGTCGATCGCTATGTGAACGCAACGTCAGTCGCTATCCAATCGGAGACGCTTCCAGCAGCGACCTTTGACGAGGTAACCGTTCACGGCATCGTCCGTGGCCAGTCGAAGTCCATCTCGATCGATGACGATGGAACCGTTCGCGAAACGAACCTCGAGCTGACGGTCCTCGAGGCGAACTCGTCAGGAGCCCTCGTTCAGGCAACTGTCACAGAGAAGGCAACCGGCGATCCGGTCACAACCGGCCGGGTCGAAGTTGGGAATCAGTCCGCTACCGTCAACGCTAGTGGAATGACCGTTCTCGAACTCGAGAACCGGCCGTCTGTAGTCGTTGATGGGCAGTACGTTCCAACGGAGTGGTGGCGCGCGAATCAATTGTACTCCGCAGCAGAGGACCGGGCGAAGATTCCACCGAAATATCCCGGTTTCCAGAAGATCATTCAGTTGATTCTCGTAACACTGCTCTGGTTTCTGCCGGTTGCTCTGGCCGTCTACGGTTTCGACTACCTGTCCGGAGGCACGTTCCTCGGACTTACAGATCAACAATGACAGAAAACTCCAATACGGACGGCAGTCGTATCGCTCGCAGGTCAGTCCTTGCTACCCTCGGCGTTAGTACAGCCACTCTTGCTGGCTGTGCGTCAGGGTCAGACCCATCGAACAATAGTACAGATGGGAACGGAATCAGTGCTGGAGACAGTGATGTCTTCACATCCGTCGAAATAGCGGAGGAGAGCCTCGAGATCGAAGTTTCCGATGATACGTCGGTTGAGTTCATCAATCTCGTTGATCCGAGTGGAGAGCTGTACGATCAACAACGTCTCGAGAATGGCGAGACCGAGACATCGTTCGAAATTCTTGGCCAATATGAAGATGACTTCCCCATTGGAAAATACGAGCTAGTCGCCCTCGATGGAGACAATCAGGTCGATACAACGACACTCACGCTCGAGGCTAACTGTACGATCACAGATGTCCTGTGGGCGGCAGAGAATCCCGACATGGAGTGGGACAAGAATTCGTCCGAGTGGGAGACATATGCGGCAGTCGTTATTGAGAACACGGGGACGATACCGTCGTTACTCACTGAACTCGAGTGGGCAGGTGCTCCAGTTGCTCGACTGCAATCGAAGGAATCGCAGTCATACTTTCACGAGACACGCTTACCGCCGGGGGAGACTACAGTTCAATCAAAACGTCCTGTCTACCGAACCGGAAACGCAGTTAGATCACTTGACTGTGGAGAACTCGGCACAGAACCGATGGCGGTGACGGCTGTCGTACAGGTAGGTGGAGATCCATCCTATACTCAGCAACTCCGCTATGATGGTGATCAGTCGTGTGAGCTTTCTATTGTAGAAGGCAGTCCAAATGAGTCAATATCTAATGGGGGTGAGAATTGAATGGGATGGCTTCAAAACGAAGTTGAGAATGCAATCGAGAACGTCATCGAGGATTTTACCGATGCACTTCTCGGCCTTGTCAATGACATTTATGAAGCGATCTTAGGTCCAATCGTCGGAGTTCCGACCCCAAAATCGGATTCGGGGTATATGGTTGTTGGAACCCCGGACAATGCGCCATGGGAGAGTCTGTACCAAGACGTATACCTCTCATACATCATGCCGCTGGCGATCATGCTGTCGGTTATCGCCTTTGCGTTCGTTGGACTCCGGGCAGGTTCGATGAGTGAGTACCGACGAAAACAGCTCCTGCGACGACTTGGTCTCGTATTTATGGGGACTTTTGTTTGGTTTCCACTTGTATCGATTCCGTTGCAGTTCATCGACGCAGTAGGTATGACGATTGCCCCAATCGACGAGATGTCGGCAGGACTCGGTGGCCTCATCCAATCCTCGCTTGGAGGCATGTTCACCATTCTTGCGATGGTCGTCATATCGAACTTCTTCTTAGTTATTGCAGGATTTGTCGTCGCTCTCCGGTGGATCGCACTCTGCGTCTTGACGCCGATCATGCCGCTACTGGGCGTTCTCTGGTCGATGGAAGTCTGGCCATTTAGTCCCGCGGCAAACATGGCACGTCAGGCTTCAGGGATCTATCCAGGCTTAGTGCTCGCTGGGATTCCGCCAGCCATCCTCTTCCGAATCGGCTGGGAGGTCGGTGGTCTCGAAACCTCTGTTGATGGACTTTTTTCGTTGTTCATCGGGTTGACGCTGATTCCTGCGGCGATTATCACGATGATCATGACGGTGTACTGGAGCAGCCCAGCAATACGGACCGTCGCACAGAAGGGCGTCTCGGCAACGAATCCTGCAGCAGCCGCATCTGGGGCTGCAAAGGCAAAACGCACCTCCGGAAAGGCTGTCCGGGGTGCCCGAAACGTCCATCGGGGATACGCGAACAATCAGGTTGGCGCAGTAACGAAGAGTGGCCAGACGACGCTTGGAGGTGGCAACTCGAAAGCCTATCAGCTCGGCGCATCGGCTCGGTCAACGAAGGCTCACGCTGGTCGGTACAACAATCTGCGGAAGTCGAAGACGGGCCGTATGCGAGACAAAGTCGCCGATGACGCTCGTAAGGCCACACAGAAGACATCGACTCGAGCAAAGCGCGGGCTCAAGAACACGAAACAGAAGGTCTCGCGGTGGTGATTTTGGATGAGTACGAATACAGCTGATAGCGAGTATAGTACGAGAAAGATCCATCAGTCATTGGGCGGTACTACGGCGTTCTTCCGAGGGTACACGATCGGCGAACTCATGCTGTTTCTCGCGGTGGCGTTCGTCACTGTCGTTGCAGCGACGTTCGTCCCTGCTGCACTGACGATCCCGGTACTGGGCTTCGGAATTATGCTCACGATCCTCCTATTCTTGCTCCATAAGGTGAAGCCCAGATACCTATGGCTCACCGAGTGGCTCGCTGCCCGGTTCGGCTGGGCGCTCAAGAACAAGGAGTATACCCACGGTGGTGAGGACAACAGCGAGGTTCGGTATCTGACTCGCTTACAACGGGTATATCCCCACGCTGTCGAGCGAACGGATGGTGCACTCGTCGGAGCGATGAAAGTCGAGCCAGCGAACATGGCCCTCGAGGACGACGATGCATGGGCGAAGGCTGTCCAGTCGCTTTCTGAGTTCGTTAACTCGACTGTGGACTTCCCGGTGAAGATCTATATCACCAGCCGAGAGGTCGACGATGACGATGTTATCCGTTCACACCAGGAACGACTCGGTGACGCTGATGTTCGGTCACGACCGGTCTTGAAGCGGCTTCTCGAGGAATACGTCACCGCGAACACGACCGAAAGCGGAGATATCGATTCAGAGACGACAACGATTCGCGAGTACTACCTCATCACTGCAGTGAACGATGATGATGTCGAACAATTCGACAAGACGGGTGATAGCGTCCTCGCCTATCTCGCAGAGATGCCCATGGTAGGTCGATTCTTCGACCGGTTCCAGACCGATGATCTGACTGACCCCGAGCGTGAGCGGCTCAAAGAAGAGCAACTCGAGGCACGACTCACACAGCTCCGACGCAGCGGCTCGTCGCTCTACCGGTGTTCAATTAGTCCGGTCGACGCATACGACCTCGCTCGGATCACGAAGGAGTACTGGTCGTGTCAGCCCGAGGAGTACGCTGATATCACGGATTCACTCGGCACGTTCCCGGTCGTCTCCCACGGGATTAGCGATGGTGTTCCAGCAACGCCCGACCCTGATGATGTCCTCGATGCAATGGACGAACCGACCAGTACGCCGGAATCGGCCTCGGACGATCGTACTGAAGATACTATCGACGAGGATCTCTCGAGTTCCTCCGGCGATCGATTGCCAGATACGTCGACGATGCACCAGTCGGTTCTCGCCCCGGCGACGGTCGATTGGGAGACGACCTACGCCGTGATCAACGACGAGGCGTACGTCCGTACATTCTGGGTCGAACAGTTCCCTGAGGAACCGTCGGATGGCCTCCTCGAGCGTCTGTTGCTCGAGACCGACCTTCAGACGGATATCAGCATCCACCTCGACCCGTTCGACAGCCAGTCGGCCCAAGACATGATGGCGGACTGGATCTCGGATTTGAAGATCAATCAGCACGACTCGAACAGCCTCCAATCCGAAGATCTTCAGGACGATATCGATCAGGCGAAATACATGCGGTCGCTTGTTCGCGCGAACAAAGCGTCGTTTTACCGCGGTGGCGTGTTCATTCGCCTCGCTGCTGACAGCGAGCAAGCGCTCGACAATCAGACGACTCGCTTGCGGTCGATCGTCAAGGATGCCCCGGCGAACTGTACGCTCAAGGTTGCGAGCCGGTGGCAGGAACGTGGCCTCGCAACAGTGTCACCGCTCGGGACGAACGAACTCGGTCGCGATCGGATGTCCACACTGACGAATCAGGCGATCGGCGCGATGTTCCCGTTCTCGTCGAACTACCAGATGATGGACGGCGGCATCGAGTATGGCTATCACGGTCACAACGGCTCCCCCATCCGAATCAACCCGTGGGAACTCGAGACTGGGCATAGCGAACTCGTTGTCGGAATGCCGGGTGCTGGGAAGACGTTCGGCGACATCATGCGCCACCTTCGGATGATGAAGCGGCACAACGACACGATGCTCGTCCTCGTCGATCCAGTCGGCGGCTTCCGTGGTATCGCGGACGCTTTGAACGCGAAAACGATTACCGTCGGCGGCGACACGAAGCTGAACCCGCTCGAGATCCGAGAGACGCCACAGCACGTCCTCGAGTCCAACGGTGGCATCTCTCCACTCTCAGCGAAGAAAGACGAGGTCTACGCCATTCTCGAGAACTTCCTCGACGCTCGTGATATCGAACTCGGAGCCGAGACTGGTGTCCTCTCGTATGTCATTGACGAGGCCTACCGACTAGCGGGGATCGTCGAGGATGATGTCTCGACGCATACCTCGAAGAACTCACCGACGATGCAGGACGTCCATCAGATTCTCTGTGATATCGCCGAGAATCCAGATGAGCACAATATTGCGGCATCCGAATCCGCTCGCGAGCGTGCCGCACAATATGCAGACGAACTCGCAATCGCGTTTCAGCCCTTCCGAGAGGGCGGTGCCTACGAAAATCTCTCACACCGCTCGGAGATCAATATCCTCGAGGGCGACAACAAGGTCATCTACATCGATCTCGGTCAGATCGAGGGCAGCGCATCAGGAATCGACCGCCAGACGTTCCTGATGCAACTCCTGCTCTCGACGATCTATCAACAGGCGAAGAACACCCAACGGAACGTCGAAATCGCGATCGACGAAGCGCACTACCTCTTCGAGGACCAGGCGAACCTGGACTTTCTCGAGACGGCGTTCCGGCACCAGCGCCATGCTGGCCTTCGAATGGTTCTCCTCTCTCAGACAGCCCAAGAGTTCTACGAAACCGAGCAGGCCGAGAAAATTATCGGGATGTGTCCAATCAAGGTCTTTCACAAACTGCCCGATTTGGACGACGAGACAGCCGACAAAATCGGCCTCACAGAGGAACAACGTCGGTACGTTCGACGGGCTGATGCAGGCAAGGAAGACCTCGGCTACAGTCAATCGCTTGTTCGCGTCGAAGAACACGGAACGTATCCGCTGCACGTCGTCGCCGACGACTTCGAGAAGCGCGTCATCAACTACGAACCCGACGACCGGGAATTCATCCAACAGGCGATTAGCGACCAGCCTGAAGAACTCGTTGACTTCGAACGGTTCGTGGAAAATGAGGCGCGGATGAACGCACTCACCAGTCGCTATGGACTCTGTGAGGCAGAGGCGACTCGAATTCTCGATAATGGCTTCACTGAAGACGAGATCATCGAGGCGATAGTCGCGACCGCGCGACAGAGCGACACGGCGGAGACATCTGCTCTCGCCGATAGCGGTGACGATGCAATACGGTTCGACGAGGAGGTGAATGACGATGTTTAGCTGGCTTTTCAGCGGCGGTGCACAGTACGACGCAACACAGATAGAGTTCGAAGAGCCGTTCGTCCAGCACCCGGAGAGTGCGCCCGGTATTCTGCTCAGAATCCGACCCTTCAAAGAGAATCAAGGAGTCGTCGACGGCGCTGGACTGCTCCAGTCGGTCCACGACGTGACGACGAACTTCCGGGGGAAGAACATGAGCAACCATCACACCTTCGAGGTCTGGTTCGACGAGGGGAAGATCAAGTTCTACATGCACGCTGCAACCGAGGCAGCCGCCGACAAGTTCCGCCGCCGCGTCGGGAATAACTACGCTAACAGCGAGGTCTTTCCCGTCGAGGGTGGCCACGCGTTCCCCGTCATCGAGCCCCACGAGTACGTCGCTGGCGCATGGCTGGAGATGGAGAAGATTCCTTATTACCCGATTCGCCACCACAATAGTGAGGGATTCGAGACGGACCCATACGGCGAGATCACGAGCGAGATGCTCTCACTCGACGAGAGTAAGGTTGTTACGCAGGTCGTCTTTCGACCGGCGAAGCAGTCCTGGACGGACGGCGACCAGTTCAAGCACAACAGCGTTGATGACCTGGCCCACGCGCTCCGCCAGGGAACGTCGGTCGGATGGTTGAATCCTCGGACGCGACCAGCGAGCGAGAAGGACAAGCAGGCGGCGAGAACCATCGAACAGCAGCGCGGCGAACAGGCGTTCCACGTCAATATCCGTATAGTCGCAATCTCAGCGGACAAAGACGAAGCTGAGGCCCGTGCGCGCGGCGTCGCAGGGATGTTCAGAAAGTACTACAACGCGATTACTGAGCAGGGTCTCGACGATATGCCAGTGTACCATCGGAAGCAGGGCAAGCGTGCAAGTCAACTCCGCCAACACGTCACTCGGATGGCCGACCGCGAGTGGACCGACCGGCGCATGATCATGACCGTCGACGAACTCGCCGGCGTCGCACATATCCCGAACAACGAGATCGAGACGCCGAACATCGACTGGCGATACACGCAACGGGGTGACCGCGTCCCCGCCGATGCCGTTCAGTATGAGCGACACACGACCAGTGACGGTCCCCAGAAGCGCCAGGCTGGACAGGGAGGGCAGGATGGTGTTTGAACGCTTCTTCGGTCGTGGAAACAGTGACCAGTCGGTGCACTCTGATGCAGGCTCGTCTTCGAAAGGACCGACAAGAGCCGAAGAGGCGAGTGCCGATCTCCAGACCGAACCAGACGAACGTGCAGACGTGAGTGATACGTCCGACCCAACACCAGATTCGCGGTCTCGAGTCAGTAAAACGTATGAAATCACCGAACAAGATACTACCTACGTCGGTGGGAAGCCTATCATCACCGAAACAGCCAGTGAGGGCACTGTCGCGGGATCGCACGTCCGCGAGATGTTCGAATCAGGTGCCACAACGTCGACCGCGCCGCTTTGGATCGGCTACGACGAAGATGCGCAACGTGGGTTCCGCGAAGCACCGCTCCGATTCGAGTCCCTCTTCCGGCATATCTGGATCACGGGCACCACCGGCTACGGGAAAACAACGGAGTTGCTGAACATGATGGTCCAGTGGGCGTATTCAGGATATGGATTCGTCTACTTCGATCCGAAAGGGCGAGACTCCCGTGAGCTCCTGCGGAAACTCCCCGAAGACCGTCTTGACGACGTCGTTTGGATTGAACCTGGGTCGTCAAAGCACGACAAGACGGTCGGGCTGAACTTCCTCGAGGTTCCCGACTGTGATACAGAGGAAGAGCGCGAAAACGAGATTGAGAATCGCATCGAGAATCTGAAGGCGATCTTCGATACGGACGAGTACTGGGGCATCAATATGGAGTCGATCACCGAGTCAATGGGACGAGCGATGATGCAGTCCGAGAGACCGTTCTCAGTGATCGACATGTACTTCACGCTGTTGAACGCCGAGCGGCGTGAAGAGTTTGCTCTCGATGTCGACGATCCGTATGTGCAGGAGTTCTGTCTCGAAATCGCACGGATGGATGACGAGACAGTCCGGCCACTCCTGAAGCGAATCAAATCCTGGGTCGAAAACTCGGTCATCCGACGAATCATCTCCCACCGCGAGAGCACGATCGATTTCCGCGATATTATCGACAACGACCGAATCGTTATCGTCCGCACGCCCGTCGAGAATACGGACATCAAGAAGATGGTCACACTCGGCGTGATGCGGAATCTCTGGAGTGCAATTCAGCAGCGGTCGTATGAACGCGATACCGACCCAGATCCGTATTTCGTCCTCTGTGACGAGTTCGACGACATCGCCAGCGACAATCTCGATATCGAGTCAATGCTCGCTCGTGCTCGGTCGATGCGGCTCTCCGTGACGCTCGCCTCTCAGTACCCCTCGCAGTTCGACGAGGACACGCTCAAGGCGATGCAGAACAACTGCGACAATCTCATCGCGTTCTCAGTGAATGACGTAGACGATGCCCAACTCCTGATGAAGCGGTTCCGAGACTACACTGCAGAGGACCTGATCTCAACTGACCAGTATCAGGTCTGGACGAAACTGCCTCTCGATGGCGGTCGGTACTCAGAACCCGTCCTCCTCCGCTCGTTCCCACCGTATCCACCACTACGGTCGGCTGATGCGGTCGACGACATCATCGAGCAGAGTTTGGACCGTTACGGGACCGAGCCGCTGACCGACGCTGAAATCATGCAGAATCTCATCTACAGCGACCCCCACGAGGCAGCGAACCCGACGAAGATATTGGATGAAACGATGGCGGAGTCGATCCGTGCAGTACAGATTCGGGAGGGTGTACGGGCGGAAAACGGCTGGGTGGATGTCACTGCCGTTGACGAGGAACTCTCGATCCGCCTTGAGAACACCCAGCCCGACATCGACTATGCATACGAGGACCTTCCGGACGTGCGTGAAGCATCGCGGTTGCTTGAAGTCGATCTGAAGAACGACGATATCGTTGCCCGCCTCTCTGACGAGGGGGAAACGACAGTCCAGCCTGAGACGGGGACTGTCGGATCGGCAGGGGGAACGAGCCATGATGCAGTCCTCATGGATACCGAAACGGCGCTTACCGAACGCGGATTCAGTGTCAATATCCTCGAACAGGACGGGAGCGAGCAGCCCGACGCCACCGCGACCCACCCAAACCACGACGTCGTCTTCAACATCGAGGCCGAGACGACGACACCGGACCGGCCAGCGAAGGTCTTGCAGAACCTCAAACGGGCCCACGAGACCGACCGGATACCACTCTTTGTCGTCCGGCCTGGTGACTCCGATACGAAGTGGGCTAAACGAATCGAGAACATCCTCTCGCCGCCGTTGCGAGAGCGGGCGGACGGCACCGAGCAGTTCTATAATCGCGACGAGCTCGTGATGTTCGGCGGTGGCGCGACGGCTCACGGTGGAGTAACCGCCGTTCGACCACGCACTGCAGACACAAATCGGACTGTCTGGACGCGCGATAACGGCGAGCGCGTGCTTTCGGACGGCGAGACGGAGTTCGCCCGCGTTCCAGACGAGGGTACGCTCTCCAAAGACGGTGTTCCGGCCTACTATAGCCACGACCGAGAAACCGGCCAGTACACGGTCCACAAACCCGGAGAGACCTGCGTCTATGACTCGAAAGACGATTTCGAAGAGGATTGGACGCCCATCAAACGACCGTTCATCCCCAACATCGAGTTGCCGGATGCAGACTATTCACGTGACAGCTACATCGTACTGATTCTGCCAGCTGACGGTAGTCCACTGATTTTCCAGCATGGAGAAACGTATGTGCTGTCCGAGAACCCCGACTTCGAGGAGCTATGGCCCGACGATTCCAACGGTGATTCAGGCCGAGTTGAGGTTTCGACGATTCGTCGTGGTGGAAATCCTCCGTCAGATGGTGAGGCATCTGATTCGCCATCGAAAGATGAGACGGTGGACATCGACCCGGACGGTGACGGTGTTGAAGCGTTCACGGCAATGTACGTCAGGCAGGCCGATGGAGCCAAAGTTCCACAGGATGATCTGTTTCAGGCGTACGCTACCTGGACTGACCAGCACGATATTGACGGGACAACCAAAGGCTGGTTTACCCGGAAGCTACGGAACGTCGTCAACCTCGAGACCGACCGGTCCAGAGTGGACGGTGACCGCGTACAGTTCTACGTCGGACTCTCCCTGACAGAAGAGGGGCAGACACTCCTCGGACAATGATATCTGACAGAATTATGATGTACTGTAATAGCGGTTCTACGGGTATCCTTGTTCGAGGGAATCGAGTCCTCCATTCTCTCCGAGATAGCCCCTTACACAGCCAGAATACAGCATCTGAATTATCTGTCCACGCAGACTGGATTTCCAAGGAAACTCTATGGAGGGAGTTGTCCACGCAGAACCGCATGACGGGAGTGCTGTCCATGCAAAATAACCCGCCAAAGCCAACTAGTATACACTGGGTTCCATCCGCAGAACGATGCGGGGACAGGCAGCTTGAACATTATACACAAAATCGACATTTCTATCTGTATCCTGATATAGTTTGTTCGAGGGATTCAGTAAGTGCCTCCCGAGGGAATCACTAATGAGTTTTATTGCATCACTCGATAGGACAGTACTCCCAGCAGACTTGCGAGACCGCGACCAGTGGGTCTGTTGGAAAGAAGAACTTCGAGATGGGAAGCCGACGAAGATACCGGTGACGCCAGGTAGTGGTGCGTTCGCGTCATCAACGGATCCGGAGACATGGATGTCGTTCGAGATAGCGCTTGAGTACGCCGACACGGAGAACGCCGATGGCATCGGATTCGTCTTTACCGACAATGATCCCATCGTCGGCGTAGATCTGGATGACTGTCGAGATCCCGAAGGCGGCGACATCGACGATACAGCGCTGGACATCATCGAGCGACTCGATTCCTATACGGAGATTTCTCCGTCAGGTACTGGGTTTCATGTGCTCATCGAGGGAGAACTCCCAGATGGGCGGAACCGCCGTGGCAGTATCGAACTGTACGACACCGCTCGGTTTTTCACCGTTACCGGCGACCGCCTCGAGGACACGCCAACTCGCGTTGCACGTCGGCAGGATGCGCTGGTAGCGATCCATCGTGAGTACGTTCAAGACTCTGAACCGGATCCAGAACACGAATCTGGAGACTATAGTTCCAGTGAGAAGCAAGCAGCGACGGGCAGTGCAGCCGATACCAACGTCGACCTCAAGGACGAGGAACTGCTCGAGCGAGCACGGAACGCATCGAACAGCGAGAAGTTCGAGCGGTTGTGGCGTGGCTCGACTGCTGGTTACGAGAGTCAGTCAGAGGCGGACATGGCATTGTGCTGTCTGCTGGCATTCTGGACTGGTGGTGACCACCAAACGATGGACCGGCTTTTCCGCCAATCAGGACTGCTCCGAGACAAGTGGGATGAAGTCCACTACGCTGACGGCTCTACGTATGGCGAAAAGACTATCGAGCGAGCAATTGCGAGTACCTCCGAGTTCTACGATCCCGACACTCGAGATACGTCAACCGAATCTGTTTCCAGAACGAGCGAGTCGTCGACCAGTGCTAGCCGTGACGACTCGGAGCAGAATCGGAATCATGCGTATCTGGTTGAGAAGAACCGACTGTTGACTGACCGCGTCGATGAACTCGAGGCCACGCTCGAACAGAAAACTGAACGTATCGATCGCCTCGAGACAACGATCGAAGATCTCAGAACCGAACTTTCAGAGCGTAACCGAGAGATCGAGCAGGCTCGAGAAGAACAAGCCGGGACAACGTCCGACTGTGATACCGCTTCAGAGACATCCTCTCTATGGGGACGATTATTCGGCGATAGGTCCAAGTAACAGTCATTGGGAGGACCGTTTCTTCAATTCAGAATAAGGTATGAAGGGACACTCGACAGAACAATGGTTATGAGGGAGACGACCTCGTTGAGGAGAGAGGAGTACACTTCCACCGAAAGCCCTCGGCCGCTCGGCATCCCGCGCCTCGCTCCCTAGGATTTGGTTTCGTGGCGCTCCTTGCAGTTACACCGGGAATGCGCATCGGCGAACTCGACAGCGTACGAGTGAACTTCCTCAGCTAGCTCGTGCATCCCAACTGCCAGATCTCGACCGGGTCGATCAATATCGTAATAGATCCGGGCACGATGTTCCGATCGGAACGCATCAATCCGGGCAGGCACACCCGTATCAGAGAATACCCCGCGACTTTCGATGTCTTCGAACACTTGCTCATGCTTTCGGAAATCAGACGATTCAGCAGCAGTCTGATCCACCAAGTAGAACTGGAACGACCGTTCGATGGCGTTGAACGACAACTCGACAATACTGACGTAGTTATTTGTCCCGCTGCGTAATTGACGGCACGTTCCTAGCATCGCACATGCTTTCCCCAGTTGTACGTCAGCATCCGTTTGCTGCCACGACAACGAGTCTTGAACAGGGCCTGTTTCCTCGTCGGCTAACAACGACTCAACGTGCTCGACAGCGTCAACGACGTCTTCAAGTCCCATCCGCGAACACCTCCTGTTTCACCGCGTCGAGAACTGGGGTGTCGTGAAGCGTGATCCCTTCCACGAGCACGTCACGGATTCGGTCGTGCGTTACTGCTGAGTCGCGCGTCTCAACGACGATGTGCGGTTCGAATCGATCTCCATCGAACTGTTCCGACGTGATATCTTCCTCAATGTCGTGAGCCGCTCGTTGCGCCGCCATTCGACCATCATCGACAACGACGAATACGTCGATATCGCTTGCCCGGTCGGCGTCACCACGAGCGACACTCCCGAACAACACAATCGCTGCATGATCACCGATACGGTCTATAAGCCGATTCCGAACAGTTCGCACTGGGTCATGGAACTCGGATTGCGGAATTGTGGTAACAGGATCATCACTGTGAACGAATCTTTTCGGGTTGATCTGTACGGCATTTGACCTGCCGTCGCGATCAACGTGAATTATACCGAGGGCTTCGAGGGAGAGAACAGCGGCATTCACGTTCGACATTCCTCTTTCCGTCAACCGGTGGAGTTCACGGTTCGAGAAGGCCGTATCTGGATTATCTGCGAGTACGTGAAGGATGTCAGTCGCTGCGCGGTGTCGGAACGCCTCGCGGTCACCGAGCGGAATCGGGAGGCAAACGTACGTTCCCTCACATCCATCCGATGTCCGAACGGTGTCACGGTTCATGAACCGTAATGCGGTTCGGTCGCTATTAAGTGTTCCGTCCACGTGCACTACTTCAGGTATGTTCTTCGAACCGGTGATCGGTCGATGATACATAGACACCCTGTACTTGTCGTTTGTTCGATATCCGTGTCGAGGACGTGAGGATTATTTTACGACATGTCTGTGTGAGTGTCTCGGACTATCGGGGTTGGACTGGAGGTAACGCTCGAGGAGGAAGATATCTCGAGAAGAGAGGGAAAGAGGAGTACATTACCCCGAAAGCCCGCCAGGCAGAGCTGAAGTTGGGGTGCTTTGAGCGTTCCTTGACTGGTGTGAACGGGACGGCACGCTCTGCTCGCCTTCCCTCCCTCTGCATCGCTCGCGACCGACCATTCCGGGCTGCTCGCTCCCGGTGGTCGCTGTGCTGCCGGGCTTTGGTTTCGACGCCAGCGGGTAACCGCGAGGGGTTGCGCGGCGTAGCTGCTCACCCCCCACGGTTACTCCGCTGGACGCTCGCGCCGGTCGTCTCGGCGCGCGGTGCTGGCTGGTGGGGGTGAGTGTCCCGCTCTACTCGCGCCTCAGGGGACCTGAAGGCGCGAGCGAGAGCGGTTGCAGGAGACGAGTATAGTTGGGACTGAGAGGTGTTGGAGTGAAGACGCGTTGGAAAGCGCCTTCGGAGCTAAGCAATGAGTTCTACGAACTTCCGAGATGATAAAACTTCGGCTGAATCGACTGTCAACCAAGATGCGGCTGCGGAGAAGACGGACGCAGGCGTGGAAGATCCGTTCGCGGAAGACATCGTGGACGAGACGCCGGAGTTCTCGCCGAGTGTCGAGCAAGAAATCAATACGAAAGTCGAGACGAACCACCCGGAGACGGTGGTTGGACGTGAGGAGAACGAGTTCGGACACCTGCCACTGGCACAGGAAGAGCGGATTCGGGCTCGAGAGGAGGAACTCGAGTTGATCAGCGCAAAGGCGACGTTCGGAACGCAAGAGGGGCGAGAGAAGCGGACGCGAGAGATCGTGGTCGAGCAGCGCCGAGAGCGGCGGGTCGAACGGGTGGACCCCCGTTCGGAGCTGGAGCAAGAGCAGTTGGCGGAGGTCAACACACAATCGGTGCGAATCACGGAGACGGTGCGTGGGGGTCCAAGCCGGGCGGCAGTGAGCCGTGGACTGGCGGAGAAGGTGACGGACGGGACGTCGATGATCGACGCAACCCTCGAGGAGATGGACGAAGTGAAAGCCGAGTCGGGAACGATCGTCGACCTCGCAGACGTACCGGAGGTGGAGGCAGGCGAAGTGGACGTGGAAGGCGAGATCATCAAACTGTGGGACCCCTCGCAGCCGTCGATCAGCCAAGTTGGGTTGATCGCGGATGCGACCGAGAAGATGAAGTTCACGATCTGGGAGAACTCATACCAGACGAACGTGAGTGAGGGCGAAACGGTGCGGATCAGGAACGCGGCGAAGAACTGGCACAACGAGCGATGCAGCCTGGCTGTGACCGGCTGGAGCCGCCTCGAGTTCCCCGAACGCGGGCGGTGGTGGACTTAGGAATAGCGTAGCCGCCCTCTTTTTTGTGTGTCCAACCACACGCTCGCTTCGCTCGCGTCCTCCCCAGCCTCCTCGCTTTGCTCCCTGTGGTCGCATCGCTCGTCCCTCGCACGTTCTGCGCGCTAAAGCGCGCATTCATCGCGCGCCACCGCTGGCACGGCGAACTACGGTGCGGCAGCCGCCGTGTCGCCAGTCTCTGGATCGAAGGGGAGGTTGATGACGAGTTCGTCGAACCAGACGACCGGGCGCTTACTCTGGCCGTCTTCCTCGAAGAAGATGATGCCCAGCTGGGCGAGCCGACTGAGTTCCTCGTGGACATTCTTCACGTCCCGGTCAACGACCCGTGCAGTCTCGTTGATGCTGGCTGGCTCTTCCCGGCGGATGGCCTCGATGAGATCGAGGACGCGCGGCGTCAGTGTCTCCATGAGGTCGTCGTAGCTGGTAAACGAGAGCATCGGCGTGGAATCCACCGAATTGCCCCGCTCGAGCGCCTCGATACCGTCGGTAACATCATTGTGGAACTCACTGGACGACTTTACGGTCACGACGAGGGTTGATTCGGCCCGAAGCTGTTCGCGCTCCATCGGATGCAGCGGCGGCGTAGTATCGTTCATGGGAATCACCGTGGTGTGATGGCCTCACTTGACCTCGAACTCGGATTTCGGGATCTCGCTCCAGAATCGTTCCCAGAGTTCGACCATCCCGGGGAACGTGATTATATCTGGGTCGGGGTCCGGTGCGACGTGCAGTTCGTGCCCTTTCGTGTCCTCGTGCGAATTGTCGTACCGACGAATCGTCCCATCGTCAAGCGTGCGGGGTGGATCCGGCTCCGTCGCGCCGTAGTGGAGCTTGTAGGCCCACCTAGACGGGTACGCGTCGCGGTCTGTCCGCATGCAAAACACACGGACGACGGTCCCGTTGGAGTACTTCCTCCCCTCGCTCACGCCATCGAGGTCGTCGTCGGTCAGTGAGGCCATCCTCGTCCATTGGTACACCGACCAATACAATAAGACTATTGGTCAGGAGAACAATAGCAGTCGTCCCACTCCCAATACTCATACAATTCCTCTTCACCAGTCCATTCCACCACGTCGTGTCCTTCCCATTCGCCTGTCTTCTCGTTCCTTCTCGGGACCATATCGAAAGATGGTTTCTCGCAGTTTGCCACTACCTTCACCGTAAGAGTCGTCGTTTGGACTCACAGGTAATGGACGATTCAGAAGCCATTCGAGGTTCATCTTTGCACTCTTGAGATTCGTCGTATAGTCAGCGTCCGAGTCCAAGCCTTTCGGATGGCCGAAATGAGAGCCGATCGACTCGAGTGACTTTTCCTCAACCGGGGTATCGAACTGGAAGACATCAGCAGCGTCTTCGCGACTGTAAATCGGGTAGGCGTAGGCTTCTTCCATCTCAGAATCACGCCCAGCACGCCCGATCCACTCGCTTAGTACAGGCGGAGAAGTGTACACTCACCGCGAGCGAACCGAGTGAGCGAGCGGGCCGACGACCGACCCGTAGGGGAGGGAGGAGTGCTTTTAATCAACATTTTGCCGAGCGACCGAGCGCTAGCGAGGGAGCGCAGAGCAAAATGTTGGCACATGTAGTGAACGGATAGTTCGCTCCAGATTCGGTGAAAAGAACGCTATGCGGATCGTTCGATGACACTCTCGAACCGACCTCTGCTGCAGTTTTCGGTATTTGATTGAGTGGAAAACCTATCAAACAGATCGCGATATTCTACTTTCACAGTGCGAAGACATACAATTCTCCGTGGAAAGAAGTCAAATGCAGCATCGTTGAATACTCTCGTAATATGGATGACCTCACCGGCTTCCAGCGAGACCTCCTGTACGTGATCGCAGGTGCCGACCGCCCGTCCGGCCAAGATGTCAAGGAGGAGATAGAGAAATACTATGAGAGCGAGATCAATCACGGCCGGCTGTACCCCAACCTCGACACGCTTGTCAACAAAGAGTTGGTCGAGAAGGGCGAGCTCGACCGACGGACGAACTATTATGCGATGGGCGACGCAGGGGAGCAAGCGATCCAGGATAGACGAGAGTGGGAAGATCAGTACGTCGAGTTGTAATGCATCCATATTCGTTCGTTTGAGAGCGTTGGAAATTCCGACCGTTTCGCTAACGAGAAGGCTTATATTGGCAAAATTGAGTCTACCACTGTATGCCAAGTGAGAGAACGATGACAAATATCGTTACAGTGATCGGTCGTGGAGTGCCATCCAACTACGAAATTAGCGTCGATGGTAATATCGAATCAATTGAGGCTAACTCACTCGAGGAACCCACAGTGGTCTCGGAACATGCTGTCGAGGGGACGATCGAAACTGGGGTCCAACGGTTCCGGTTTTCTGGAGAACTGGCGAACGTGCATGTTCTCGATTGGAACGGAACTCCGGCATCTGAATCACCGAGCACACCGGAAGTCCACATCGATTACGGCGTCCCCAGCCGGAAGAACAACAGCTAGACTGCCAACGCGATCTCGCTTCACTAAATCCTACGGAGTTGTATGAGAAAGTGCTTGCTGCTCAAGCGGTGGGCCCATCCGTACGGCCTGGTTGTTCCCGGTAGATCCTGTTGCTGTGAGCGCAGCTGCTAATCACAGCCACGGCCCGACCGACGGATGATCGAGTAATCGCTGGGGGTCCGGCGGTCAGAACAGTACGCTGTCTAGTGGGTCGTCGGGATCACTATATCGCTCTGGCGGGAGGATTATCTCGAGAAGGGTGTCGGCGGCGTCGAGGAGTGTCTGGTTCTCCTCGAGGACAGTTGGAACAACCGAATCGCGGCGTTCGGAAGTAGTCTGGAACGATAATGCCAGACGATATCCAGTCTCGTCAACACGGATGAGATCGAACGCCTCGAGCTGTACGAACTCGGTGATGTGCAAGCGATCGACGCAACCGGCGTGGATCGCGTCCAGGCCAGCCAGCACTACGCCAAACGCATCGACTACACATTCGAGGCGGTGAAGACGACGCTGCTCATCGATTGTGAAACCAGCGCGGTCCTAGATATACACTGTTCGATGAAACAACCACACGACACACAGGTTGGCTGGCAGGTGTTAACCCGGAACCTCGACGTATTGAGTACTGTCGCGGCCGATAAGGGCTACGACTGGGAGGAGCTTCGCACGCGGTTGCGTGCGGAACATATCACACCGTTGATTCCGCAGCGCGACCCTGGAATGCGGGGATGGGCGAAAAATCTGCTCATCAAGGACCGAGCGTATCACCAACGCTCGAACGCTGAATCAGTGTTTTTCGGGCTCCGGAGCAGATACGGCGACACGCTCTGGGCGCGAACCTGGTTCGGACAATTCCGTGAACTTGTCATGAAATCCGCCGTCCGCAACATCGAACGCGTTATCGAGGACTCACACCCGGTGAAATCACGCATTTAAACAAGGCCGAGAACTTCTCTTCAGCAGGACCCGATGCTGATTTGCCTACTGAATGTCGAGGTCCCATGTTCGCAGGCAGTCGGCGGAACGAGGAGGACAGTCTATGACCTCTAAATCCACGGGACCAGTCCACTACCGACAGCAATCGGTCACCCGCGAATCACTTATAGGATTTTAGTGAACGGGACGAGATGCATAGATATGGACACACTCCAATCGAACGGCAGCACTTTCTGGGAGCACCGATGGTAAACGTTGCGCTCTCGGCGGCACAACTCGTCTTAGCGCTGTTTCTCGTGGTGCTCAACGGCTTTTTTGTCGCTGCAGAGTTCGCCTTCGTTCGGATTCGGGGGACATCGGTTGACCAGCTTGTTGAGGAGGGGCGGCCCGGCTCGGGGACGCTCCAAGAAGTGATGACGAATCTCGATAACTACCTCGCCACGACGCAACTCGGTATCACCATCGCATCTCTCGGGTTGGGATGGGTCGGCGAACCCGCAGTGGCGGCGCTCATCGAACCCGTACTGGAATCGGTTCTCCCGGCGAATCTCATCCATCTCGTCGCGTTCGCAATTGGCTTTAGTATCATCACGTTTCTTCACGTCGTCTTCGGTGAACTCGCGCCGAAGACGATCGCAATTGCCAAGACCGAGCGACTCTCGCTGTTCCTCGCCCCACCCATGAAGGCCTTCTATTACATACTCTATCCGGGAATTGTCGTCTTCAACGGGGCGGCCAACGCGTTCACGCGGTCGCTCGGTGTGCCACCCGCTTCCGAAACGGATGAGACACTCGGTGAGCGGGAGCTCCTTCGGGTACTAACACGATCCGGCGAGGGCGGGGACATTGACGTGGCAGAAGTGACGATGATCGAGCGCGTCTTCGATCTTGACGACACCGTAGTGCGGGAGGTCATGGTCCCACGACCGGACGTGGTGAGCGTTCCGGCGGATGCCACACTATCCGAACTTCATTCGATCGTCTTAGAGGCCGGACACACGCGCTATCCGGTTCTTGATGCCAACGACGGTGACCAAGTGGTCGGATTCGTAGATGTCAAGGACGTGCTGCGAGCAGAGGTGGACAATGGGGATGCCGAGATAGTCGGTGATATCGCCCGTGAGATTCTCATCGTCCCGGAGACGATGGCAATTAGCGATCTCCTGATACAGTTCAGGGAGGATCGCCAGCAGATGGCCGCAGTCATCGACGAGTGGGGAGCGGTTGAGGGGATTGCAACGGTTGAAGATATCGTTGAGGCCCTCGTCGGAGACCTTCGAGACGGGTTTGATCTCGATGAGCGCGAACCCTCGATACGCCAGCGTGACGATGAGGGGTACGACATTGACGGAGGAGTCCAATTGTCGAACGTAAACGATGCTCTGGCTGGGGACTTCGAAAGCGAGGAGGTCGAAACGATCGGTGGACTGGTGCTCGGGCAACTCAACCGCGCGCCAGAACCTGGCGACCGCGTCGAGGTCGACGGTCACGTCGTTGAGGTAACGAGCGTCGAGGGGACCCGAATTTCGACAGTATGGGTCCATGAAAAAGATCTCGGTGATCCAGCGGTGGACTGAGTGGGAGTATGGACTTGATCGTTTGGTCTGTTCGACTTCTCGCCGTTATCTAGTGTGGTTCGTTCTCTACCGGTCTGATTAGTAGTCGTTCATCAATCGGATCAACAATTGAAGCGTCCTGGGTTCCAGCGGTGGAACCAGATCTGCGGTAGAATCAGATGGAAGGCACTGTAAGATACGCGCCCTGTATCTCGCACAAGTATCGAAACATCTATCGAAACTGGCAGAACCTTTGGCGGTCAGTTTGCACACGTAATTGCCGCTCAGTACAGGTGAAGCACGGGGCGAGCCCCGAACATATCAGCCTCGCGTGACTCCGCGAGAAGGGGTAAGCGCCGTTCCGAGGGCCATGAGCACGGCGCACTTTCGGGAGAACTCATTCAGTCTCGGTGTGGGCCTCGACGACGAGGACGTGGCGACACTGGACGCCATCGAGGGCGCCGCGCATCTCGAGCCCGCCAACGCGCCGTGGAACCGTTAACGCGTGAAACAGCACCCGTTATTCAGTGTCGCTCGGAGGAAACACGACGCCTACTGTGATCACGCACCGCCGTCGTGCGATCGGCTGTGGATCGCCTCTCAATAGCGCCGATATTCGGCAGGATTCCGTCGGGTGTCAGTGGGCGGGAACGGAATGTCTCCGTTCTAGAGGCGTGTTCCGGCCCGCAAACGCCGGTAGAACTGTTTTTGACAGTGGGACTCTAGACGGAATCGGATACGATGAAACGCTCAATGCTAAGAGAATTGGCCGGGTCTTCGGAGACCGACATGGATGAACAGATTCCAGAGTCGGTGGTCGATGCGATCACGGAGTCGAACGACAAGACTATCGAGATCAAGCCGGCAAAGAAGTCAAGCGGTCGAAAGGTATTGCCGCTACTGGTGCTCATCGGCGGCGCGTTCGTGGCCGGTTACTGGTTCCGAAAGTCGCAGAAAGCGACACAGAAGCTCCAGAGCGTGGCGAGCGAGACCGCTGACCGAACCAAGCAGATGACCGAACAGGCCGCCGATACGATCCAAGAGGGCGGTGAGACGATGGCCGATCGCGTCGAGGAGGGATCGCAGAAAGCCGGCGAGCAGGTCCAGCAGACGGGCGAGAGCGCGGCCGAAAAAACCGAACAGGCCAGCGAGAAGGCGGCCGAGAAAGCGGACGGGAGTGGTTCGGCCGGCAGTTCGTCAAGCAGTTAGGATGACGGCACGGACGCATTGCCTGAATTCGGCTCTGTTGAAGTCCTATTCTTCATATGTATTTTAGCGCGAAACGCATGCTCACTACATGTGCTTACCTTGTGGCATGACGCCTGCCCAAGATTCATGTAGATGGAGTGAAGTTATTTGACTGTTGGAATCATGGATTGGGCCTTTCGAATTCGCAAAGACGTTGATCCAAAGATACAGCTTTTGATACTGGCTTTAGCAATTGCGGTTATCGCATCATTGCAGTATTTCAATATACTCTGATTTGGAACCGCTTCTCTGTGGCGACTGGTTTCGTTTTGCACTGACCGAATTGTGTCTTCCCTGCACTGAGCGGTAACTACACCTGCGAACAGTTCGGTGGAGTTTCTATCAGGTGCAGATGATGCTCGTCAAATCATACTGAGTACAGAGGATGAGTTCAGCGTGACGGCTTTGTTTGTTTCATCCTGAAGCTAATGAACCAGTTGTTCAGTAGATATGCTTACTCAGCAAGGTTATCCCTCTCCAGCAGGTACGAGTAGTATGATTGACCAAATCGTCGGTGATGTGATGACACAGTCAGTTCAAACGATTCCGCCAGAGACGACGGCCTGTGATGTGGCGACACTGTTCGCGGATCAGGATATCGGATCAGCAATCGTGGTCGACCCCGAGACAGGCGAGTACAGCGGTATCGTAACTGAGTCCGATATCATGCAACAGGTGGCAGCAGGGGCTGATGTCGAATCCATTCGTGTAACTGCGTTTCTGAGTACGCCACTCGTTACGATTGCCAACTCAGAAGAGATCCACACCGCTGCCGCTCTAATGAAAGAGCACTCAATCCGGCGACTCCCGGTCACCGACGATGGAGACCTCGTCGGCATCCTCACGACGACTGATCTCACTCACTATCTGCCTCGGCTCAGGAACACGATCCTCCGTGGACGGAACGACCTGGCCAGTCAGTGAGAGTCCTGTACCTCGCACGCGATTTCTAACACGATATAGATGGGTTGACGCTCTACGTCAGTATGTGGGTCTCCTGTACTGAGCGAAATCACTCACCACATCGAGGCGGATTCTCACCATCTGATTTGGGGTGAAACAATTGGTCAGTAGGTGTCCGAGTACTACACTTCTTTCTTCCTGTTTATTATAATAAGAACTGTTGCGATAACCACGAAGATAGCGACCTGTATGAGAATCGCGCGGGGACTCAGACCCAGCAAAAATTCGATTGGGGTTCCTTCTGCCAGCCGCTGACCAATCGAGGTCTCTGAAAAGTTGAAAACAACGTTGAACAGCAGATACGCTAATCGCGCAAGTAAGACGATGCCGATAATTGCGATTACCCACTCAACGACCGTTTCGACGCGTGAGTCAGACTCGTTATTGCTCATCTGACTCGTAGTGGTCCTTCAGTGGGGATAGTTGTTACTCCGGCCGACCACGTTCTCGCTGAGGGCGCGCTTTACATTGGCTACTACCCGTTTTCGCGGTGTCCTATGTATCCTACTCGTCAGTTACAACAGAGCTCAGTTCCAATGGGATGGAGCGCATGAGCGATCAATGATATACACACGCTCTGTACTTACCGTCCGATAGTCACAGAGGGACGCGCGAACTGTTTCTACCGGATCGACGCCGGCTACAACGCGGACGGGCCGGTGTTGAACAACTCGGACGAGGACTTCCCCGCGCGTATCCAGGTCGCGACGAAACATTCGTTCGGGGAACTGCGACTCTCCCGTGATGACTATGAGTGCGTGCTCGGGCTTGTCGCGGACGTTGTGGCCGACGGATTCCCGTCCGAGTGCGAGATCGACAGTGGCTCACTCGCGGGTACGTCAACGCGATCGCCGACGCCGTCGAGCACGCGAACGCCCACCCGTCGAACAGCGCTCGCGAGGACTACGACATGGAATATGTCGTCTCGGAGGGCTACTATCCGGGCGATAACACGCACGAAATCGATCTGAGCGAGATTCCCGAACACCTCCGACAGAGCGCGATGATTCAAGCGCAGTCCCAGCTCGCAGACCGCGGGCTCATGGTCAACAGCGTGGCCTTCGAGGCGGCGACGTTGCACGTCGTGACCGCAAACTGGTTACTCGAGCGCCTGCCGGGGATGGGGGCAGAGCATCGATGAGCAACCGCCCGATCGACCTATGGGAACTCGCGGGTACGGTGCTCTGGTTTGCCGCCTCGGGTGTCGTGTTCGTTCTCGAAGGGGCACGGGCAGGGTTCAGGGTCGCCGTCGGACTCATGCTTGTCGCCGCGATCGTGGTCGCCGGCTACGCACTTGGGGTGGCCGACCGATGGATAGCGACCTCGAGACCGACAGACGGTTCGACGCGTTCTGTGTGTTCCACGCGGCGATCGGATGGGTGCGACTGTTCGCTGGGCTCCATATCGCACGGCAGCCGTTGGTGGCCCCTGTAAGATTTGAACGCTATGTCCCTCGCGGACAATTGGTGTACGAACTGTTGGTCCTGTTAGCTCTCGTCGTTGGACTGGCGGTATTCCTCGGCGCTCTCGGGGTGTGGCTGATTTACGGCGAGGCCGACTCGGAACGCAAACAGCGAATTATGAACTGGAGTAAGGCCGATGAGTAACGACTCGAGTCCGGACCTTTCGGGCTGGCAGCTCGCCAAACACGTCGCGGGCGGACTCCCGATCGGGCTGTTACTCGGATTTCTCGCGGGGTCGCTCGCCTACGTAGTGTTCATGTCTCCGCTCGCCAGGACCGAGGCGGCGTTTCTCCAGTCCGACTCGCTGGTACTGTTGTATCACGCGACCGGTGTCATGCTCGCCGTGTACGTCGGCCTTCTTGTGACCGGCGGTTGGATCTGGCACGCCGAAGACGTGGACACCGGAATCAGACTGAGCGAGGCATTCGAGGAGGACACGGATGCCGAGTAACGACGATACACGGCACGGACTCGTGGGCCGCCCGATCACGCTCACTGTCGCGCTCGCGTCGGCAACGATCGTGGCCTACGCGCTCGCGAAGTACGCGGGTCTATTCGACTACGTACTGGTCTACTCGACAGTGTGGGAGGTCCCACCGTCGCTGGTCGAACTGGTAACCGAGACGACGCCGAACGCCGAGTCCTACCTCTTGGTTTTCCGTGTGATCTACGGCATCGGTCACCTTCTGACCGTGCTCGTTGGCGCGATCATCCAACTCGTCACCGTTGCGGTTATAGGCCTACTGGCGTTTGCGACGGCAGTCATGGTCGCCCTGTTACTCGCGGACGTCGTCGCGGCTTGTCGGAGACGGGCTCGAGGCGCACTCACGAACTAACTCGCTTTCTATACACGACAGTAGAACCCCAAGAGCCCCCAGCCCGGCGAGAGCGTCTGGCAACGACTACCACCGGGAGGGATGATCGAATCGTCGCGCCTGGAACGCGACAGGCGAGAGTATCACGACCTTTGATAAGTACTTCGTGGCCCGGAAGATCGGGGTTTGAAAACCGCCCGCCGATAGATGACTGGGGGTTCGGCGGACAGGTCGCGTGGTGGGGGATGACGCGACAGATACACAGACAATCACAATCATATTGAGTCCAACGCCAACACAAATTGGTGGACGGTCAGTAGGAAAGCTCAACCAGTGGAAGGTCCGACGGCGGGAGGGGTAGCCCGCCGACGGACAGGGTTGAGAAGTGGGACAACTGGTGGTGGTAGATGCCTATCGGTTTGCGTCGCGTGTGGGAATACGCGACATGAGGTATGTTCTCTTGGACCTATATCAACCTCACTCCGATTCCAAGCAACTTGGAATCGACGCGAGTCACTACACCCATGGATACACCGGCCCGCCCACCACGCGCATGCGCGCTGGCCGTTAAATAGCGTCTGCCCGGTCTGTCACGTATGGATGATCCCGACACCACTGGTATCGAGGACCCGGAGCGGTTCTGTAATGCGATGGCCGAACTGATCGATACACTCGAGGACGCTGATCTACTCACCGAGGACAAGGCAGCGGACTTACGGTCTGACATCTACCAGTCTGTTGAGCCTCGAGAGCCCTCTGATGAGGACCTACTCTAAGATCCGTTGCCACCACAATCGCTATACAGCGCCGCCCGAAAGCCAACGCTAGCCGTCGCGTCTGCCGCTCGCTCGGAGGTTGCTCTGTTGCCCCCTGCGAGGCCGACCGTCACGGTGGCGGCCGATTCTCAGCCTTCGAGTGTCGTGTCGAATACGGAATACCACGCTCTCTTGTCCTGCCGCATGTGATTCCAAGCAATACAAAGTCCTGCCAGATACCGTGACTCCCGATCGGAGAGGATCAACTGTAGACGACCCCGTTACAGTCCTCTGGAATCAATCCCGATATCGTCTGCAATGTGAGCGTCCCAACACCCGAGAGAATACGGAACGGATCGATATCACTCTTGTAGAGAGCACAGAAGACCATCTCATATTCTCGAGATGAGTCGTAGCCGTTAGACGGACTTCTCGAAGTCGTACACACATCTTTGCCGAATTACCGTCTTGTCCGGCCTTCCAGATCGTCAGGGAAATCAGGGAGTTCACGATCTATCTGAGACAAAGACGGTGCAGATAAACCTCGGCAGTCATACTGTTCAGTAACACTCTTTGCCACATCACCGCAGGCGTCTAAATAACCCAGATAGTATCCTGCTTTCTCACCCTCACTGAGGTCTGGATATTTGAAATGCCGTGGAAAGTCGCCAAACTCGTACTCATACCGTTTCTTTGTCCTACTCATACATCGGAGACCTTCTAGCGCAATCTGTTCCATCGCCCGGTCGAATCGGTTGCTCTTGCCCTTCTCGACGCCAAGCTCGACGTAGAACCGTTTGTTGTACAGCTTCTCCACAGCACTATGGCAACTCGCACACAGTGTCACGAGGTTTTCGTCGGCATCGCTCCCGCCGTGACGCTTCGGCACGATATGGTGTTCCTCGAGCACTGCGGGATTCTCTCGCTCACAAATGAAGCATCCCATACCGACACATTCCTACGTAGTATTATGAGTGTTACTGACTGGTAATACTGGCTGCAAAGACTGAAT